>NZ_JBHTIZ010000016.1:0-152968 GCF_042677265.1 Flavobacterium myungsuense | reverse complement strand
AGTTCATTAGTCTGTAAGTTTATCGTTAGTAATTTAAAATTACAAATTTTTAACTTTACACACTTTTTTTGTACAGTATCTTTATATGAAGTAAACTTTTACCTTAGATATTACAGTAAAAAATAACAAAAATGAGTCTTTTCAAATGTTGTTGAAAGACCAATGTTCAGTTAGCCCTGATAAAGAAATTGATGAGGAATTACTAGAAACTTACAAAACAAAAGTGAATACAGAAACTGGAATTCTAACTTGGGATTTAGATTTAAATCCAAATGAAACCAAGAAAATAAGATTGGCCTACAAGTTTAAGTATCCTAAAGACAAGAGAATTGGGAATTTGTAATTAACATATTGGCTTGAAAGGCATTCAACTAAAATTACATTTCAAGCCTATATTTTGATTAAGATTTCTATGGTGCTGGATCAGGAATTGTATTATGAATAGCATTTATATCCCGAATTATTTCATCTGTAAGCGTAACATGAATCGAATTAATGTTTTCTTCTAATTGTTCTAAATTGGTAGCTCCAATGATATTACTGGTAACAAAAGGTTGTTGGTTTACAAACGCTAAAGCCATTTGAGTTAATGACAATCCGTTTTTATGAGCAATCTCTTGATACTGTTTTGTAGCTTCAGCGCATTGTGTACTGTTGTATCTCGAAAATTGAGGAAACAATGTAATTCTTGCTTTTAGATGACTTGCACCGGATAAAAATTTACCGGATAACAACCCAAAAGCTAACGGAGAATAGGCTAACAAACCAACATTATCTCGCATACAAATTTCAGAAGAACCATTTTCAAAAAGTCTGTTGAGTAAAGAATACGGATTTTGAATGGTTTTTATGCTCGGCAAATTGTGGTATTTACTTTCCTCTAAGAAACGCATAATACCCCAAGGCGTTTCATTAGAAACCCCAATATGATTTATTTTACCTTGTTTTATAAAACTTTCTAAAGTTTCTAGAACGGAATGAATATTATCTTCCCACCCATCATCTTGTACCTTAAAACCACGTTGCCCAAAAAAATTAGTTTTTCGCTCTGGCCAATGCAATTGATACAAATCGATATAATCGGTTTGCAGACGGGTTAAACTTTTCTCTATGGATAGGGCAATACTTGCTGGAGAAAAATCCATGTTTTCTCTTATGTACCCCAAACCAGGATTAGGCCCAGCGATTTTAGACGCTAAAATAACTTTATCTCTATTTCCTGATTTTTTAAACCACGTTCCTATTATTTTCTCTGTACTTCCGTAAGTTTCTTTTCTTCCTGGAACTGAGTACATTTCGGCTGTATCAAAAAAATTAATGCCTTTATCTAACGCAAAATCCATTTGAGCATGGCCTTCGGCTTCGGTATTTTGTTCGCCAAAAGTCATCGTGCCTAGGCAAATTTTACTTACTTTAATATCGGTATTGGGTAATGTGTTGTATTTCATTCGGGTACTTTAATGTATTGTTTTGTAACAACAAAGGTTGTCTTATATGATTTTTAAATATTGAAATTCCTAATTTCTAGAATTACAATTCATTCAACATCTTAGAAATTTCATCTAATCTAGGAGTAAGAATAATTTCAATTCTTCTGTTTTTTGCTTTTCCATCAGCAGTAGAATTACTAGCCAAAGGGGCATACTCGCTTCTACCAGCAGCGGTAAGATTTTGCTTGTTGATGCTTTTGTTTTCTCCTAAAATAGTTACAATTGCCGTTGCTCTTTTGGTAGATAAATCCCAGTTATCTGCAATTGGTCCTGAACCGCCATAGGCGTCATCATCTGTATGCCCTTCTATAAGTACCGAAATATCAGGATTTGCACCAAGCACTTTTCCTACTTCTACAACGGCTCTGCGACCTTCTGCTCCCACGGCCCAACTTCCTGAACTGAATAATAATTTGTTTTCCATTGAAACATACACTTTTCCGTTTTTTTGTTGCACAGTCAATCCTTTTCCTTCAAAACTATTCAACGCTTTCGACAATGTCTCTTTTAGTTTTTGCATACTCGCTTCTTTAGCCGCCATCAAAGCTTCTAGTTCTGCAAGTCGCTCGGATTTGGCTTGTAAATCGCCTTTTAATTTATTAAAACGGTCTTGTTCTGTAGCAAGTGCTTTTTGTTTTGCTTCTAATTGCGATAACAACTCTCGATTTTTGTTCATATTCGCTGCTAATGCTTCGTCGCTGTTTTTTTCTAATGCGTTGTAGGAAGCTTGCAAAGTTTTTAAATTTTTATCTGCTGAATTAAAGTCAGATAGCAATTTATCACGTTCAGATTTGGTCTTATCCAATTCCGATTTTAGTGTTGTATTAGCTAGATCGAGTTCGTTTTTTGCTTTTATGCAATCTTCTCCATCATCTAAAAGTCGTCTGTTTTCCTTTTTTAAATCGGAATACTTATTTTCTAATTCGTTGTACACTTTTTTAGAAACACAGGAAACCGTTAATGCAATTACAACAGCTCCTAAAACTATTTTTTTTATCATTTTATTTAATTTATTATTTTAATTAATCTATTTCTACAACTGTCGGACAATGATCTGAATGTTTGGCTTCTGATAAAATAAAAGCTCTGCTAATCCTATCTTTCAATGACTCGCTAACCAAACAATAATCTATTCGCCAACCTTTATTATTTCCTCTTGCTCCTGCCCGATAACTCCACCATGTATAGTGATGCGGATTTTTATTCAACAATCTAAAACTATCGATGAACCCTGATTTTAAAAAACCGTCTAACCATGAACGTTCTTCTGGTAAAAATCCTGAAACTGTTTTATTTCTAACAGGATCGTGAATGTCTATTGCTTCATGGCAAATATTGTAATCGCCACAAATGATGAGATTCGGAATTTCTTTTTTTAATTCATTTATATAATTCTGAAAATCATCCATAAACATAAATTTATGATCCAATCGCTCAATATTTGTTCCTGAAGGCAAATACAAACTCATAACCGAAAAATCGTCAAAGTCAATGCGAAGATTTCTACCTTCAAAATCCATGTGATCAATTCCTGTTCCAAAAACTACATTATTAGGCTTTACTTTTGACAAAATAGCAACGCCACTATATCCTTTTTTTGTTGCTGGAAACCAATAATGATAGGGATACCCTGCAAGTTCAAAGTCTAAAGTTGGGATTTGTTCTGGAGTCGCTTTAATTTCTTGCAGACAAATTACATCTGGGTTTGCATGTAGCAGCCAATCAATAAAGCCTTTAGAAATTGCTGCCCGAATTCCGTTAACGTTGTACGAAATAATTCTCATTATTATTTTTTTGTGAACCAAAAGTAATAAAAAATGAAAAGCATTGGTTATAAAAAACACATAAAAATCAAATTTTGCAATAGTTGGTTAATGGAGTTTTTTTCTATCTTTGTTCATCGTACTTTAAACAAAAAACGAGATGGGTTTAGTTACCGCTAAAGAAGTTGCAAAAGCAATAAACACTGATAAATACGGAGTTTTAGGAACTTTTTCGGGTTGGTTATTGATGAAGGTTTTAAAGATTTCAACGTTAAACAAAGTATACGACCGCAACAAACATTTAGAAGATGTTAACTTTTTGAATGGTATTCTAGAAGATTTACAAATAAAATTCGAGATTCCTGAAGAAGATTTAAAGCGTTTGCCTAAAGAAGGTGCTTATATTACCATATCCAACCATCCTTTAGGTGGAATTGATGGGGTTTTGCTGCTTAAATTAATGTTAGAAAGAGAACCTAATTTTAAAATAATTGCTAATTTTTTGCTGCACAGAATTGAACCTCTGAAAAAATATATCATGCCCGTTAATCCTTTCGAGAATCACAAAGATGCTAAATCTAGTGTGGTTGGAATTAAGGAAACCCTTCGCCATTTAAGTGACGGAAAACCCTTAGGTATGTTTCCCGCAGGAGAAGTTTCAACCTACAAAGACGGGAAATTAATGGTTGACAAACCTTGGGAGGAAGGAGCAATAAAAGTAATTAGAAAAGCACAAGTTCCTGTAGTTCCTATTTATTTTCATGCTAAAAACAGCCGGTTGTTTTATTTGCTTTCTAAAATTGGAGGAACACTTCGTACGGCAAAATTACCTTCTGAAGTCTTTAGTCAAAAACATAGGGTTATAAAAGTTCGTGTAGGAAAACCTATTTCTGTAAATGAACAAAACGAATACAAATCTATAGAAGACTATTCGGAATTTTTAAGAAAGAAAACCTATATGCTTGCCAATCCTTTTGAAAAGGAAAGCAAGCTACTAACAACTCCCAATTTAAGTTTTCCTAAAAATCCAAAAAAAATTGTTACTGCGGCTAATATTGACAATATGATTCATGAAATAGCGCTTTTGCGAAGTTCTGATTCTAGATTATTACAAAGCAAAAACTACGAAGTTTTTTTCACTGACGCCTCTAAAATTCCTAATATTCTTCACGAAATTGGGCGATTACGAGAAATTACATTTCGAGAAGTGGGAGAAGGCACGAATGAATCTATCGATTTGGATAAGTTTGATCAATATTACCACCATATGTTTTTATGGGACGATGATACCAAAAAAATTGCAGGGGCTTATAGAATGGGATTGGGAGCTAAAATATTTCCGAAATTCGGCATTGAAGGTTTTTATTTGAATGATCTTTTTAGATTTGAACCTGAATTGCATGACATGATGCACAAATCGATCGAAATGGGGCGCGCTTTTATTACTAAAGAATACCAACAAAAACCAATGCCACTTTTCTTGCTTTGGAAAGGAATTATTCACACTACTTTACGCTATCCTGAGCATAAATTTTTGCTTGGTGGTGTAAGTATTAGCAATCAATTTTCTGATTTTTCGAAATCGTTAATGATTGAATTTATGAAATCAAATTATTACGATCCTTACATTGCCCAATATATTCACCCTAAAAAAGAATATAAAGTAAAATTGAAAGATGCCGATAAGGATTTTATTTTTGATGAAGCGGAATCCGATTTAAACAAATTCGACAAAATCATAGACGAACTCGAACCAGGAAGTTTACGCTTACCCGTTTTGATAAAAAAATACATCAAACAAAATGCGAGAGTCGTTGCTTTTAATGTAGACCCTCTATTCAATAACGCCATCGACGGCTTGATGTACATTCGCATTGCCGACATACCCGAAAGCACGATGAAACCTGTAATGGAAGAATTTCAAGCGGAACTGGAACGTAAATTATCTGAAAAAGAACAGTAGTAGCTTTAAAACCAACCTCTTTTATTGAGTTGATAGGTATTATAAAACTCCTCATCCGTTTTTGTTAAATAAATGATTCCTTCTATAAAAGGAACTATTCCTGCTATTCCGCAAGTAATGATGCTTAACACAATTTGGATAATTCCTTCAGTAGTATAGCCAAGAATAAACTTGTGTATTCCTAAAGAACCTAATAAAATTGCTAAAACTCCTGCAACTACTTTTTTATTTTCTGGCTGAAAGTTTTGTTGTGGTGCATTCCAATGTTCTGTTTTTGAATTTTCCATTATTTTTATTTTTTGATGTTATAAAAATAAGAAAATATTGGAATAATTGATTACTAGAAGTTTAAAAATACATTCCTTTAATTTTATCCACAATAACCTGCGCTAATTTCTCATGGCTTTCAAATGTCCAGCCCGCGATATGTGGAGTAAGGATAACATTATTCGCTTTTAAAAGATATTGTAAAGCAGCTGGAGTTTCGGCATCTTGAAAAAGGCTTTCAAACGAAAGTTTCTCGTATTCTAAAACATCTAAACCAGCTCCTAGAATTTTTTTAGATTGTAAAGCAACAACTAAATCAGAAGTGACTACATTTTTCCCACGTGACGTATTTATGAGCCAAAACGGTTTTGCAAAAGCATTGATGAAAGCAGTATTTACCATTTTATCCGTTTCAGGTGTCCAAGGAATATGAAGACTTAGGACATCGGCTTTTTCTTGTAATTGGTGTAAAGAAACTTGTTTGGCATTGGCATCGCCAACATGTTCTAGAATATCATAACACAAAACTTCAACATCAAAGCCTCGAAGTTTTTTTGCAAATGCTTTTCCCATATTGCCATAACCAATGATTCCAACAGTTTTTCCATTTAGTTCATGACCTCGATTGCTTTCACGATTCCATTGTCCTGACTTGATTTCGCTATGGGCTTGATTTAAATTATTAAAAAGCGACAATAGCATTCCCAATGCATGCTCGCCAACGGCATTGCTATTGCCTTCTGGTGCGGCAATAAGTTGTATGTTTTTACTTATGGCATAATCACAATCGATACTTTCTAAACCAGCACCTACTCTAGCTATAAATTGCAAATTGATAGCTTTATCTATAAAAGTTTTATCAATTTTAAATCGACTCCGAATAACAATTCCTTGGTAGTCATAAATTTTAGCTTCTATTTCCTCTTTAGAGGAAGTGAAATCTTCATGATTCACAAATCCAGCCTCTTGCAATTGGTCCCAAAGTAATGGATGATTGCTGTCGATGTGGAGGATTTTTATTGGTGTTTTCAAGGTATTGATTTTTGAATCAAGATTAACAATATTGGTTCTATAGCAAATGTTGTGAAAATTGAATTTTTTTCAAACCATTAAGAAAGTTAAGCAAAGGTGTAAATAGCTAATCTAAAACAAATTTTAACTTAACAAAACTTAAATTTAATTAATAAACAATTATTTTTCAAGGTGCACAAACAACTAAACTTAATAAATCTTAAATTTCTTAATGATTTAAAATGGCTATAAATTTATTTTATCCTTTGATTTTCTTTAAGGCCGCTTTAATTCCGCGAACTAATGAAGAACTGAATCCGTGAGTTTCCATTTCGCTCAAACCTGCAATAGTACAGCCTTGTGGCGTGGTAACTCGGTCTATTAATTGTTCTGGGTGTATGTTTTCTTCCATAATCATTTCGGCAGCACCTTTTACGGTTTGAGCAGAAATCGCCAAGGCGGTTTGCCAATCAAATCCTATTTCTATTCCGGCTTGCATAGAAGCACGAATGTAACGTAAGGCAAAAGCTGTTCCGCTGGCTGCCAAAACTGTGGCTGCATCCATTAATTTTTCGTCAATGATAGGTGCTGTACCTAAATCTTGAAAAAGAGCGACTACGTTTTGAGCTTTCTCTTTATGTTGCTCTTGAAACGCTACACAAGTGGCTGAGGCGCCGAATTGAGCAGCAATATTAGGCATGATTCGAACGGCACTGTTTGAATTGCCTATCTTTTTCTGTAAATTTTCGATTGACACTCCACTTACAGCAGAAGCAATTACTTTATTGGAAATTACAGGTAAAATTTCGTTTAAAACGGTATCTATTTGATACGGTTTTATAGTTAGAATAATTATATCTGCCTCTTGAATTCCGTGTTTGTTGTCTGTAGAAACAGTAACGCCCAATTGTTCTAAATGTAAAATACTTGCCGTGTTTCTTCTGGTTATAGTTACTTGATTGCCTTTAGCATATTTTGCAATTCCTAAAGCTATAGCAACTCCGAGATTTCCTCCTCCTATAATATGTACGTTCATGTTTAAAAATTTAAAATCCTAAAATTAATTTGGCAATCGAAAAGTAAATTAAAATTCCACAAATATCATTGCTTGTTGTAATAAATGGCCCTGTAGCTAATGCTGGATCAATTCCAAATTTATCGAGCAACAATGGAATAAATGTCCCTATTAAAGAGGCAATAATAATTACTGAAACCAAGGCAATGGTTACGATAATACCTATAATTACTTCAACATTTAACAAAAAATGACTGCCTAAAAACAATATCGTTGCCAAAATTAATCCGTTTAAAAGACTTAGCGAAACTTCCTTAATTAATCGATTAAATAAGGAGCCACTCAAAGTATCGTTTGCCAAACCTTGAACAATAATTGCTGACGATTGTACGCCAACATTACCTGCCATCGCCGCAATAAGTGGTGTAAAAAAGAACAGTTTCCCGTGTTCTAGCATGGCGCCTTCAAACAAACCTAAAACCTTAACGGTTATAAAACCGCCAAGTAAAGCTAAAACCAACCACGGTAATCGGGCTCGGGTTAATTCGAAAATACTATCATCGGCTTCTACGTCTTGAGAGATACCCGCCGCTAATTGATAATCTTTATCGGCTTCGTCTTTTATTACATCTACGATATCATCAATGGTAATTCTTCCCACTAATCGTCCAAGCTCGTCGGTTACAGGAATGGCTTCTAAATCGTATTTTTGCATGATACGTGCCACTTCTACGTCTTCCGTATCTACTTTAACATAATTTAATTTTCGAATATAGACTTCACTTATTGGTGTTTTGGTTGAGGTTGTCAATAAATCTTTTAATGACAAACGTCCTTTAAGCCTATCTTCATCGTCTACCACGTAAATAGAATGTACTCTAGAAATATTTTCGGCCTGAATTCGCATTTCCTTAACACAAGTAAGAACGTTCCAGTTTTCGTTGACTTTCACTAATTCTTTGTGCATGATTCCTCCTGCGGTATCTTCATCATAACGAAGTAATTCGACGATGTCCTTGGCATGTTCTACATCTTGAAGTTCAGAAATTACTTCTTCTTTTCTATCTTTAGAAAGTTCGGCAATAATATCGGCAGCATCATTGGTTTCTAGCTCATCGAGTTCTTCTGCAATTTCTTTTGGTGAGAGTCGACTTAAAATATTTTCCCGTAAATCGTCTTCTAATTCCAGAAGGATTTCGGCTGTTTTTTCGCTATCTAAAACTTTAAAAATATAAGTTGCTTCGTCAAAATCAAGTTCATCTAGGATTTCGGCAATATCAGCATGGTGCAAATCATTCAATAAGACTTCCAATTGCTGGTCGTCTTTATTTTGAATCAATTGCTCTAATTGTTGAATTAGTTCTTTGCTGATTTTAAACTCCATCGGCTTCTATTTTTTTTGTCAATCCTATAAATTGTTCTACAGACAATTGTTCTGGTCTGAGGTCAAAGATACTATCTTCTCTTAAATTATCAGATAAATTTAATGTTTTTAAACTGTTACGCAACGTTTTTCTTCTTTGTTGAAAGGCAGTTTTAACGATAGTAAAAAATAATTTTTCGCCACAAGGCAAACTGTAATTTTCTTTTCTGCGCAAACGCAATACGCCCGATTTTACTTTTGGGGGCGGAATAAATACATTTTCATCTACCGTAAACAAATACTCCGCATCGTAAAATGCTTGCGCCAAAACCGACAGAATTCCGTAGGTTTTACTTCCTTTTTTTTCGCAAATTCTTTCCGCTACTTCTTTTTGAAACATGCCGGCAAACTCTGGAATTTGGTTGCGATATTCTAATGCTCGAAAAACAATTTGAGTAGAAATGTTATAGGGGAAATTTCCAATAATAGCAAATTGCTTGCCCTCAAAAATTTCGTTGATATTGTATTTCAAAAAATCTTTAGAAATAATTTTATCCTTTAATTTAGGATAATTCTCCTCTAAATAGGTAACCGACTCTGTATCAATTTCAATAACATAAGTAATAATAGGCTTGTCTAATAAATACTTGGTGAGCACGCCCATTCCTGGCCCTATTTCTAAGACATCATCATAGCCTTCAAGATTTAAGGTATCAGCAATATCCTTAGCGATACTTTCATCTTTAAGAAAATGTTGTCCGAGATGTTTTTTGGCTTTTACTTTTTCCATGGTTATTGCGAGGTGAGAGGCAATCTCATTTATTGTTTAGAATTTGGACTTTTTTAGAAATTACTGAGCACTCGCTAACGAATAATGTTCACTTACATATTCAAGTTCCGTTCGGAAAGAAAGTGCTTTGTCGGCAAATAATTTCATAGCTTCTTCTTGCAACCTTGGTGCGTCTTCTTTATAATATTTTTGTAACAACTCTTTGCTTTTTGTAGCATACTGAACCGCATAAGTCATTCCGCCCATTTCTTCTTCAATAAGCACTCGAACCATTCTAGCCGAAGTAAACTTACCCGTTGAAAGAACATCTGGTATATGTTTTTCCTGCATCCAAGTTAACCATTGGTCATGAACGCTCTCCTGTATATTAGTTGTTACATTGTATATAATCATTTTTTTTTAATTTAGAAGGTTTAAGGTTTAGAAGGTTTAGGAAAGTTATTAGCTAAACTTTTAACTCATTTCTAAACCTTCTACACTTTTTATAAGTTGGTGTCGCCTCGTAATTGTCGGTATTTTTTCCTCGAATCTGTAAAATAAATACTATCCTCGTGATGAAAAATAATTTGTTCGTATAACGACTTAGCTTTCTCAATGTCTTTGATTTGCTTATTGTAAATTTCAGCCGAAAAATAATACGCTTCATCAATGTAAATTCCGTTACTGTGATGTTTAATAATTTCTTGATATTGGCTTAAAGCCGAAAGAAAGTCACCTTGTTTTTCGTAAACTTTTCCTAATCGAAACAAGGTTACACTTTCTATGTCTTTACCTTTGAAACTATTTAGAATTGACTGAAATTCAGCTAAAGCTTCTGTAGTTTTATTTTGGTATAACAAATAATCAGCATGAGCAAAACGCTTCAAAGCTGTTTGAGTCGAGTCGGCAACGGTATTGTCATTAATTAAAAGAAAGTATTCGAGTGCATCGTTGGCTATCAATTGGCTAGAAGCCGATTTGAGTGCCGCAAACTGTTTTTGAGCCCATTCAAAATCAGTTTTAAAATAACTGGTTTTAGCCGCTTTCAAACTAGCTTCATGACCTATAACATCATTTTTTAAATCTTCTTCAATTTGAGAATAATAGATTAATGCTTGATTGAATTTTTCTTCAAAAAGCAAAATATCTGCTAATTCCATTTTGATATCTGCTTTTTCATATTCGCTTAAAGGCAATTCTAAAGCGTTTTTGAGGATGATTTTTCCTTGCTCAGGACGTTTTAAATTAAAAGTAAGAAAATGGGATTGAAGAATTTGCAATGAAAGAGAATAGGGTGATATACCAAACTCTTTTACTACTAATTCAAGATCAGTTTCAATGGCTTTATAGTCTACTTCCTTTGCTGCTTCTATTCGCATTTGAATTAAAAAAGTATGCGCCTGAATCAACAACTCCAAATCCTTAGTATTTTCTAAAACAAAAGTCAAAATTTCTTTTGCGGTTTCTAATTCGTTTTCTTCTTTAGCCAATTGTGCTAAATTTACAATATTAGAAAATGTCTCGGGATTTCTTTTGTAAATGGCTTTTTCTTGAATAAATGCTTTTCCATATTCTTTTTGTTGCACATAAAACCAGCTCAAATATTCATTCCAAAAAACATCCTGATTCTTCTGAGCTCTTATTAACAAAGCTTTTCGAAGAGTTTCATTGAAAGTCAGATTCGCATCTTCAGTCATGAAACGAGACAATTGATTTTGAATCATGATAGAATTTTGTGGATTGGCGTAGGCTTCAGTCAGGAATTTTTCAATCATCATTTCAGTATTGCCCATCTGACCGTAAAGCATGGCCATTTGATAGTTGAAATTAAAATTAGGTTCTAATACAATTGCCAATTCATAGGATTGTAAAGCATAATTTACCAATGCCTTTCGCTCGAAAGTAGCTGCAACTCCGTATACTTCGTTTGGGTTTTTCTTAATTCTATCTAATGCTAAATCGTAATATTTCTTGGCGTTGCTTTCGTTTTTTTGTACCTGATAATTATACCCCAATTCTACCAAAAGGCTGGCTTGATTGTATTTGTTTAATCGATCTTGAATGGATTTTTCGGCAAGTGCATATTGTTGTAATTGCTGGTAACAATCAATTATTTTTTGAAAATAATTTCCATTTCCCGATTGCGATTTTAATAATTCTTCGTAACTTATTTTTGCTTTTTCGAAATCGCCTTTGTCAAAATAATTCTGCGCCAATTGCTCGTTTTGAGAAAAAACGATTAGAGAGAAAAACAAGGCTATATGTAGAAAAAGTTTTTTCATTTATTTAGATAAAAACGACAATGTACTAAAGTAACACTTTTGTGATAAATTAGTACATGGTTTTAAAAAGATTAACTTTTTAATTGATTATATCAAACCCACAATAACTTCTCAATACCTCAGGAATTACAATTCCTTCTGGGGTTTGATAATTTTCTAAAATACCCGCTAACACTCTCGGTAAGGCCAATGAACTTCCGTTAAGCGTATGCGCCAACTGATTTTTTCCGTCTTTGTCCTTGAAACGCAATTTCAAACGATTGGCTTGAAAGGTTTCGAAATTAGATACCGAACTGATTTCTAACCAACGATCTTGAGCTGTCGAAAAGACTTCAAAGTCATAAGTCAATGCCGATGTGAACCCCATATCACCTCCACACAAACGCAAAATTCGATACGGTAATTTTAGTTCTTGCAAAATATTTTTTACGTGTTCTACCATACCTTCTAGCGCTTCATAGGATTTTTCAGGATGCTCCACACGAACAATTTCTACTTTATCAAATTGATGCAAACGATTCAATCCGCGCACGTGAGCACCGTATGAACCCGCTTCTCTTCTGAAACATGGTGTATAAGCAGTGTATAAAACCGGTAATTCATTTTCGTTTAAAATAACATCACGAAATAAATTAGTGACAGGAACTTCTGCCGTAGGAATTAAATACAAATCATCAATGGTTGAATGATACATTTGCCCTTCTTTGTCTGGCAATTGACCTGTTCCGTATCCCGAAGCTTCATTGACCAAATGGGGCACTTGTACTTCATTGTACCCTGCTGCGGTATTTTTGTCTAAAAAATAATTAATCAAGGCGCGTTGTAATCTTGCTCCTTTGCCTTTGTATACTGGAAATCCAGCACCAGTAATTTTTACACCCAATTCAAAATCAATAATATCATATTTTTTTACCAATTCCCAATGTGGTTGTGCTCCTTCGTGTAAAACTGGAATAGTACCTTCTTGAAAAATAGTTAGGTTTTCTTCAGGTGTTTTTCCTTCGGGAACACTATCAGCTGGAAGGTTGGGTAGTGTATATAATTTTTGAGTCAATTCATTAGCAAAAGCATCCGCTTTTTCGGCTAATTCTTTGCTTTTTTCTTTTAATTGAACTGTTTTTTGTTTTAAAATTGTCGCTTTTTCTTTTTCGCCGCTTTTCATCAAATCGCCAATGGATGCAGATAATTTATTAGATTCAGATAAAATAGTGTCTAACTCTACTTGAGTCGCACGTCGTTTTTCATCCAGTTGTATCACCTCGGCTACTATCGATGTGGCATCGATATTTCTTTTAGCCAAAGCTTTTATTACTTTTTCTTGGTTTTCTCTAATAAATGCAATTTGTAACATGTTCTTATTTTTTAATGTGGGCAAATTTAAGGAATTCCTTTTTATTAAAACCAGCAAAAGAAAAAAGTTGAGTATCCTATAAATGCATGAAATGGAACGCATTATTTGCTCTTTACGTCTTAATTAACATTTAGATATTCAAATATTAGTTAAATTCGCAGAAACCTTCTACTTGATGAAAAAATTAGCGCTATTTTTTTTACTGCTTTCTTTTACATTAATCTATGCTCAGGATTCTGAGAATGATTTTGATGCCATTGTAAAAAATGAGAAAAAATCGGCGCTAAAAAGAATGTCTTTTGTTACCAATCCCAATACTGAAAATTATGATATTGTATATCATCGCTTGCGCTTAAAAGTTGATCCTTCAGTACAATATATTGATGGCGAAGTCACTACAAAATATATTGCAAAGCAAAATTTAAATTCGGTAACCTTTGACTTGGCCAATGAATTAGTCGTAAGCAGTGTTAAAAGAAGAAATGTAAATTTAACTTTTACAAGAAGTAGCAGCAATGAATTGATTATTAATTTGCCTATACAACAAAATGAAAATGTTCTTGATTCGGTAAGTATTACCTATTCTGGGATTCCTCCTACTTCTGGATTTGGTTCTTTTATTACCAGTCAACACAATTCGACTCCTGTTTTATGGACGCTATCTGAGCCTTTTGGAGCATTAGAATGGTGGCCTTGTAAACAAGATTTAAATGATAAAGTAGATAGTATTGATGTTTTTATAACCGCTCCTTCAAGTTATGTTTCGGTTTCGAATGGAATAGAACAATCACAAAAAATCAACAGCGACGGAACCAAAACGACTCGTTTTCGTCACGGCTATCCTATTCCTGCTTACCTCATTGCTATTGCTGTTACTAACTACAGTATTTATACCCAACAAGCCGGAAAAGCTCCCAATCAGTTTCCAATAGTTAATTATTTGTATCCAGAAGCATTAAATGCTAATTTGACTAATTTAGATCAAACGCCTTTGCTTATTGATTTTTTCGAATTGATAGTTACACCCTATCCTTTTAGAAAGGAGAAATATGGTCACGCTCAATTTGGCTGGGGTGGCGGAATGGAACATACTACAGTTAGTTTTATGGGAAATTTTAGTCGCAGTTTGATTGCTCACGAGTTAGCGCATCAATGGTTTGGAGACAAAGTAACTTGTGGCTCTTGGAATGACATTTGGCTGAACGAGGGATTTGCTACTTATTTGGCTTCTTTAGCCATAGAACATTTTGATGGTGAAGTAGCATTTATTTCTGACAAAAACAACATGATTAATAGCATTACGGCTGTTAATGACGGTTCAGTTTATTTAAATAATGATGAAGCTGCTGACGTGAATCGAATATTTAGTAGTCGATTAAGCTATCGCAAAGGCGCTATGGTTTTGAACATGCTCCGATTAAAATTAGGCACGACCAATTTCTATCAAGCCTTAAAAAATTATTTAAACGACCCTGATTTGGCGTATGGATATGCCAAAACTCCTGATTTAAAAAGGCATCTTGAAGCAGTTTCAGGAACAGATTTAACTGAGTTTTTTAACGATTGGGTATACAATCAAGGGTATCCTTCATATTCTATTAACTCTAAAAATATTGCGCTAGGAAAGGCTGAAATTACAATCAATCAAACGCAATCGCATCCATCGGTTTCATTTTTTGAAATGAATGTTCCAATTCGATTAATTGGTGTAAATGGAGAGCAAAAAGATGTAATCTTAGATCATAAAACCAATGGGCAGGTATTTGTTGTTGATGTTCCTTTTACGGTTACTGAAGTACAATTTGACCCTAAAAAGGATATTATTTCTAAGAGCAATATTTCGAGTTTAGAAGTTGACGCTTTTGATTTAAATAATGCTATAACTTTATATCCTGTTCCTGCAAAAGATATAATTGAACTTCATTTACCGCATGGAGTTAACATCGAAAAAACAGAGTTCTACAACATTATGGCTCAGAAAATAAAAGAATCTACAACCGAGAAATCATGGGATATTTCTGAATTTGCTAATGGCGTTTATTTTATTAAAACCAAAACAAATTTGGGTGTGAAACAACTACATTTTATTAAAAATTAAATTAAGCAATTGCTTTAATTCTAGAAACCATAATGGCAATTATAAATCCAAAAATGCCTATAAAGGCAAATGAATATCGCAAACCAAACCATTCGGCTATATAGCCAATAACGGGTGGTCCCATTAAAAACCCTAAAAAACTCACACTTGATACTATAGTAAGTGCTTCGCCTGGTGGTACTGAAGGATTTTTACCGGCTAGGCTGTAAACGGTAGGTACTATAGCCGAAACGCCTAATCCAACAACCATAAAAGACAATGTACATGGAACAATATATGGAAAAATCACAGCAACAAATAAACCAATAGATATCATTAAACCACTGATTTGAATCACTAATATTCTTCCAAATTTCTGAATGAATACATCTCCTAAAAATCGTCCGCTAGCCATCATAATCATATAGGAAGCATAACCTAAAACCACCAATGATCCTTGAACTTTAACTACATCTTTAAAATAAATACCACTCCAATCAAACATTACTCCTTCGCTGGCCATGCAACAAAATCCTATTACGCCTAGCCAAATAAGATTTTTATCTGGTTTTGAGAAAAACTTTTTACTTTCAGGCTTGATTTTATCTTTAGTACGAATCAGAAAACGATAGTTAAAAGCAATTAAAAGTAAGGCAATTGCAGCAATTATTAAAAAATGGATATAAGGCGATAAACCTAATGCTATCATTCCTAATCCAAGAATTGCTCCTGAAAACCCTGCAATACTCCATGCTCCGTGAAAAGAACCCATAATAGTTCTTTTAAAAAGCAATTCAGTATATACTCCTTGCGTATTTACAGCTATGTTAGAAAGATTAGCAAACATTCCAAACAAGAATAACCCTAAAGCGAGATGCCAAGGCTGAGTTGCTAAACCTATATTTGTTAGACTAAAAACATATAGTAATAGTGAAAAAATTAAAACATTATAGCTACTAAATCGAGTGACTAATTTACCTGAAAAAGGCATCACAATTAACTGTCCCAATGGCAAAGCAAAGAGAATGGTTCCTAAATCACCGTCTGTTAAATGAAGTGCCGTTTTTAAATCTGGAATTCTACTAGCCCATGAAGCAAAAGTTAAGCCCATTGCACAATAAAATAGAGATACCGCCCATCGAATCCGATTCAAATAAGAAGCCTTTGCGTTTTTATTGCTTTTATCGTATTTAGTTTCTGTCCGAAAACGAGTAATAAAATTTAAGTCTATCAAATCAGATTAATTTAAAAATTTGGTTGTTCAAAAAACACATAAAGTAAATTATCTCCCTTTTTCAAGTGTTTTATCATACAAAGAAACAACTTTTTTTTCTGCATTACTTAGGATAGCCGCATCAATGATGCGCATTACTTTTATTCCTTCTTCAGCGGTTACCGGTTCTGGTTTATTGTAAACTATTGAATGATACATTGCATCAAAAAAATCATAATAATTTCCTGATTGTGTTGGTACTTTTTCCCGAATAACTACTCCATCTTTTTCGGTATGCAAAATGCCTTCATTTTTCTTGGCTTCATTTCCCCAATGGCTCGTGTTAGGCTTTAATCCGGCTTTTAGATGGTCTTCTTGAACATCGCCTCTTGGTTTTAAAAACGAACCTTTTTTGCCATGAAGCACATAGGATGGAATAGCTTCTCGAACAAAGAATCCCGCTTTTAATCGAGTCCTAAAATTAGAATAATACATTGTGATATCTATCCAATCATCGACCACAGAATGCTCACGTGTTATCCTAATATCAGCAAAAACCGCTTTGGGAAATCCAAACAAATGCAATGCTTGGTCAATAATATGTGGGCCTAAATCTTTTAAAACACCTGCTCCAGCATTAGGAGTTTCTTTATGCGTTTTTGGACTTAAAATCGGATTGTATCTGTCAAAATGAAACTCAGCTTCTACTATATCCCCTAAAATTCCTTGATTGTAAATGGCTTTTACAGTTTTAAAATCGCTGTCCCACCTTCTGTTCTGAAAAACAGCTAACTTAAGTCCTTTTGCTCTTGCTAAAACATTCAATTCCTGCGCTTCTATAGCATTGGTTGTAAATGCTTTTTCAACCAAAACATGTTTGCCTGCTAGCAATGCTTTTTTAGCATATTCAAAATGAGTGTTAACTGGCGTGTTAACAATTATCAAATCAATATCATCTTCTAATAACCTATCTAGAGAAGAATAACTTTTGGCATAAGGATAATCCTGTTGTATTTTTAGTTGATTCCTTTCCCAAGCTCCAATGAGTTCAAATCCAGAATGAAGGTTCAAAAAAGGTGAATGAAAAACTTTTCCAGACATTCCGTAAGAAAGCAATGCCGTTTTTATTTTCTGCATTTTATTAGAATATTTTTTAAATAAAAGTCAAATTTACATATTTAACAAACATTTAAAACCATACCGAAATATTATACTGCAATAAATAAATAGAAAACCTTACTTTTGTGCGTTATTTAAAATCTGAAAATTAAAAAATGGAAATAGTTATCAAGTTATCTCAATTTTTATTGAGTTTATCATTACTTATTATATTGCATGAATTAGGTCATTTTATTCCTGCTAAACTATTTAAAACTAGAGTTGAAAAATTTTACTTGTTCTTTGATATTAAATTTTCCTTACTAAAGAAGAAAATTGGTGAAACTGAATACGGAATTGGATGGTTACCACTAGGAGGATATGTAAAAATATCTGGAATGATAGACGAAAGTATGGACAAAGAGCAAATGGCATTACCGCCTCAGCCTTGGGAATTTCGTTCTAAACCAGCTTGGCAGCGATTAATAATAATGTTAGGAGGAGTTACGGTAAATTTTATTTTGGCTTTCATTATCTATATAGGAATGACCTTTACTTATGGTGATTTTTATATTAATAATTCAGAGGTTAAAGACGGTGTTTGGGTTTCTAATCCAGTTGTGGAAAAAATCGGCATAAAAACGGGCGACAAAATTATTGCTGTTGATGGAGTTAAAATTGATAAATTCGATCAAATTAATGAAAAAATACTTTTAGGAAAAGAAGTAACAGTTGAACGAAATGGGTCTATTCAAAAAATTGCATTACCTATTGATTTTATAGATAAATTGATGCAAGGCGGGAAAATATCTATTGTTGATTTAAGAGTTCCATTTGTTATTACGGGTGCTGAAGATAATTCTCCAAATAAAAAAACGGTACAGCCAAAAGACATCGTAACCAGCTTTAACGGAACTCCTATAAAATATGCTGATGAATTATTTGCATTAATAAAAAATGTAAAAGGCAAAACAGTTCCTGCAACAGTAAAAAGAGACAATAAAGAAATTGCTGTTTCCTTAATTGTAAGTGATAGTAGCAAAATGGGTATCGGTTATGCCGGCAGACTCCCTTATGATAATTTAGAAAAATTAGGGTTGTATCACGTTAGCAAGCAAGAATATGGTTTCTTCGAATCTTTTCCTATTGGTTTAGAAAAAGGAAAAAACCAACTTGTAGGTTATGGCAAGCAACTACAAATGATTTTTAATCCAAGTACCGGAGCTTATAAAGGTGTTGGTGGATTTGCTGCTATTTTTAATATTTTTCCAAATACATGGAGTTGGGAAGTTTTTTGGAGCATCACGGCTTTGCTATCTATTATGCTTGGTGTAATGAATTTATTGCCTATTCCAGCTCTAGATGGCGGACATGTTATGTTTTTATTATACGAAATGATTAGTGGCAAAAAACCAAGCGATAAGTTTATGGAAAATGCGCAGATGGTTGGTTTTGTATTGCTTATAAGTCTTTTAGTTTTTGCAAACGGAAATGATATTTATAAAGCAATCGTAGGTAAATAATTTTTTTGAAATTTTATTGCTTTTTCTTTGCTAAAAATAAAAATCGCATTATATTTGCACCGCTTTAAAAGTGAAATACACTTTCCTTCTTAGCTCAGTTGGTTAGAGCATCTGACTGTTAATCAGAGGGTCCTTGGTTCGAGCCCAAGAGAGGGAGCAAAAGCAGAAAGCCATTCGAAAGAATGGCTTTTATTTTTATATAAATTCTAAAACATGTCTTGTGTCAGAACAAAATTCTTCCAAACTATCCAAATAAACAATCCTAAATACATCATACACAACACAAACTTCATAAAACTTGAGGCTAAAAATCCAAAAAAAGAACCTGTTGCTGCCTTAAAAGCACGTTGATGATCTTTTGAGTCATAAATTAGTTCTCCGATAAAAGCTCCTACAAACGGCCCAATGATGAAGCCAAAAGGAATTGGCGCAAAAATTCCTATAACCAAACCAATATTTGTTCCCCAAATCCCATAAGAACTTCCTCCAAATTTTTTTGTCCCTTTAGCCGGAATTACATAATCTAAAATGGAAACTACAATTGTAAGTAGTAACGTTATTCCTAAAACCCAATAATTTGTAGGCACTGCATTAGTAGAAAATAATAGTAGTAGACCAATCCAGCTAATACTTGGGCCAGGAAGAACAGGTAAAAAACTTCCTAAAATGCCAATAATCATAAGCAGAAAACCAAAAGTCAAAAGCATCATATCCATAAATTATTTTTTAGTATTTTTGAAAATTAAAATTGTACATTTAAATCAAATTTAAAAATCGCGTTTTTTTCGTTTACGAATATGAGAAAAATAATTCTATTACTATTTTTATCTCTACTTTTTTTTAACTCTTGTCAATATTTTGACAAGCAAATTCCTTCTAAGGAAGAGTTATTACAAAAAGAGTTGAAAGCCATAAATTGGAAAGAAGTAGACGAGTTTCCTTCCTTTTCTAAATGCGATTCAGTTTCAAATAAAGAGCAAAATAAAAACTGTTTTTTCGAATATTTAACCCAACTCATTCAAGAACGATTAAGTTTTGACACGATAGGTGTTTTATATCCTCAACTCGATACAATTGATGTAAAAGTAACCGTTCTTCCTAACTCTACTTTGAAATTCGAACCTCAATTAAACGATACTCTTTCTTATGACAAACCAAAAATAGACAGTATAATTCATGCGCGTTTAGTAGGTTTTCCTAAAGTAAATCCAGCAATAAAAAGAGGGATTCCTGTAAAAACACAATTTATTCTTCCTGTAATTTTAAAAGTAGAATAGTTAATTAAATTTTCTTCCTTTCCATTCGTATCTTCCGAATAAAGAAAATAAAGCAACTCCCACACAAAAAAACGGATACAAAACACTACTCAAAATCAAATAATGCATTCGCTTTTTTGTAAAAAAAGAGTTCGTTTTTTTTAGTAAAATATAATCGAAAACAAATTTTATAAGAAACAATACTGCAAAATTATGCCAAGGTAATTTTCGAAAAACACAAAGCAGAAAACCAAAAAGCAAACATAAGTTACCAGCTAATATAATTACCGCCAAGTCTTTCCCAAAAATACTTTGATAGGAACTTGTTTTTGAAGCCCATCGTACTCTTTGATACAATAAGGATTTCCAATCATTCATTGGTAAAGTGCGAACAATATTTGATTTTGATTTTAAATAATGTACGTTCTTCGAATCCTTTACCATTGCTTTTTGCACTAAAAAAACATCGTCTCCACTAGCCAATGTGTTGTTTCCAGTAAAACCGTTCAATTCCGTAAATAATGATTTAGTATAACAAAAATTAGCTCCGTTACAAATAAATCCAAGTCCTAATCCGAAACTACCTATAGTTGTTCCTTGCAAACTCATTAAATCTAATTGCTGGAAATGATGCAAAAAAGATTTTTTACAGTCATAAGAAACCGAGCCTACAATCATTGAAACATCATGATTTTGGATGTAATTATTAAGGGTTAGTAACCAATTTTCTGGCACAATGCAGTCGGCATCAGTAGTTACAATCCACTCGTGTGTAATAATTGGAATAGCTCTTGAAATGGCATCTTTTTTTGGCGAATTTGACATTCGTAAATTCTCTAAAAGTGTGGTATGAAAAGACCCATTCTCCATTCTCCATTTGAAAATTTGTTTTACTGAATCATCTTCAGAAAAGTCATCTACAAAAATGATTTCGAATAATGTTTTAGGATAATTTAAGTTTTTAAAACTTTCTAAAAGCGAATGCAAGTTGGCACTCTCATTCCTAAACGGAACCACTATAGCAAAATAGGTTTCTGGTTTATCATCAGATTTTGTATAGGTAGGAATTTGGTCAAAACCATAAATCAAATGGCTAATGGTGATGACATAAACGAAAAGAATTAACCCTAAAACAAGTATCATGATGTTTTTTTTATTTTAAAGTTCAACACATAATAACTTCCAATTAGCACTGGCAGCACTACATTTAAAAACCACATTAGGGTAGAAATAAAAACTACAATCCATTCATTAACCCCCAACAATCCAAAGAAGTAAACGGCAACACTTCCTTTTACTGCAAAATCCAGAAATTGGAAAGTAGGTAGCGAAGACGCTAAAAAATAGATACTCGTTATTGCCGACATTAAAATAAAATAAGGTAAATCAACATCAAATGCCAAAAATAAAAAATAGTATTGGTGTGAGAAAATCAGATAACGACAAAGCCCTAAAATAATGTTTTTTTGATGAATCAATTTCGGAATTTGATTTATTTTTTGAATTAATTTTTCGATAGAATATCCTTTAATGGTAATTTTCTTTAATGAAAAAAAAGTGAGAATAACAATCACCAGCAACCCAAAAAGTATCGCTACTGATTTAGTAGTTATAATGTGAAAATTGGCATTAAAATACAGTAAGCCAAAAATCCCAAAAACAATCGTTAAAATCATTTGAACACCATTGCAAATTAGATTTAGGAATACAATTTTTTTTCTTGAAGCTTTTTCAAAGAACAAAGCTTTACCCGCATATTCGCCTAAACCATTTGGTGTAAAAATGCCAGCTGTTAAAGCTCCTAAAACTTGAGCTGTGGCTTCTGATAAGGAAATTTTTTGTAAATGCAAAACTAAATTCTGCCATTTTAAAATTTCTAAAAAACGATTGGCAATACTGAAAGATAGAATAAATAGAATGCCCCCAACAGAACGGTTTTTTTGAAATAAGGTAATGAATTTTTGCCAATCTAATTGGTCGTTGTTAGCCAATTGTTGGTATATAAAATAAAATGCGCCAGTTACAATCAAAACTTTGGTTGTAAAAACAAGGAATTGTTTAGCTTTGTGAGGAATTGCAATCATTGTTGCAAAATAACAAATTTAAATTGGCAAACGAACGCATCATATTAGGAATTGACCCAGGAACTACCATAATGGGTTTCGGAATAATAAAAATTATTGGTAAGAACATGCAATTTATGCAACTCAACGAATTGCAATTGTCTAAATATGATAACCATTATCAAAAATTGAAGATTATTTTTGAACGCACTATCGAATTAATCGATACCCATAATCCTGATGAAATTGCCATTGAAGCGCCTTTTTTTGGAAAAAACGTACAATCAATGTTAAAATTAGGGCGCGCGCAAGGAGTAGCTATGGCAGCGGGACTTTCGAGAGACATTCCTATAACCGAATATGAACCTAAGAAAATAAAAATGGCGATTACAGGAAACGGAAATGCCAGCAAAGAACAAGTTGCCAAAATGCTTCAACAGCTATTAGGATTAAAAGAATTACCAAAAAACTTAGATAGCACCGATGGTTTAGCAGCGGCAGTTTGTCATTTTTTTAATTCTGGAAAAACGGTAGGAGAAAAAAGTTATACGGGCTGGGATGCTTTTGTAAAACAGAATGAAGCACGAGTTAAAAAGTAAATGAGCGGCATCTACATTCATATTCCATTCTGCAAGCAGGCTTGCCATTACTGCGATTTTCACTTTTCGACTTCGATGAAGAAGAAAGACGAGATGGTCTTGGCTTTAGCCAAAGAAATCCAAATGCGCAAAAGTGAGTTTGAAAATGATCCCGAATTCTCGGGAGTTGAGACTATTTATTTTGGAGGAGGAACACCTAGCAGATTGCAGATTGCAGATTTGAGATTGCAGATGGATTCGATTTATAAAAACTATAAAGTTGCCGAAAATCCTGAAATAACACTCGAAGCCAATCCCGATGATTTGTCCGAAGAGTATTTGATAGCACTTTCTGAAATTGGAATCAACCGTTTAAGCATTGGTATTCAATCTTTTTTTGAAGATGATTTGCAAATGATGAATCGCGCTCACAATTCGGCAGAAGCCAAAAAATGTTTAGAATTGGCAACACAATATTTTGATAATATTTCATTAGATTTAATTTATGGAATTCCAGCAATGAGTAATGAAAAATGGAAGCAGAATATCGAAACAGCTTTATCTTTTGGGATTCCGCATATTTCAAGTTATGCTTTGACAGTGGAGCCTAAAACAGCTTTAAATAAATTGATTCAAACCGGTAAAATTGTAAAACCAAAAGATGAAGTAGCTCAAGAACATTTTGAAATTTTAGTCGAAATTTTAGAGGCAAATGAATTTATTCATTACGAATTGTCCAATTTTGGGGAGTCAACTTATTTTTCTAAAAACAATTCGGCCTATTGGTTAGGGAAAAAATATATAGGAATTGGCCCGTCTGCTCATAGTTATAATGGTAGTTCTAGAAGCTGGAATGTTTCTAACAATTCAGTTTATTTAAAATCAATTCACGAAAATAAATTGCCAAGCGAAGTAGAAATTTTATCAAAAACAGATCGTTACAACGAATATATAATGACAGGTTTACGAACCATGTGGGGAATTTCTCTGTATAAAATTGAATTAGAATTCGGAAAAGAATATTTAAATTATTTAGAACAACACCTTCAAAAATTCATAGACAATGGTCTGGTTTCTATTGAAAACCACATTTTAAAAACAACCAAAAAAGGAAAATTTTTGACTGATGGCATTGCAAGTGATTTGTTTTACTTAAATATTTAATAAGATGAATATTCAACAACTCTATGAATTTTGTTTATCAAAAAAAGGAGTAACCGAACATTTTCCGTTTGATGAAGATACGTTGGTTTTTAAAGTAGGAGGCAAAATGTTTTGTCTTACCTCATTAAAAAAATGGGAATCAGGAGATCATTCTATCAATTTAAAATGCAATCCTGAATATGCACTAGAACTTCGAGCACAATATGAGGCTGTAAATCCGGGTTATCACATGAGTAAAATACATTGGAACACCGTAGATGTAGATAAAGATTTACCGTTAAAAGGTGTTGTAAAACTTATTGAACATTCGTATGAACTGGTTTTTAAAAGTTTGACAAAGATAACTCAAAATGAGATAAACGAATTAATCAATTAGCATCTTTTTTTTAAAATAAAATTATTGCAAAAGAATAATTGAAAGAAAACCAAACAATTATAAATTATACTTTAATTTATTTACCATTAAATGCAGTCATAGTATTTTCTAAACCTGCGGCTCCAAATGATTTAATAATTTCAGAAGCTAGTTCTAATCTTTCGGGTAGTTTTGTTTTTTCGGCATCGTCCCATTCCCCGAGAACATAGTCTATTTGTTTTCCTTTTTTAAATTCATCGCTAATTCCAAAACGGAAACGAGTGTAATTTTGAGTGTTCAGGATAAGATTAATATTTTTTAAACCATTATGCCCGCCATCGCTTCCTTTTGGTTTTATGCGAATGGTTCCGAAGGGAATGTTTAAATCATCTGTAATTACCAATACATTTTCAAGAGGAATATTTTCCTTTTCTATCCAGTATTGAACAGCTTTTCCGCTTAAATTCATGTAGGTGTTTGGTTTTAAAAGTAAAAAGGTTCGTCCTTTAAATTTAAATTCCGCCAAAGCACCTAATTTTACGGTTTCAAAAGCAATAGATTCTTTTTTTGCAAAAAAATCTACTATTTTAAATCCAATATTATGTCTTGTATTTACATATTCAGCTCCGATATTTCCTAAGCCAACAATTAGAAATTTATTACTCACGCTTTTTATATTGTTTTTTTGGTGTTCGTGAACCTCCGGTTTCATACAATTTGTATTGTCTTGTGTTTTTAGGTTTGAAAATAATTTGGAAATCCAATTTTTCATGTTGCAAAAATAAAACAAAAATTAGTACCGATTGTAAATAAAAAAAGCATCAGCTTTACAACTGATGCTTTTAAAATAATGTTGAAAAAAATTATTTTTTCTTTCCTTTTGCAGGAGCTTTTGCCGCTTTTGCTGCTTCTTGAGCTGCCTTCATAGCGGCACGAGAAATCTTCACTTGACAAATTACAGTATTGTCAGGGTGCATTAACTTAAAGTTATTTGCTACAACTTTAGTTACATATAACTTGTTACCCATTTGAAGTTCAGAAATGTTGGCTTCAACGAAATCAGGAAGATTTTTTGGTAAAGCTTTCACTTTTAATCTTCGTTGATTCAAACGTAAATCACCTCCTAGTAATACTCCTGGTGATGTTCCAACAATTTTCACAGGAACCTCCATAGTGATTTCTTTGCTTTCGTTCAATTGAAAGAAGTCAATGTGTAAGATTCTGTCAGATACTGGATGCACCTGAATGTCTTGCAAAACCGCGTTAAAAGTTTTTTCTCCAAGATCAATCACAACAGTGTGTGCGTTTGGAGTGTAAACCAAGTTTTTGAATGCTTTTTCGTCTGCTGAAAAATGCACTGGTTGATTTCCTCCGTATAACACGCAAGGAACCGCTCCAGCATTACGTAAGGCTTTAGTCGAAACTTTACCTACGCTTTCTCTTTCTGATCCTTTAATTGTAATCGATTTCATTGTAAAAAAATATAGTTAATAATTAATAAAATTTATTCTTCTTGCAACATTTTTGACTTTTCAATCTACATCAAAAATTTTCCACTTATGGAATTGTTGTGTTGTACCATGTACATAACTTCAGCGAAAAGAGGTGCACAACTCACTACTCTTATTTTTTTTGATTCCTTCTTTAACGGAATAGAATCGGTAACTATTAATTCGCTTAATTTCGAATTCTCTATTTTTTCATAGGCATCACCTGATAAAATTGGGTGAGTACAAATTGCTCTTACACTCAATGCTCCCTTTTCAATCATCAAATCTGCAGCTTTTGCAAGTGTACCACCAGTGTCAATCATATCGTCTACTAGCACTACATTTCTACCCGCCACTTCACCTATTAACTCCATTGAGCTTACAGAATTTGCAACTTTTCGCTGTTTATAACAAATAACCACATCCGAATTTAAAAATTTAGAATACGCATAAGCTCTTTTAGAACCTCCCATGTCTGGAGATGCAATAGTCAAATTTTCTAAATTTAAACTTTTTACATAGGGTAAAAAGATGGTCGAAGCAAAAAGGTGATCTACTGGTTTTTCAAAAAAACCTTGAATCTGATCGGCATGCAAATCCATAGTCATTACTCTAGTTGCGCCAGCTGCTTGTAATAAATTAGCAACTAATTTTGCTCCAATCGGAACTCTCGGCTTGTCTTTTCTGTCTTGTCTTGCCCAACCAAAATAAGGTATAACTGCTGTTACGTGTCTTGCTGATGCTCTTTTTGCAGCATCAATCATTAGTAACAATTCCATCAAATTATCTGCAGTTGGAAAAGTAGAACAAACGATAAAAACCCTTAATCCTCTTATAGATTCCTCATAAGAAGGCTGAAATTCACCATCACTATATTTAGAGAACGTAACTTTACCTAGCGGAACTCCATAGGTTTTAGCTATTTGTTCTGCTAAATATACACTTTGGGAACACGCAAATATTTTTGCTTCTGGTTCTTGATGTGACATTGTACTGTGTTGTTTTTATTCCGCTACTCTTTATACAATTCGGCTTTATTATTATCTAAAGCTTATCTATATTAAACGCCTCGGGTGTAGTTAGTTAGTGTGTATCGTTTTAACGAGGTGCAAATTTAGGAATAAAATCGAACTGGGAAAGGAAAATTTAGAGTATTTTTTTAGAAAGTGTTATTATATTTTTTACATTTGCACCGTGTTAAAGGAATCGATGGTTGATTTATAACAATCTCCTCTTTTATTGCGTTGAAATAAATTTATTATTTCATGTATGCTAAGCCCGAATGGCGGAATTGGTAGACGCGCTGGTCTCAAACACCTGTGGGAAACCGTGCCGGTTCGACTCCGGCTTCGGGTACTTAAACCTCTGAGAAATCAGAGGTTTTTTTGTTTACAAAGTTTTAATCACTTAAGTAACTAGTCCCTATATAACTAACTCGTTTTCGGGCATAAAAAACAAACAATTTTGGTCAACTTTGATTCTTTTTACTTTGAATTCCCTAGCAATGAAAAAAACAGTAATTTTATTGTTTTGAGATTCAAGACGGCAATCAACAATAAAATAATTGCAACTAATTTTGAAAAATTCTTTCGTTCACAATATTAAATTTTATCTTTGTTTTTTCTAATTACAATAAAACAGAATAAATCCTATGGAATATTTAGATTTTGAGCTTCCTATTAAAGAATTAGAAGACCAACTAGAAAAATGTCAATCAATTGGTCAGGAATCTAATATCGATGTTACCAATACTTGCAAACAAATAGAGAAAAAACTAGAAGATACTAAGAAAAAAATATACAAAAACCTTACAGCTTGGCAACGTGTTCAGTTGTCGCGTCATCCTAATAGACCTTATACTTTAGAGCATATTACAAATTTAACAAAGGGAACTTTTTTAGAACTTTTTGGCGATAGAAGTTTTAAAGACGATAAGGCTATGGTTGGTGGCTTAGGAAAAATTGATGGGCAATCTTTTATGATTGTAGGTCAACAAAAAGGAATTAATATGAAAATGCGTCAGTTGCGTAATTTTGGAATGGCAAATCCTGAAGGCTACAGAAAAGCGTTGCGATTGATGAAAATGGCTGAAAAATTCAATATTCCTGTACTTACTTTAATCGATACCCCAGGTGCATATCCTGGACTTGAAGCTGAAGAGCGAGGTCAAGGTGAAGCAATTGCTAGAAACATTTTTGAAATGTGCCGACTTAAAACTCCAATTATTTCAGTGATTGTAGGAGAAGGTGCTTCAGGAGGTGCTTTAGGAATAGGCGTTGGGGATAGAGTTTTAATGATGGAGAATACTTGGTATTCTGTAATTTCACCTGAATCGTGTTCCTCTATTCTTTGGAAAAGTTGGGAATATAAAGAACAAGCTGCAGAAGCTCTAAAACTGACTTCTGCCGATATGAAAAAACAAAAATTAGTTGACGATATTATTCCAGAACCATTAGGAGGAGCACACTATGATAAGGAAACCACTTTTAAAACGGTAGAGCAATATATCATGAAATCGTATAATGAATTAAAAGATTTATCAACAACAGAATTAGTAGCCCAAAGAATGGATAAATACTGTAAAATGGGCGAATTCAAAGAGTAAAATCTTACAAAACAATTTTAAATCCGAAGCCCTATAGCTTCGGATTTTTTTTGAGTTATAAACAAAAAATAACGATTTATCAACATCTATTTCTAATAACTCTAATTCTTAATTTTTTATTTTTTAGTTACATTCGCAACATGGAAAATTTCAGAAATATAAGTCCAATAAAAGTAGATAAAACTACCATTATCAATTTAGAGAAAGGGAAATTACCTCCACAGGTTCTAGACCTTGAGGAAGCTGTTCTTGGCGCTATGATGATTGATAAAAAGGGTGTTGATGAGGTTATTGATATTCTTCAATCTGATGCTTTTTACAAAGACGCTCATAAACATATTTTTGAAGCCATTGTTCAGTTGTTCACAGATACACAGCCTATTGACTTGTTAACAGTTTCGGCACAGTTAAAAAAGAATGCAAAGTTAGAATTGGCCGGGGGTGATTTTTATCTCATTCAACTTACTCAAAAAATATCATCATCTGCTCATATTGAGTTTCACTCCCGTATTATTTTACAAAAATACATTCAACGCAGTTTAATTCGAATTTCATCTGAAATCATCGAAGAATCGTATGACGAAACTACAGACGTTTTTGATTTATTAGACAAAGCCGAATCTAAATTGTACGAAGTAACACAAGGAAATATTAAAAGAAGTTCTGAAACAGCTCAAAGTTTGGTTATTCAAGCCAAAAAACACATCGAAGAAATTGCTGGAAAAGAAGGTCTAAGTGGAGTTGCAACTGGTTTTGAAAAACTAGATAAAATTACCTCAGGTTGGCAACCAAGTGATTTAATCATTATTGCAGCTCGTCCGGGTATGGGTAAAACAGCTTTTGTGCTTTCTATGGCAAGAAATATTGCTATAGATTTCGGACACCCAGTAGCTTTATTTTCTTTAGAGATGTCTTCTGTACAGTTAATAACTCGTTTAATTTCTTCTGAAACGGGTTTGTCTTCTGAAAAATTAAGAACAGGAAAATTAGAAAAACACGAATGGGAACAGTTAAGCATAAAAGTTAAAAATCTAGAAAAAGCACCCCTTTTTATTGATGATACTCCTTCATTATCAATATTCGACTTAAGAGCAAAATCTCGAAGATTAGCTTCTCAACACGGAATAAAACTAATAATAGTCGATTATTTACAATTGATGACTGCCGGAGGAAACGGAAAAGGAGGCGGAAATAGAGAGCAAGAGATTTCTACTATTTCTAGAAATTTAAAAGCCTTGGCTAAAGAATTAGGTGTTCCTGTTATAGCTTTGTCGCAATTATCTCGTGCTGTAGAAACACGTGGTTCTAGCAAAAGACCATTACTTTCTGATCTTCGTGAATCAGGAGCGATTGAGCAAGATGCCGATATTGTATCCTTTATATACCGCCCAGAATATTACAAAATTGATGAATGGGATGATGACGAGCAATCGCCAACTCAGGGGCAAGCTGAATTTATTATTGCCAAACATAGAAACGGTTCCTTAGAAAATATTAGATTAAAGTTTATTGGAAATCTAGGTAAATTTGATAATCTAGATGAATACGGAGGAAATTATGATGACCTTCCTTCAAAAATGAATCATGAAGACAATCCGTTTACAACAAAAAATCTTCCTTCTCCAAATGAAGCTTTTGGAAGTAACTTGAATCAGCAGGAGGACGAAAGTGATGTTCCTTTTTAAAGAATTGAAATTTAAATCTACTAGCGATAGTGGATTTTTTTTATGATTTTATTTAAATTTAATCAATTATCTTTGAATGATAAAAATTTAAGAATGCACTTCAAAAAGTTAATTTATTTCATATTATTTTTTGTTTCGTTTTCAGTAAAAGCTTCATTTGTTCTTTTGCCAATGGATGAAACTACACAAAAAAACCATCTTAAAGCCTACGGAATTACCTATTGGTGTTTAGATAAGCAATATAAAGCCAGTTGGCTATTGAACTATCGGGGAGGTTCGTTTTTATTACCCGATGCTCCTGAAATTAGAAAAGAATGTCAAATACGTGGAGTTAGTTTTGAAATCATTTCCGATAGCGAACAAGAATCTATATTGCAGGAAATTTCAAGTCCTTCACAAAATATGGATGCAGTAGTTTTAGAAAAAGCACCTAAAATAGCCGTTTATACTCCAAAAGGAAAACAGCCTTGGGATGATGCGGTAACTATGGTTTTAACCTACGCCGAAATTCCTTTTACACCAATATATGATGAAGAAGTTTTAACAGATCAGTTGTTGTTGTACGATTGGTTGCACTTGCACCATGAAGATTTTACGGGGCAATATGGTAAATTTTTTGCTATTTATAGAAATGCACCTTGGTATATTGAACAAAAAAAACAAGCTGAAGAATTAGCGAATAAATTAGGTTATAAGAAGGTATCTGAAGAAAAATTAGCTGTAGCAAAAAAAATTCGAGACTTTGTTATTGGCGGTGGGTTTATGTTTGCCATGTGTTCAGCAACTGATAGTTTTGATATTGCATTATCTACTGAAGGGGTAGATATTTGTGAATCTATGTTTGACGGTGATGAAAGCGAAGCTAATTATCAAACTAAAATAGATTACACTAAAACATTTGCTTTCAAAAACTTTATACTTGATAGAAAGCCTGAACATTATGAGTTTTCTGATATTGACATGACTGAAAAAAGAAGAATGGTTCCATTTGAAAAAGATTATTTTACCCTCATGGATTTTTCGGCAAAATGGGATCCAATTCCAAGTATGTTGTGTCAAAATCACACTCAGCTTATCAAAGGGTTTATGGGGCAAACTACCGCATACGAATCAGAGTTAATCAAATCTAATATTTTAGTAATGGGGACTTGTGAATTAAATGGCGAAGCTAGATACATTCACGGGCAAAAAGGAAAAGGGATGTTTACTTTTTATGGAGGTCACGATCCTGAGGATTATCAGCATAGAGTAGGGGACGAGCCTACAGTTCTTGATTTGCATCCTAACTCCCCAGGATTCCGATTGATTTTAAACAATGTTTTGTTTCCTGCAGCTAGAAAAAAGAAATTAAAAACATAGAATGTGGTTTATTAACGTTTATAATTATCCTTTTGTCTAAAATTTTAAATAATTATTTTAGAATTTGTTTTTTTATTTAACTTTACAAAATGAATTAATCTACTTATTTTCAACACATAAGTAGGATAGAATGAAACACTGTAAGCCCTTGCAGTTTTTTAAAGATTAAAAATTATGAAAAAAAGAAACCTACATCTATTTATATTTATCTTGTTTTTTGGAATATTTCTTTCAAATGCACAAGTAGGAATAAATACTACAACTCCAAATGCCCAGCTTGAAATTAAATCTAGTAATCAAGCAACACCAAATAATACCGATGGTATTCTTATCCCGAAGATTGATACATTCCCAGTAATAAATCCTACTGCAGCGCAGCAAGGAATGATGGTTTATTTGACTACAACTATAGGAGTAAATTTACCAGGTTTTTATTATTGGGATAATACGGGTGTTCCTAGTTGGAAAGCTGTAGGAGGAAACACACCAGCTTCTTTTACCCATTATATTGGAGAGCTTTATCAAGGCGGAATAATTGTTGATGTATGGAAAGAAGGTGGAGTAGAAAGAGGTTTGATCGCATCATTAGTTGATATGTCTATTCCAGGTCCGTTCCCATTTTATATCCCTTGGACATCATCTGCTGTTCAGTGTGCAACAGCTTCAGGTGCAATTAGTCAAACTAATGGTAAGGCCAACACTGTAGCCATATTGGTCCAAAATGGAAATGCAATTAATACTGCTGCCTATGTTTGTGATCAATATTCTAATTCAGGATATGACGACTGGTACTTACCGTCAAATTTTGAATTAGATAGATGTTATGATGCTGCACTAATTATAAATAGAATACTTCCTCCTTCAAACGGATTTAAAGTTGATCAAAATGTATACTATTGGTCATCAACTCAACAACCGTTTCTACCCTGTTTTGCATATGCCAAAATTTTCGATTTAGCATATACAACTCAACAAACTAAATTAAATAACCACCTTGTTCGTGCAGTAAGAATGTTTTAAACTTTTATTTAATAATATCCACTCAAAGGGATTAGTAATTCGTACTTTTTTCTAGAAACGTTTACTAATTTTTTATCTCTTAACCAAGGATTATGAATTTTTAAAATCTTATAGTTTATTCCTTGTGACTTTGCAAATGTGGCTAAATCATTTATAGAACTATCGATTTCTATTTTTTTAGTTGGCAGATTCACATACAACTGTTCCGTATTTACAGTAAATCCGTATTTAGCAGGCGCTTTCATTATTTCTTTTAAGGCTAAAATTCGAAATACATAGCGAGAAGTTTCATCGTTAAGCAATAAATCGTAGTAACTAGATACTTTTTGCATTTCGATTTGTTTGTTTACACCAGTCATCCCTCCGTTATATGAGGCGGCTGCTAATGTCCAAGAACCAAATTTTGCCTTAGCATCTAATAAATATTTGCATGCCGCTTCAGTAGATTTCTCTAAATGATATCTCTCGTCTACATATTCATTTACTTCCATACCATTTTCCTTGGCTGTTTGAGGCATAAATTGCCAAACGCCTCTAGCTCCCGCAGGTGAAACCGCATTTACTAAAGCACTTTCTATAACAGCTAAATACTTAAAATCATCAGGCACATTGTATTTAGCTAATATTGGTTCAATAACAGGAAAAGCTCTGTTGGATCTTTTTAAAATCAATAAAGTGGTTGCGTCAAGATTGGCGTTTATCAACAACTCTCTATCGAGCCTTTCTCGGACATCAGTTATTTGTAAAGGAGCTTGTTCTCCAGCAAAATCTATACTTGTGGGAAAATATTGAGATGTTCCTTCTTTAGTAATTTTGTTTTTTGTTTCTGTAGAAGTTGCATAAATCAATAATCCACTAGCAAAGACTATTGCGGAAATTATACTTGCTTTTTTTATCCCGTTCATTTTATTTTATTTTTGTTATTGGTAAACATACAAAAATCGAACCATCTTAATTCTTTTCTTCTAGAATTATTTTGGGTAAATTTTCATTAAGCCACCTGAATTTATTTAAAATCATGATGTGCGTACCTCCTTTTACAACTATACAATTTTTAATGTTTTTAATTGGAAAAACTTCGTCAGCATCACCATGAATATGAACTACATCCGGATCTGCTTGCGTTCTATCCCATAAAATTATCTGTTCGATTGCCCATTCTAAATAGCGCCTGTCTCTAACCGACAAAAACTTTTCATATAATTTAAGCCTTTGATTGACTTTATCACCAAATGAAAATTTTGCTAATTTTTCTATATCTAAAAACATATTCATTGGTATTAGTTTATATGCTTTGGTTGTTTTAGCGATTTTCATTCGTAAAGGAAATTCTAAATTACTTTTTACGCTTGAAATAATTATTACTTTTCTAACATCTACAAATTTTGCCATTTCTTGAACCAAAATACCTCCAAAAGAAACGCCTATTAAAACTGGATTTTTATGTCTTATTTTTTCGGTTATTCGTTTAGCATATTCTAACAAAGATTCATGGTCTAAAGGGATTTCCCAATCAAGAAAAAAAATTTCAAAGTCTTCTTTTGGAAGCAGAATTTTCTCAAAAATTGTTGGACTTGCCGCCAAGCCAGGCATAAAATATATAGGAATTTTATTCATTATTTTTTATTAAAACAAAAATTATAATAATTAGTAAATTCGTCATAAAAGCCAATATTATCTTAAACGTTTAAAGAAAGTATAAAAAAGAACTTGAATTTTAATTATCAAATTATATTTGGGTTACACAAAAAATACCTCCAATCTTATGACAAATATAACGCTGTTTTTACAAATAATTTCAAAATTAGATTATACAGAATACAATAATATAGAAGCTAATTAGCAAAATGACAAACTCACTAAATGATTCAATAGTTAGATTAATTTAGTTTCAATGCTTTTCTATCAATTTATAAAGATTCTGAATGTTCTATGTGTAGTTTTTATTCTAAAAAAGTATAATACCTTAACAAATTAGGACTAATTGATTAATTGAAAACTATTAATTTAGTTTTAGTGAAATTTATGAAAGTAAGTAGAATAAAGTTTGATTTAGCATTCAAAGCCAAAGTTGCTCTTGAAATATTAAAATAGTGAGAGGAATTATCAATACTTGCAGTTTGGTATAATTTGCATCACATTCAGATATGTAATGGCAAACAATTTTCGACCAATTAAAAAATATTTTTCAAGTTGAACATTTAAGAAATCTTTCTCAAATATAACACTTCAATAATATATTTTCAGCTCTAATTGCTTGCAACTACGCTGAGAAAAAACCATCTCTAAATAACAATTTCGCTGATACTATTTTCAGTAATTTTATATCGAACTCAATTTATTTATTATTAAATGGAATTTTGACTAAATAATAAATGTGAATGAAAAATTTGTAATAGTTAAGGATTTAGTTGACAAAGAAAAATGGAAAGAAATTACTTTTTATAATACTTTACAATTCCGTTCAAAACGACTGTCGAAAGTATAATAATTGCACCAATATAAAACTCAAAACTCATTTTTTCTTTTTCATTAAAAACTAGAATTGCAAGTATAACCCCGTAAATTGGCTCTAGATTTATAGTTAGCATTACCGTATACGGACTTAAAAACTTCATGACCTTTACAGAAGTAATAAAAGCATAAGCGGTACATATTGAACTTAATAAAATTAAATACATCCAATCAGAAGTTTTAATCGTAAAAAATGCCAAGTCAAAACTATTGGTTGCCAACAAATAAATTGAAATAAATAAAACACCAGCAAAAATTTCATAAAAAGAAATAATGGATGGATTATAAACTTTAGCATATTTGCTATTAAAAATTGAAAAGAGAGCTGATAATAATGCCGAACACAAAGCATAAAGAATTCCCTCAATGTAATTTGCTTCTACTTTAAAAATAATTCCTAATCCAAAAACCACCATTAACCCGAAAAAAACTTCATAAAAAACAATTTTTCTTCCAATAAATAATGGCTCCAATAAGGAAGTAAAAAAAGCTCCAGTTGAAAGACACGCTAGAGTTACAGACACATTGGAAACTTTGATAGCTTTAAAAAAAGTTAACCAATGCAAAGCGATTATTAGTCCTAAAAATAAGAATCCTATAAGTGCTTTTAGGGGTACTTTGTAAGAAAATTTTTTGAACCAAACATAAAGAAATATAAAAACGAAAGCGATTAACATTCTATACCAAACTAGTGGTATGGCATCGAGTGAAATTAAAGCTCCTAAAACAGCTGTGAATCCCCAAATAAAAACAATTATATGGAGATGAAGATAGCTTTTTAGATTATCGCTTTGCATTTCGTAAAAGATAAATGGCTAAGCTTCCGAAAACAATATTAGGTATCCAAACAGCAATAATTGGAGGTATCGTAGATGATTCTGCCATAACTCCAAAAATTTTCTCAAAAAACACAAAAGAAAATGATAAAAGAATTCCTATCGCCAAATTCATTCCCATTCCGCCTCGTCGTTTCATAGAAGAAACAGCAACAGCAATTATAGTTAATATAAATGCTGAAACCGGTACGCTATACTTTTTGTATAAAACAGTTAGGTACACATTAATATTTGCATTACCTCTACTTTTTTCCCTATCAATAAAATCAATTAAATCAAAAAGACTTAAGGTTTCAGCTACATAAACGGTAGGAGTTAAATCATCGAGTTCAAAATTGAACTTATGTACTTTTTGATCGGCTTGCTCAATAAAATCATCGAGTTTTCCTACTGTTCTTTTGGTATATCCAAAAAGGGTGTACGTGCTATCTTTAGGATTCCATTTTATTCTATTGGCAGTAATTTTATAATCTAATTTATCGCCTTTGAATTTTTCGAGAGAGAAATTGAAAGCAGTTTTTGATATCGAATTAAAATTACTTACATATATAAATTCATCATCGCTAATTTGTCTAAAAACGTCTGACATTTGCCTCATTTCAGCTTGTCCGTTACCTATAAGATAGGTGTACCTAAAATTTTTAAATCCCTCGCTCGCTTTTGGGACTAAAAAAAAGCCCATTAATAATGAAATTAATGAAACAAAAGTAGCTCCAATAATATAAGGCCTTAAAAAACGAGTAAATGAAATACCCGAACTCAGTATAGCAATTATCTCCGTATTATTTGCCAGTTTTGAGGTAAACCAAATTATTGATAAAAACAAAAAAATTGGAAAAAGAATATTGGCAAAATACACTACAAAATCAATATAATAACTGACAATTTCTTTAAAAGGCACTTTGTGCGCTATCATTTTATTGATCTTTTCAGAAACATCAATGATAATTCCTATAGGAATAAACAACAAAAGCATCACTGAAAAAGTAGCTAAGTATCTTTTAAGAATGTATTTATCAATTATTGTAAGCATTTTTTTGTTTAATCGTTGAACTGTTTCATTGTTTAACCGAATCAACGATTAAGCAAATCAACCAAAATTACAACCTTTGGCTCATGTTTTTTACCATCATTTCTTTCCAAACTCTGAAATCTCCTGCTAATATATGCTTTCTAGCTTCACGAACCAACCACATATAAAACCCAAGATTATGAATGGTAGCAATTTGTTTTCCCAAATATTCATTTGCTGCAAATAAATGTCTTAAATAAGCTTTTGTATACTCGGTGTCAACGAAAGTTATTCCCATTTCATCTAACGGAGAAAAGTCATCTTCCCACTTTTTATTTTTTATATTTATGGTTCCGTTTGCAGTAAATAGCATTCCGTTTCTTGCGTTACGAGTTGGCATTACACAATCGAACATATCTATACCAAGAGCAATATTTTCTAAAATATTTATTGGTGTTCCTACCCCCATCAAGTATCTCGGTTTGTCTTCAGGTAAAATATCACAAACTATTTCGGACATAGCATACATTTCTTCAGCAGGTTCGCCTACTGACAACCCTCCTATGGCATTGCCTTGCTGTCCTGCATTTGCAATGTATTCCGCTGATTGCATTCTTAAATCTTTATAAGTGCTCCCTTGTACAATTGGAAAAAATGTTTGGTCATATCCGTACTTTGTAGGCACTTTCTCTAAATGATTGATACAACGGTCTAACCAACGGTGCGTCATTTTCATCGAGCGTTGCGCATACCTATAATCACAAGGATACGGGGTACATTCATCAAAAGCCATGATGATATCTGCTCCAATGGTTCGTTGAATTTCCATTACATTTTCAGGCGTGAAAAAATGATATGAACCGTCAATGTGCGATTTAAACTTTACTCCCTCTTCTTTTATTTTTCTGTTTGCTGATAGTGAATACACTTGATAACCGCCTGAATCAGTCAAAATATTTCTATCCCAATTCATGAATTTATGTAACCCTCCCGCCTTTTCTAAAATTTGTGTTTGAGGTCTTAAATACAAATGATAGGTGTTTCCGAGGATAATATCTGGATTTATCTCTTCTTTTAGTTCGCGTTGATGCACCCCTTTTACAGAAGCAACTGTCCCAACAGGCATAAAAATTGGAGTTTCAATTATACCATGATCAGTAGTAATGCTTCCTGCTCTGGCTTTTGTTTGCGGGTCCTTATGTAATAAATCAAACTTCATATAATTATTTTCTCCCGAACGTTCGGGAGGCAAAGATAAAAGATTTAGCACTTAGGATTTAAGATTTAGGATTTTATTTAACAGACAATAGTTACTCTTATGATAACTATTATGAAAATCATTTGTCTTAAGAGAAAATAAAAATTACTTTTGCCAAAGTTTAACTTTAATATATAAAATGAAGCCTAACATACAACAATTAAACGATTTAACTATTCAAGTAAGAAGAGACATTCTTAGAATGGTTCATGCAGTAAATTCAGGACATCCTGGAGGTTCTCTTGGCTGTACCGAATTTTTTATAGCCCTATACCAAAACCTAATGGATAGAAAAGAAGGTTTTGATATGGACGGAATTGGCGAGGATCTCTTCTTTCTTTCTAATGGTCATATTTCACCTGTTTTCTATAGTGTTCTTGCCAGAAGTGGTTATTTTCCTATTGCTGAATTAGCCACATTTAGATTGCTTAACAGTCGTTTACAAGGGCATCCTACAACTCATGAAGGTTTGCCTGGAGTTAGAATTGCATCAGGTTCTTTAGGACAAGGAATGTCAGTAGCTATTGGTGCTGCCCAAGCTAAAAAATTAAACGGAGACAATCATATCGTCTATTCCCTTCATGGGGATGGCGAATTACAAGAAGGACAAAACTGGGAAGCCATTATGTATGCTTCAGCCAAAAAAGTAGACAACCTTATTGCCACTATCGATTTAAACGGAAAACAAATTGACGGTACTACTGATGAAGTATTGGCAATGGGAAACATTCGTGCTAAATTTGAAGCTTTTGATTGGGATGTTTTGGAAATAAAAGAAGGAAACAATCTTGAGGCTATTATTGCAGGGATGACCGATGCAAAATCAAGAACAGGAAAAGGAAAACCTGTTTGTGTTTTATTGCATACCGAAATGGGTAATGGTGTTGATTATATGATGTACAGTCATGCTTGGCATGGTAAAGCCCCAAATGATGCACAATTAGAAAACGCATTAAGTCAAAACCAAGAAACTTTAGGAGACTATTAATCCCCACCTAGCCTCCCCGAAGGGGAGGGACAGCTACAAAAATTGATAAATAAAAATATAAAAACCTATTTACCCCAATAGGAACTCCCCTCCTTTGGAGGGGTTGGGGGAGGAAAATGAAAAAATATACAAATACAGGAAGTAAAGATACCCGTTCCGGTTTTGGAGCAGGAATGACCGAGTTGGGTCAAAAAAATGAAAATGTAGTAGCGCTTTGTGCGGACTTAATTGGTTCATTAAAATTTGACGATTTCAAAAAAAATCATCCAGAACGTTTTTTTCAAATAGGAATTGCCGAAGCCAACATGATTGGTATTGCAGCCGGCTTAACTATTGGCGGAAAAATTCCTTTTACTGGAACGTTTGCCAACTTTTCTACAGGAAGAGTTTACGATCAAATTCGTCAATCAGTAGCTTACTCAGATAAAAACGTGAAAATCTGTGCTTCGCATGCAGGTTTAACTTTAGGAGAAGACGGAGCAACACATCAAATTTTAGAAGATATTGGATTAATGAAAATGTTGCCGGGAATGACTGTAATTAATACTTGCGATTACAATCAAACCAAAGCGGCTACATTGGCAATTGCTGAGCATCATGGTCCGGTTTACTTGCGTTTTGGACGTCCGGTTGTTGCTAACTTTACACCAGCAGATGAGCCTTTCGAAATAGGGAAAGCTATTCTTTTAAACGAAGGTTCAGATGTAACTATTGTTGCAACAGGCCATTTGGTTTGGGAAGCTTTAATTGCTGCCGAAGCGTTAGAAGCTAAAGGAATTTCAGCCGAAGTGATCAATATTCACACCATCAAACCATTAGACGAAGCTGCCATTTTAAAATCATTAGCCAAAACAAAATGTATCGTTACTGCCGAAGAACACAATATCCTTGGCGGATTAGGAGAAAGCATTTCTAGAGTATTGGCTTTGAATAATCCGGCGCCGCAAGAGTTTGTTGCCGTTCAGGATAGTTTTGGTGAAAGCGGTACTCCAGAGCAATTAATGGAAAAATACAAACTCAACAATCAAGCGATTTTTGCAGCTGTTGAAAAAGTAATAAAGAGAAAATAAATCGTTTTTTCTTAAACCAAAAAAATCCCGACTTGTAAATTAACGAGTCGGGATTTTTTGTGTTTTAGTTTAATCTAGAAACATGATTTATCTAAGTGCTTTTTTGTTCCAGTAGTCAATCCGCTGCAATCTAAAATTAAATCATAGCTAGTTGGTATAACACCATTTATTTTAATTTCGTTTTTAGTTAAAACACCATCCCCATCATCATCTATATCTAGATAGTCCGATCTTCCGTCTTTGTCAGTATCTTGATTGGTAAAATTACCATTTTCATCAACAACATTTTCATCTTTTGAAAGTACTCCGTCTTGGTCTTGATCAGCATGTTTTACATCATATAATTTAAAAGTAAACACCAAAGGAGCGTAAGAAGGTATTCTAGACCCCAAAGGCGGACTATTGAAATACGCTAATCCGGAAGGCAAAAACATAACTCCTGCACCAAAGTTCGTAAACGAAGCGGGATCTGGACTAAGAGTTGCATCGTAAATTCCCGTCGTAAATCTAGGAAAAATCTCTCCCCAGCCTCTAATGGTTCGGTCTAAACCTAACATTGATTGCGGAAATACAACGGTTTCAAACGGTGTTCCCTCTATAATCGTTCCAGCTTCTTCAGTTTTACTACTTAAGTAAAAACCACTATAAGCTGCTAAAACCTCATCAACACGTATAGGCTTTTTTCCTAATTCGTTATCTGCTCTTAGTTTTAAATAATAGATTTTATAGGTAATGTCATGAAGTAGTACGTCTTTCGTTAATAGTTTTGGGTAACTATTACTATTCAAAAATTTAAAAATTGATTTTTGTCCCCCACCATCCGGAATTTTTGCGAAAGTAATATCTTCATCAGCAAAATCGGGATTGTTTACATCATTTACAATATAATATGAATTGAGGTATGCTTCAATTGTAGTTATGTCAGTATAATATTGCACATTAAAAGCTCTTACCGGAACTGGTTCTGGAGTATCGTCATTATTGTTGCAAGAAAAAAGCAATGCAGCGAAAGAAATTACAACAAAATAAAACTTAAATTTGTTCATTTATTAGATGATTTTTGTGGGCGCAAGATACAATTTTGATTTACTTTTGTGAATAATTTAACGCCGATTTTAGAAAAATATGAGAGTAGATAAGTTTTTATGGTGCGTACGGTATTACAAAACTAGAAATATGGTTACTGAAGCCTGTAAAAAAAACCATATTACAGTAAACGGACAACTAGCAAAACCATCAAAAGAAGTCTTTCCATCTGATACTATTACTTTTAGAAAAGATCAAATCACTCAAATTATAACAGTGCTCGATATTCCTGAAAGTCGGGTTGGCGCAAAATTAGTTGACATTTACAGAAAAAACGAAACTCCTGCCGAAGTATACCAACATTTAGAATTATTAAAATTGGCCAAAGAACATTACAGAAAAACGGGAGACGGGAGACCTACTAAAAAAGACCGAAGAGATCTTGACGATTTTGGAAATAAAGCTGAAAACGAGTCTTAAAAATTATTTGAATTTTAAAAAATAACAAAAAATGAGTCAAAATATTATCCTAAACAACCTTGAGATAGCCCATAAAATAAAGCGGATTGCCTATCAAATCTACGAAACTTTTGTAGATGAAGATACCATTGTGATAGCTGGAATTACAAGAAACGGATATGTTTTTGCCGAAAAAATCGCATTGGCTTTAGAATCCATCTCAACACTAAAAATAATATTGTGCGAAGTTTATATCGATAAACAAAATCCTACTGCTCCTATTACAACCTCTATACCTAAAGAAGCCTATCAAAATAAAGGGCTTGTTCTTGTAGATGATGTTTTAAGTTCGGGAACTACACTCGTTTATGGCGTAAAACACTTTTTAGAAGTACCACTTAAGAAATTTAAAACAGCCGTTTTAGTCGATAGAAATCATAAAAAATATCCAGTTAAGGCCGATTTTAAAGGAATTTCATTGAGCACGTCGTTACAGGAACATGTTCAGGTTGTTTTTGAAAAGGACAACAGTTATGCCTATTTAAATTAAGACCGCTTTTATTTCTAAAACTGTTTCCTCAGGCGATTTATTATCTGTTGTAAAAATATATTTCGCTTGATTGTAATAAAAACTGCGTTCAAAAAGATGCTTTGCAATAAACTCTTTCATTTCTTCTTCGTTTTTTGAAGCGATTAAAGGTCTATTGGCTTTTTGAAACTGCAATCTTCTGTATAAGTTTTCAATAGAAGCTTTCAAATAAATGGTCGTAATCGTTTCTGCTTGCAGCAATTCTAGATTATTAGCAAAACAAGGCGTGCCACCTCCTAGACTTATAATCAAATTTTGATTTAATTGGAGCGTTTTCTTTAAAATCTCGTGTTCTTTTTTCCTAAAATAGACTTCTCCTTTTTGCTCAAAAATAGAAGAAACCGATGAATCTAGCTCTTTTTCAATCAATTCATCCAAATCTAGATACTCAAAACCGATGCTTTTTGACAATAATTTTGCAATTGTAGACTTCCCGGAACCCATATAACCAATCAAAATTATTTTCTTCATAGCAATAAAACCTTATAAACAAAGACATTAACAATAAATAGTAAAAAAAGGCAAATTTAAAATAAAATAGCTTTGAAAAATAAATAATAACGCCTTATATTTGCACCCGCATTGAAGAAATGTTAATGACTTGATAGCTCAGTTGGTAGAGCACATCACTTTTAATGATGGGGTCCTGGGTTCGAGCCCCAGTCAGGTCACAATTTTAATGCCAGATGTCTTGGGCGAGAAGTTTATCCCGAGAGCGAAGAGAATCGGGAAGCCCCAGTCAGGTCACAAATTTTCACATAATCTTCATGCTACGACTTGATAGCTCAGTTGGTAGAGCACATCACTTTTAATGATGGGGTCCTGGGTTCGAGCCCCAGTCAGGTCACAAAAAGTTGTTCGTTTAAGCGGATGACTTTTTTTGTTTTAGGCCACGTGGAGAAACGGTAGACTTGCCATCTTGAGGGGGTGGTGCTCGTAAGGGCGTGTGGGTTCAAATCCCACCGTGGTCACTTTTAGAACAAAAATAAAATCCTAAATACTTAACTTATAAGTAATTAGGATTTTTTTGTTTTAAATCTATATTGTTTTTGTGTTTAAGATTTTTAAAAAGTAAAAACCAACTTTTGATTAAGCCCAAAAATTCCAATTGACCAAACCGCTGTTATCTGTAGCTTTATGTTCTTCTTGAAATAATTATTTTTATTATACGATTAATTGTTTTGTTTGATTGTACTAATTCGATTGCAATTTTTTTGTGTATTCCAACTTCCCAAGGTTCTTCTGGCAATAGCTTTTCAACTTTACTAATTATCTCTTCAGTTATTACTACTTTCTGTTGTGGCTCAATATATATCTTCTCTTTTTTTGGATATTCGGGAATAACATAATCATCAAAAAGTTTTTTAAAGAATTTAATATTTTGATTTGCTTTTGAAGTTTTTTTAAAAATATTTATGTAATCTTTTATTTTATTTTGTTCTCCACATATTTTTATTTCAATAAAGTTATCAAATAGCTCTCTTTTTTCTACCAAAATGTCTTTAAAAACTACTAACTCATCATTGCTCCAAAATCCAAATCCATCTTCAATAATATCTAGCTTTTCAATATTGTTTTGAAAGGAAAACCAAATTGTTCTAGTTTCAATTTTATTTTCTTTTGATGGAATTACATTCTGTAAATATTTTATTGTGTTTTTATTTACAATTTCACCAAAGATTTTTATATCCACTATCGCGTTTCTTATGTAATCATCACTAATTGACACCCCTGATTTAGTAGTATTATATTTTTTTCGATATTGCTTATCAGTTTTACCAAGATTATGGACATGGAGATGTCTTCTATCGTGATACTCAATAATTCTTTCTTTTGAAGGAAAGAATGAATTCAATTCTAAATCGAATTTTGATTTATAATATTTTATAATTTTATCAAATCCACCGCTTGATAGTTGTCTACAATCTTTGTTAATGATTTTATTAAATATTTCTGTTAATGAGTTATATGATAAAAGTTCTTGATGTTGAAACTCAATTATATTGTTTGTTTTGAATGGTTGTTTAGTTTCTGTGAAAATAAATTTGATATTATCTATTAGAAATTGTTCAAGTATTGAAATCAATTTTATTAGTAAAAGTTGTCTTAAATCAAATGATAGGGAATTAACATTTGAATCAAAATCTTCTAGATTTTCTACAATACAATTTTCTATACTATTCTCGATTTCCCAACTCGATTTTTTTATTAATCTAGTCTGTTCATATGCAATTAAAGTAGAATTATAAAGATTTAGTAAATCTTCGATTTCATTTGTAAATATTTTATAGGCTATTCTCAATTTGGCTCTGTTTTTTTTGAAAAAGTTACATCTAGCGTTCTGGGACTAAAGCTTGTTTTGGTATAATGACTTCCATAAAAATATTTAAAATTTTAAATTAATACCCAAATCTAATAATTCCAAATGAATTAAAATTACTACTTCCCGTAAATATTAAAAATTATTGCTTTTAATCTATTCAAAAAAAAATCACTCATTTACAACATCTTAAAATTCAATAATTGTGCCCAACGGGGTTTCATTATTTAGTAATTGTTTATTGAGACTATTTTAAAATTTCCATTTGAAATAGAACAAAATATATTACTCTTAGTAATTTTTAAATTATTTTACTTATTCTATCGTTAAACAAAAAAATAGGATTACTTTTGTTTAATAAATATATCGAAAACATGAACAACGTAAAAAATGTTTTTAGCATTAAGGATTTAGAAAATCTTTCCGGTATTAAAGCACATACCATACGCATTTGGGAAAAGAGATACAACATTCTTGAGCCCATGCGAACCGATACCAATATTAGATTTTATGATTTAGCAGGTTTGCAAAAGCTGTTAAATATAGTCTTGTTGCACAATCATGGCTATAAAATATCAAAAATATCAAAATATCCTCAAGAAACCATTCCCGCTCTAGTAAGGGAAATTATTTCTGAAAAAAGCGCAAAGCATCATGCTATAAATGCGTTTAAAATGTCGATGATGAATTTTGATCAGGCGTTATTTTTTAATACCTACAATACTTTACTTTCAGAAAAATCATTTCGAGAAGTGTTTTACCAAGTGTTTATTCCGCTTATGAGTGAAATTGGATTGTTGTGGCAATCGGACACTATAACTCCAGCTCATGAACATTTTATCACCTATTTAATAAAACAAAAAATACTAATAAACACAGAGAAATTACAAACTTCTGATCCCATAAATTCTGATAAAGTTTTTGTTTTGTACCTACCTTCGAACGAAATTCACGAATTGGGATTGATGTATCTGAATTATGAAGTAAATTTTCATGGCTACAAATCTATTTATCTTGGCGAAAGTGTACCTATTGACAGCTTAAAAGACCTTAAAACGTATTTTGATAATATTGTTTATGTTACCTACTTAACTGTTGAGCCAAACAAAGATGAAATAAATGATTATGTAAATACATTAAATTCAGAAATAATCGATGAAAATTCAGAGTTATGGTTAATAGGTAGAATGGTTGAATTTATAGATAAGAATAATTTAAAACCGAACAATAAAATTCATTACTCTATTTCAGAATTGGTAAATAATTTATAAAATTGACTACAAAAAACTATTGTTGTTTAACTTTTAAATACCTTTGTTAAACAATATGAAAAAAGATATAAAAATAATTGGATCTGGTTTTTCAGCACTTTCTGCTGCTTGTTACCTTGCTAAAAATGGTCATCAAGTAGCGGTTTATGAAAAAAATGATTCCATTGGTGGCAGAGCGCGCCAACTTAAACGAGATGGTTTTACTTTTGATATGGGACCAAGCTGGTATTGGATGCCCGATGTATTTGAGCGGTTTTTTGGGGATTTTGACAAAAAAACTTCCGACTATTACCAACTTATAAAACTGTCGCCTGCCTACAGAGTATATTACGGAATAAATGACTTTATAGCCATAGCCGATAATTTACCAGAAATTATAACCACTTTCGAGGCCATCGAAAAAGGTAGTGGTAAAATTCTACAAGAATTCATGAATGAAGCCAAAAGCAATTATGATATTGCCATAAAAGATTTGGTTTATAGACCTGGTGTTTCTCCGTTAGAATTGATTACTCTAGAAACTGCCAAGAAAGTAAATCAGTTTTTTAGCAACATTAGTAGAGACATCCGCAAAAAATTCAAAAATATTCGATTAATTCAAATTTTAGAATTTCCGGTATTATTTCTAGGAGCTAAACCTTCAGACACTCCATCTTTCTATAGCTTTATGAATTTTGCTGATTTCGGACTAGGAACTTGGCATCCCAAAACAGGCATGTATGATGTAGTATCAGCAATGGAAAAATTGGCAATAGAACTGGGAGTCACTTTTCATGTAAATGCTGCTATAGAAAAAATTATTGTTGAAAATAAAAAAGCAGTCGCATTAGTAGTTAATGGAGAAACACTGAAAGCAGATGTCATTTTGAGCGGCGCCGATTACCATCACACGGAAACTTTATTAGACCAAGAACATCGTGCGTATTCTGAAAAATATTGGGAGAGTCGAGTTTTTGCTCCTTCCTCTTTATTATTCTATGTAGGTTTCGACAAAAAATTAGAAAATATTTCTCATCACGCTTTATTTTTTGATGTCGATTTTAATCAACATGCCATAGATATTTACGATAAACCTCAATGGCCTAACGAACCATTGTTTTACGCTAATTTCCCATCAATAACCGATGAAACAGCCGCGCCAAAAGGAATGGAATCGGGTTTTTTTCTAATACCATTAGCCCCAGGAATAGAAGACTCAGAAGCGTTGCGCGAAGTTTATTTTGAAAAAATTATTGACCGTTTTGAAAAATTAACACAGCAAAATGTAAAAAATAATATTATCTTTAAACAGTCATTTTGTAAAAATGATTTTGTTTCGGAATACAACTCTTATAAAGGAAATGCTTACGGCATGGCAAATACACTATTGCAAACGGCTTTTTTAAGACCTAAATTAAAAAGCAAAAAAGTTAGTAATTTGTACTTTACTGGACAGCTTACAGTTCCTGGACCAGGTGTTCCTCCAGCATTAATTTCGGGAAAATTAGTAGCCGAATTAATAGAAAAAAATATTTAGTACTATGAAATCGCTATTTGATAAAATTTCATTTGAATGTAGTAGGAATGTTACGCAGTCCTATAGCACCTCTTTTTCCTCAGCCGTAAAAATGTTAGCGCCAAGTATTAGACAAGACATTTATAATATATATGGTTTTGTGCGATTTGCAGATGAAATTGTAGATACTTTTCATGAGTATAACAAAGAAGAATTGTTTTCAATTTTTGAAACTAATTTAGAACTGGCTTTAAAACATAAAATCAGTTTAAATCCAATCTTAAATTCTTTTCAGCATACCGTTGCTAAATATAACATTCCAAATGAATTGATTGACGCTTTCATGAAAAGCATGAAACTCGATTTAACTAAAACCGAATATAAAAGTCAGGAAGAATATAATGAATATATTTTTGGCTCAGCAGATGTTGTAGGCTTAATGTGTTTGAAAGTTTTTGTTAATGGCGATGCTGCAAAATATGAAGAATTAAAAGAATCTGCCATGCGATTGGGATCAGCTTTTCAGAAAGTAAATTTTCTTAGGGATTTGAAAGCCGATTTTGAAGATTTGAACAGAACGTATTTCCCAAATACCGATTTGAACAAATTAGACGAAGTTTCTAAATTAAAAATTGTCGAAGAAATTGAAGCCGATTTTAAAGCCGGTTATGAAGGAATTGTAAATTTACCATTAGAAGCAAAATTTGGCGTTTACACCGCTTATTGCTATTATAAAAAATTGCTTTCCAAGTTAAAAAAAACGCCTTCATCTGAAATAAAAAACACCCGAATTAGGGTCTCTGATTATCAAAAATATGGGCTTTTTGCCAAGTGCTATTTCTCATACAAATTGAATATAATTTAAATTTAAAACATCATGTGGTTGAATATTTTTGTTTTTTTTGCAACTTTTATATTCATGGAGTTTATGGCTTGGTTCAGTCATAAATACATTATGCACGGATTTTTATGGTCATTACATGCCGATCATCATAAAAAAGATCATGATTCTTGGTTTGAACGTAATGACGCTTTTTTTATTTTTTATGCAGTAGTTAGTATTGGATGTTTCTTGCTGTGGCAAAACAATATTCTGGCTATTGGACTGGCCTTAGGATTAGGTATTTTTGCTTATGGATTGGCTTATTTTATCGTTCATGATATCTTTATTCATCAACGTTTTAAATTGTTCCGAAATGCTAATAGCGCTTATGGCAAAGCGGTGAGAAGAGCTCATAAAATGCACCATAAACACGTAGGAAAAGAAGATGGTGAATGTTTTGGAATGTTGTTTGTGCCTTTTAAATACTTTAAGAAATAATTTCATTTGAATTTGCTTGGCGTAATTTGCTTTATTAAAACGATTCTCGAGACATCAAGATGAAAAATTGGGATAATCTAACAGACGGCTCCAAGAGTTACTCCATAAAAAAAGCGTCCCGATTTACTAAATCATGACGCTTTTTGAATTGAATTAACCTTTTAAATCTATTTTTTAAACATTTCCTGCAAGGGTTTTAGTTGTTCTAAATCAATATTAGCACTTTGCAAAACCGACATCATGGTCATTATATTGGTTGGATTCATGTCTCTTCCTAAAATTCGAATCACTGCGAATCCGTTTTCTTTTTTATTAGCAAATAGGACAAACTCTTCAATATGATCGTCTGAACCTACAAAACATACAGACGCGCCCTCTTTGCCTGAACCAAATTTCATCAATTGTTGGTACTTCACATCTTTTAAAATAGTGTCTACTTTAGCTCGTTCTATTTCAAATTGTGCTTGGTTTGTAGCATTTAATTTGAAAGCTAGAATATTCATTTTATCAAACGATTGCAGGGCTTGATTTTGTTCTGCTGATAATTTTGTTTTATCAATATTCAAAATGCTCGGCGACACATCTAGTGCAATAAAATTCTTATTTTCGGTATTTTCTACAAAATATTTCTGCAAACTTGGTTCTGAATTGCAACTTAATAAAATCAAACTGCAAATCGCTAAAAAACAGTAAATCAGTCGCATACTACTTTTTCCCTTTTGTTGCTTTCTTCAAATCGTCACCGCCAGGAATTCTCATTTTATCGGTAAGAACTGAAATTTCATTCAAATCGAAATCACCAGTCAATGACATTAAAACTGTATCGTCGTTCTTAGCACCTTCAATAAACATCAATAATTCTTTAACTTGGGAATCGCTTGCCCCTGATTTTACTAGAATTTTAATGTTTCTTCCGTTTTCGTTTACACGCATCAATTCTTCTAAACCTGATGTTTTTATGTATTTGTCGGCAGCCGCTTTCATTTCGTTTTCTACTCTTGTACTTTTTGTGGTAAACACTTTTAGATTGTCTAATTTTTTAATCAAATTGAGATATTGCTGCGCTTGTTTGTCAGTGGCGTCCATTTTTACCTTACTCATCAATTCGAACATTTTTTTGTTCACTATAATTGAGGTTACATCATCTTGACCATCGAATTTATCAAAAGCCGACTGACCGAAAAAAGTATTTGAAACTAATACTACTACAACTGTAATTATAAATTTTTTCATTTTTTTATTTATTATGGTTTAAAAATTAAATTTTTTGAATGCTGATATTCTTCAACATAGCGAACGCTTTCTATGCCAATGTTTACTTGATTTGACAATAAGGCTAATGCTTTTTGGGTTTCCTTAAAAGCAATTTCAGGATCGGTATAGGTTCCTAAATCCTGATTCTGATTAGTATAAGTATTAAAATATACATACGTTCCTATTCCTAGCAAAACAACAACCGATGCCGCAATTGACAACCATGTTACTCTAAGTCTTTTTGATTGTAATTGAATATTTGGCTTAAACTCTTCCTTTTTTGCAACAGCAAAATAACCAAATAAAGGTTTGTACTGTTCTAAATGAGGTACTACATTTGGGGAAGAAAAATAATTTCGCAACTCGTTTTCTTCGCTACTATTGGTTTGTCCCTCAAAGTATTTTTCCAATAGTATTTCTATTTTACTGGACTCCATAATTGTGTGTTTTTATCATAAATTCTCGTATTGTTTTTCTTGCTCTTGAAAGCGCTACTCGAACAGCGATTTCATTCATTTCTACAATTGTGGCGATTTCTTCAAATTCATATTGCTCGATATCTCTGAGTTGAACAATTAATCGTTGTTGTTCTGGTAATTGGTCAATTATTTTCTCCACCCAATGTATACTGTCGCTGTCTTCTACTTTTTTGTCTAAACCAGGCTGGTTTTCTATAAAATTAGTATGCACCATTTTAAGATTTCCAGCTCTTTTTGACTTTAACTGATCTAGACAATAATTTTTAGTAATAGTCATCGCAAAAGCTTCAACACTATTATAATTACCTAAATTTTCATTTTTACTCCATAATTTTACCAAAACTTCCTGAGTAGCATCTTCAGCTTCCTCAGTACTTATGAGCAATCGCTTTGCCAGCCTAAAGACCTTGTCCTTGAATGGCGCAATTAGCAACACAAAGTCGTTTTGGTTCATAAAATCATTTAATAACTCGTTATACAATCAAGACGACAGACATTTATATTTGTTACAAAGAATAGAAAATAAAACTAAAGTTAGTATTTTTACGTTGATAATATATCAACACTACTTTTTATGAGACCATTATTTAAATTTATACTTTTATTTTTCCTGCCTTTTTTTGCTTTACAAAGTTGTGAAGATTTTGATGATGTAGCTACGCCAGAAGAATTAAAAGTAAATGATTTCATTTGGAAAGGCTTAAATTTATATTATTTATGGCAAGCTGATGTTCCAAATTTGTCGGATTCTAGATTTCAATATCAAAAAGATTTAAATTCATTTCTCTATAGTTACTCTAATCCGTCTGATTTGTTTCAAAATTTACTTAATAAACCTGTAAGTAAATTTCCTAAGAGCGATGCTATAGATCGATTTAGTTTCATCACGTCCGATTATTCTTTATTAGAAGGGGTTCTTTCTGGAACTACAAAAAACAATGGGGTTTCATATAGCTTTAAGTATAAAAACCAAGACGAAAATGCTGTTATTGGCTTTGTTGAATATGTTTTACCTAATTCAGATGCTTCAAACAAAGACATTAAACGTGGCGATATTTTTTATGCTGTAAATGGAGTAGCTTTGTATAGAGATAGAGCTAATACTAGAAATGAAAATTTGTCTCAATTAAGCAAGTCTGAAACCTATACTTTAAATCTTGCCGATTATGATAACGGAAATTTTACGCCAAATGGTCGATCTGTATCTTTAACGAAAACTGTTTTGTCTGAAAATCCTGTTTATATTAATAAAGTAATCGAGAGTGGTAATGCTAAGATTGGGTATTTAATGTATAATGGTTTTTATCCTAATTATGAAACTCAATTGAATAACGCTTTTGGGGAATTAAAATCGCAAGGAATAACTGATTTTGTTTTAGATTTACGATACAATCCTGGCGGTTCTGTTGCTACTGCTACCCGATTAGCGAGTATGATTACCGGACAATTTAAAGGTCAAGTTTTTGCTAGACAGCAATGGAATGCTAAAGTAGAAGCCAATTTTAACGCTACTAAACGTGACAATTTAACCAATTTTTTTACAGATAAAATTAATAGCGGCGCGACTATAAATAGTTTGAATTTGACCAAAATATATATTCTAACTTCAGAAAATACTGCGTCAGCAAGTGAATTAGTAATTAATGGTCTGAAACCGTATATAAACGTTATTCAAATTGGGGATTTTACTATAGGAAAAAATGTAGGGTCCATTACATTATATGACTCCCCAGATTTTTCTAAAAAAGATATAAATCCTTCACATCGTTATGCTATGCAACCATTAGTTTTAAAAATTGTAAATAAAGACGGGTTTGGAGATTATAATAAAGGAGGATTAAAACCCGACACTGAATTAAAAGAAGATTATACTAAACTCGGGATTTTAGGAGATAGTAGTGACCCTTTATTAAATGCTGCCATCTTGCAAATAAGAGGTTCAGGAAGAAAGGCTCCGCAAAATCCCAAAGTAATTTTTGAAAACATTATAGACAACTACTCTTTAAATAGATTTAAAAGTGAAATGTATGTAGAATTGCCTTGACAATTCTAAAAATAACCAAAAAAAAGAGTTGCACTCCAAAAGCGCAACCCTTTATACATCTTTTAACAAAAATTAATTACAAATTAATGTTCAACCCTAATTTGAAATTTCTTCCTCTAGTATTATAACCAATATTTTCAACAAAATCAGCATTGAATATATTAGTTACTGCCCCAAAAAGGGTAATTCTAGATTTCATCAGTTCATATCGAATAGAAGAATTAAGCAATTGATACGATCCTAAAGTAACTTTTTGTGTTGTATAGGTAAATCCGTCAAAAAAAGCATCGTTTCTACTGTCAACATATTGATAACTAACCGTAAAGAAAGTTCTACTACTAATATAAAAATCCAAAGCAGAATTAACTTTATGTTTCGGAATTAATCTATCCAATGCTTCATCAACTTGAGTGAAAGTATAATTGGAATTTAACTTAATTTTTTCATTCAAAGCTAATGACAATTCCGTTTCAATTCCCTTAGCATTATTTTTGCCATTTATATTGACATAATTACTAGCATAAGTAACCGGATTGGTATAAAACCCTATAAAATTTGTTTGTTCTCTATAAAAACCCACTGTATTCAATATGACTTTTTTATTCAAAAACTGCAATTCAAAACCAGCTTCAACAGTACTATTTTTTTCAGGAGTTAAATCTTTATTTCCGTATTCAGAATACAACTGATACAAGCTCGGTGTAACAAAAGCCGTACTATAAGAAGCTAAAACTTTCAAAGGAAATGATTTAAAATCATAGGATGGATTAAGGTTGTAAACCAATTGATTACCGTATTGACTATGAATATTTAATCTTGCCCCCGAATTAATATTTAGTCCAAAATCTGAACTATAAATTCCCGTAAAATAAGGATCAATCATATTAAATTTAGTGTTTTCTTTAGCGATACTCGAATATGGCGTTTCGCTTTTCATATCATGAAATTGATATTGCGCTCCAGCAACTAAGAAAAATGATTTAGAAAATTGGTATTTATTATATCCATCCACATTTATACTACGAGAATCATATTGTGAAAAACCAACTGTATTAGAAAAACTATTAAAATCATTATAGGAACGTCCAATTTTGGTAAACCCTGAGTTTAAAACAAATATTCCTTTGTCGTATTTGTATTTTGGCATAAAACCAAATCGAATTTGTTCTGATTTTGAGGAATTCAAGTCAGTGTCATTGGTTTCTGTATTATCAAAAGTACCGTCAAAGTCATTATTGATTCTGTCAAAATTCCCAAAGAAATCTATAGTCAACTTTTCTGAAGCAATACATCCTAATTTTAACAAATAATTTAACCTCGAAAAACGATCTTCTTCATATTTGACATTCTCGTTAGGTGGAGTAATTTGTGACATACCCCTTATTTCAGTGCTATTCAAAGAGGTAAAATAAGTAACTTTATTTGTATTTCCTCCTATAGAAAAACCTTGATTCATATCTTGACCACTCGTTTTTTTGGTCAGCGCCGTATTGTTGGTTCCAATGCTTATGTAAGCACTCCCTTCAATCTCTTTCTTACTTGATTTTTTTAAAATGATATTAATAATTCCAGTAGCGGCACCAGAGCCATATAATGTGCTTGCTGCGCCTTTCATAATTTCTATACTTTCCACCTGATCTACGGGAAGCAAGTTCAAATCATACTGAAAATTGATTCCCGAGGCATCCGTAACTGGAATTCCATCAATCAAAATAAGCACTTGGCTATTTTTTCCTCCACGAATGTAATAGCCTAAATTTTTTCCAGCAACACTCTGATTTCCGTTAATTTCAACACCTACAGCAGTGCTTAAAATAGAGGCAATACTCTGACCCGATTTGTTTTTTAAATCTTCAGCGGTAATTTTTGTAATTACTTTTCCTGATTTTTCCTTTTCTAAAGCAAATTTTGAATCAGAAACTACTACTTCATCCAAATCATTTTTTGAAATTAATGATTCTTTTTGTTGCGCAAAAGCGCAGGTTGTCATAAGTACGCATAACGCACCTATGCGAACATTTTTTTTGTTCATCTTAATAATACATTTTTAATACTAAAAATGGGAGAAAAGCATGAAATTACCCATACCCAAACCTTTTTTCCCGAAAGTTTGATACTCTAGTGAAAAAAGGCAGGTCTCCTGGCTTGCGTCTTGTTGTTGACCTTCTCATTCTGAATTAAGGATTAAGGATTTTTGATTAAGGATTTTTAAATCCTACTTCTCAAATCAGTAACTCCTAATTTGAACAATGGTTTTGTAGATAACAACAAGCTTAATAGCTTACAGTTGCGGGAACAGCTCAGGATTTTTGATTTTAGATTTAGGATTTTAGATTTAGGATTTATAAAACAACCCAAAAACTATAACCTGAAACTGCAATCATTAACCTGATTCCCTTTTAATGTGATTTTCAAATAATAGAAAAACACAACCTTAATTCGTGTGCAAATATAGGATTATCATTTGAATAAAAATAAAATTTGAATTTTAAATGCGATTAGACATACCTTTGCCTTTTTGAAATTCATACAATGAAATTATATTTTTTAAAAATTACACTTTTACTATTTTCAGTTTCTTTCATTGGATGCAAACAAAATAGTGAAGTGGTTTTAACTGATAAAAAGTGTAAATCAGAAAATACCATTCATTATGCAACTGGACTTTCTATTACAAATCACAAAGGATTTTCAATTGTAATTGTTTCAAATCCTTGGCCTAAAACAACCAAAAAATTCACTTACATTCTGAAAGAAAAAAACGGAATTATCCCTGATAGTTTGCAGCAATTTACCACTATTCAAGTTCCTATTCAATCAATTGTAGTCACATCAACCACACATGTTCCTTCTTTAGAAATGCTAGGTATTGAAAATTCGCTAATAGGTTTTCCAAACCTCAACTATATTTCTTCTGATAAAGTTAGAACTCAAATTGAAAAAGGAAAAGTTATAGAATTGGGCAATAATACTTCTTTAAATACTGAAAAAATAATTAATCTTCAACCCGATATTATTGTTGGTTATGGATTAGATAATAATAATCCAACACTAGATAACTTACAAAAAAGCGGACTAAAAGTAGTTTTAAATGGCGATTGGAACGAAACTAGCCCTTTGGGAAAAGCAGAATGGATAAAACTATTTGGCGCTTTGTATTGCAAACAAGTTGAGGCAAACAAAATCTTTACTACTATTGAAAAAGAGTACCTAGCTGCAACTGTATTGGCAAAAAAAGCAGCCTCAAAACCTACTGTTTTAGCTGGAGATATTTTTGAAGGCAAATGGTATTTACCAAGTGGCACGAGCTGGGGTAGTTTACTTTTTAAAGAGGCAAATGCGAATTATTTATGGCAAGACAGTAAGGGCACCGGAAGTTTATCACTGTCGTTTGAAACGGTATTTGAAAAAGCAAAAAATGCTGACTTTTGGATAACTTCAGGGCAATTCTCAACTTTAAAAGCTATGTCTGATGCCAATACGCATTACAATCAATATAAGGCTTTTCAAAATAAAAAAGTATATTCGTTTTGTGGTAAAAAAGGAAAAACTGGTGGCGTTTTATATTATGAATTGGGTCCAAACCGCCCTGATATTGTCTTAAAAGATTTAATTAAAATAATGCATCCTGAATTACTAGTTGGCTACCAACTTTATTTTTTTGAAAAATTAAAATAATTTGAATAATCAAAGTCAAAATAAAATTTTATTTAGTTCATTACTAGTCGTATTGTTCTTGGTGTTCCTATTAAACATTTCGCTAGGACAAGTTAACATTCCTGTAAAAGAAGTTTTTAAAAGCTTAACGGGATTATCCTCAAGTAAAGAAACTTGGGAATATATCATTGTGAATTTTAGATTGCCTAAAGCCATAACAGCTATTTTAGTTGGTGTGGGATTATCAATTAGCGGTTTATTGATGCAAACACTTTTTCGAAATCCTCTTGCAGGTCCTTATGTGCTTGGTTTAAGCTCTGGTTCAAGTTTAGGGGTTGCCTTAGTTATTTTAGGCTCAGGATTTTTACCTGGTTTTTTAGCTTCAATTTTGCTTTCATCATACGGAATAATTTTGGCATCATGTCTTGGAAGCTTTTTAGTATTGCTTTTAATTTTAGTCGTTTCGGTAAAGATTAGAGATACAGCAACCATCTTAATTGTAGGCTTAATGTTTAGTAGCTTTACTGGTTCTATAGTTTCCGTTTTAAGTTATTTCAGTTCAGCAGAACAACTTCAAAAATTTACTTTTTGGAGTATGGGGAATTTAGGCAACTTATCTTGGCAAAACATTCTTATTTTGACCATTGTTATTGTATTAGGATTGCTTTTGAGTTTGTTTTCTATAAAATCTTTAGACGCATTATTACTAGGAGAAAACTATGCGAAAAGTATGGGTTTGAACATCAAAAAATCGAGATATATCATTATTATTGCTACTAGTCTATTAGCGGGAAGTATTACTGCATTTGCTGGCCCAATTGCTTTTATAGGTTTGGCTGTTCCACATTTGGCAAAATTACTTTTTCAAACGAGTAATCATAAAATCTTGTTTTGGAGCACCATTTTAATAGGAGGAATACTGATGCTTTTTTGCGATATGATTTCTCAAATGCCAGGATTAGAATTTACATTACCAATTAATGCAATAACATCAATTATTGGAGCGCCAATTGTAATTTGGTTACTGGTTCGAAAGAAAAGTTTAATTTGATTCTGAAATAAAATTATAATGAGTACTAAAAACGTCCTTTCCACTTCAAATTTATCCATTGGTTATTCAACTAAGAAGGAAAAAAATTGTATTGCTCAAAATATCAATTTAAATCTACAGCAAGGAAAACTCATCTCCTTAATTGGAGCAAACGGAATAGGAAAATCGACTTTATTACGAACACTTTGTGGGATTCAAAAACCGTTGGAAGGTCAGGTTCTTTTGAATGAAAAAAATATTCAAGTATATAAACCATTGGAACTGTCACAACAATTAAGTTTGGTTCTAACTGAAAAATTACCCCCAAGCAATCTTACTGTTTTTGAACTCATTGCTCTTGGCAGACAACCTTATACGAATTGGGTTGGTAAACTAAGTAAAGAGGATAACACTAAAATTCATGAAGCGATAGAATTGACTCAGATTAGTCATTTAGCGAACAAAAAGCATTATGAAATTAGTGACGGACAATTACAAAAAGTATTGATTGCAAGAGCATTAGCACAAGACACACCTTTAATTATTTTAGACGAACCCACAACTCATTTAGATTTACTACACAAAGTATCAGTATTTAAACTGTTGAAAAAACTGGCTAAAGAGACTGGCAAATGCATTTTGTTTTCTAGCCATGATATTGATTTGGCAATTCAGTTAAGTGATGAAATGATACTAATGACTTCTGAAACCGTTGTTCAAGATCAACCTTGTAATTTAATTAGTAAAGGCGTTTTTAAAACTTTATTTAAAGATGAGCACATTGTTTTTGATGCTGAAAAAGGAAAGTTCGTAATATCTTAAACTATCTTTTAGTCAATGATATCTGTCGTTTCGCTTCCCCAACCACAAAAGCCACAGAATTGGCAACATTAAAACTTCGAATTAAGTTTGACATCGGAATTTTTAAATGATTTTCAAATTGATCTAAAACCTCTTGGCTCAAACCCACACTCTCTTTTCCAAAAACCAACCAATCGCCATCTTGATATTCTACATCATAAATGGATTTTGTTGCATGTGAACTCATTAGAAAAACTCGAGATTCATCAGTAATTTTGGCTTTCCACTCAGCTACATTCTGATATTCGGTAACATCAAGATGCACCCAATAATCGAGTCCAGAACGCTTCAAATTCTTATCGTTAATCACAAATCCAAAAGGATGAATTAAGTGTAAACGACTTTCTGTTCCTACACACAACCGACCAATATTCCCAGTATTATTTGGTATTTCGGGTTCTACCAATACGATGTTTAACATTTGTATTTATAATTTTTCATTGATATTGTTATTGCCATTGTTATTGAAATTTAAAAAACTTTCTACCTCAACAACTTCTCCTGCTTTTAAAGCATTCAAATGTACGTTTCCTATTCGAACTCTTACCAATCGTAAAGTAGGAAATCCTACGGCAGCGGTCATTTTTCTAATTTGACGAAACTTACCTTCATTTACAATTATTGACGCCCAAGATGTTGGCCCATGACGGTCATCGCGAATCTTCTTTGCTCTTGCCCCAAAATCAGGAATTACATTTACAATAAAAGCTTTACAAGGCTTGGTCATGTATTTTGTACCCTCAAAACCTATTTCAACTCCAGTCATTAATTGTTTAATAGCCTCTTCAGTAATGATTCCATCTACTTGAACATAGTATTCTTTATCCACTTTTTTACTACAAATTTGCTCGCTCACTTTTCCGTCTGTTGTTAGTAAAAGTAGTCCTTCAGAATCTTCGTCAAGTCTCCCAATTGCCATAGTTCCGGATGGAAAATCATACAATTCACCTAATAATTTCTTATTTCGTTTGAGCTGATAAACAAATTGACTTAAATAACCATAGGGTTTATGAAGAATAAAATGACGATGCATATTAAATTTTATAATTGGAACAAAAATACATTTTTAAATTCTGTAATTTAAAATTCTAAAATTGATAATATTCCTTACTTTTACTTTTTACAAAAATTGCTTTTTATGTCGAACTTGTTTCCCTTTTTAATAGTTTTTATAATTGCCCTTGGAATAGGTATTTTTATTGGAAAAATTATTTTTTCAGCACGATTTCAAACCGACAAAATTAGTTTAGAAGAAAAATTATTGGCATCAAACAATCAGCTAGCTACCATTAAAGAACAAATTCAAATAGACAAATCTAATTTTGAAAAACAGCTTTCAGAAACCAATAAAGAGAAAGAAAGTATTAGAACTGAAAAAGACAGTTTAGCCATTCAACTTTCTAAAAAAGAAGTAGATTTTGACAATTTATGGGAACGCAACAAAGAACAAAAAGAAGAAGTAGAAAAACTGCAAGAAAAATTTACCAAAGAATTTGAGAATTTAGCCAATAAAATTCTAGAAGAAAAATCGAATAAATTTACCGAACAGAATAAAGAAAATATGAAAAACATCTTGTCGCCTTTGCAAGATAAAATTCAATTATTTGAGAAAAAAGTCGAAGACACCCACAAAGAAAGTATCGATTACCATGCCGCTTTACGTCAGCAAATTTTAGGTTTACGTGAAATGAATGAACAAATGAGTAAAGAAACCGTCAACCTAACAAAAGCGCTAAAAGGGGATAGCAAAATGCAAGGCAATTGGGGCGAATTAGTTTTAGAACGGGTTTTAGAGAAATCAGGTTTAGAAAAAGATCGAGAATATTATGTACAACAATCGCATACAAATGATGATGGACAACGAGTTTATCCTGATGTCGTTATTAATTTGCCTGACGGGAAAAAGATGATTGTCGATTCTAAAGTTTCATTAACCGCTTATGAAAAATATATTAATGAAGAAGAGGACATTATAAAAAACGGCTATTTGAAAGAACATGTCAGTTCTATAAAACGTCATGTTGAGCAATTGGGCGAAAAAAATTACCATGATTTATACCAAATAGAAAGTCCCGATTTTGTATTGCTATTTATTCCGATAGAGCCTGCTTTTGCAATTGCATTAAACGAAGATGTAACTTTATACAACAAAGCGTTTGAGAAAAATATAGTCATTGTGACTCCTTCAACTTTACTAGCTACTTTACGAACTATTGACAGCATGTGGGCCAACCAAAAGCAACAAGAGAACGCTTTTGAAATTGCACGTCAGGCTGGAGCTTTGTATGATAAATTTCATGGATTGTTAAGCGATTTAATTGCCGTAGGGAAAAAAATTGACGATTCAAAAACTTCTTATGCTGATGCAATGAATAAACTATCCACCGGTTCTGGAAATTTAATTAATAGAGTTGAAAATCTCAAAAAAATGGGAGCCAAAGCCAAAAAATCATTACCCGATAGTATTTTGAAACGTTCAGGAATTGAAGAAAACGAACTTTTAAATTAAGCGTTATGAGAAAATTTGTAATTTATTTTATACTAACTATTTTTTTAGGCATTACTGCTTACTTTACTTTTGCTTATTATGCAACCTATAGCGAAGGGGTTCGTGCTGGCGAATTAATAAAATTAAGTCACAAAGGCGTCGTTTTTAAAACTTGGGAAGGCGAGATAAGTCGCGGCATAACTGGCGCACATATCTTTACATTTTCTGTTTTAGATAGCGATCAAAAAGTTATAGACGATTTAAATGATTTACAAGGTCAATATGTAAAAGTTACGTATAAAGAAAGATACAAAACCTTTCCTTGGTGGGGAGAAAGCAAGCATTTTGTTGTTAAAGTCGAAAAAGAAAATTCACCATTCACTATAAAATAATGAATCTAGAATATAAAACTGTAAGCGAATCTAAAATTACTATTTCGCAATTGATGTTGCCATCTCATTCTAATTTTAACGGAAAAATTCATGGTGGTTATATTTTATCATTAATGGATCAAATTGCATTTGCTTGTGCTTCAAAATATTCAGGAACCTATTGTGTTACTGCATCAGTAGACACTGTAGATTTTTTAAGTCCGATAGAAATTGGAGAACTGGTTACATTAAAAGCTTCTGTAAACTATGTAGGAAAAACATCGATGGTTGTAGGTATTCGGGTAGATTCTGAAAACATACAAACAGGAACAGTTAATCATTGCAATTCGTCATACTTTACTATGGTTGCAAAAGATAAATTAGGAAATTCTGTGCAAGTACCAAGACTAGCATTATCAAGTTTGGAAGAAAAAAGACGTTTCTTTAGCTGTATAAAAAGAATAGCTACTAGAAAAGAAAGAGACCAACATGAAGAGACTTTTGATTACTCTTCAAATGAAGTTTTAGAAGAACTTAAAAAGTATAATATTGAAATTTTGTAACTAAAAACTAATCAATATCAACTTTATGATAAGAGTCTAATTTATCTAAATGTAAAATTGTTTTAGATTTATTTTGTGAATACATAATTTCAAACTTTGCTCCATAAATAACTTCTTTGAAAGTATAGGATGTTGAGGTATTTACAACTGCGCTAAACATATTGTCAAAAGTTTTGATAAAAACCATAATTTCCCCTTCTATGTTTTCAAAATCTTCTTTTGTAAATTTATATAATGGACTATTTTCTGTAATAGGATGAACTAGTGTCCAACTCAATGTTAATAAATTAATTTTACTCAATTCTAAATCTAATGCGTAAAATTTATTTGTCATTTTTCCATCTTCTTCAACTTGCATTCCTAAAGTCATTTTAACCTCAGCATCAGTAAAGTTGGTATTCTTATAGGGTGTTGTACGCAACATTAATGCTGAAATTTCTCCATAGGGAGCTATTATTGCATTATGAGAAAATTTTAAATAAGCGGTTGGTTTACTAAATCTTCCAAAAAACAAACCGGTCGCAATACCAAAACTCAATAAACCAATCAATGCTTCTGTGGCAGCTAAAGCACTAGATAAAATGCCATTAGGACTTATATGACCATACCCTACTGTTGTAAATGTTTGCGTGCTAAAGAAAAAAGCTTTCCAAAATTTATATAATTCTGATCCTGAAGGATCGATTCCGTTTAAATATTCTATTCCAATACAGTAATATCCAAATGCGAAAATAAAATTTATCACTATATAGAAAGCAAATAAGATAGTTAAAAACTTCCAACTTGGCAATTCAATCATTGTATGATGCCAACTAATTCGGCTAAAAATATTCATTCCGCGCTTACTTACATTTGCTGACCCGTCTTTGTTTAAAAAACGACCTCCGTAATTGTTAGCATTAGAACCAAAACCTGAATTAACTACTGATTTTGCTTTTTCATTTAACTTTTTAAATAATTCCATGTGAGTTCTATATTAATCTTATTGCTTAACTATTTTCTTAGTCCTTAAACCAAACTCGTCTAAAATAGTAACAAAATATATTCCTTTAGAATAGGAACTAAAATCGATTGAAAAAGAATAAGAGTTGCTATTAGCACTTAAAATTATTGAACCTAAAACATCAAAAACATTAATTTTAGAAATTTGATTTTTTGATCGAATCGTTACAATATGAGATGTTGGATTTGGATAAATAGACACGTCTTCATTGTCTATAAAACTAGTGTTTAATAAAGTTTCATTATTTGCAGCAACCCAACTTGATGCTAAACTATTATCTAAAGTAGTATTGATTAATTGCAAATAATTTCCGCTTCCGTCAGCATCTGGCCAAGGTGATTTATCAAAATATTCTACATAATCAATTACGTTTCCAAATCCATCAACCAACACTAATTTTTGGGAACTATTAGATAAATTACGTGTAAATTGTCCGAAAGCTGTAATGCCGTATTTTTCTTTGAAAACAGTTGAATTACTTGCCAAATAAATACTCTTATTTGATGAAATAGTTGAGTTTGGCGGGAAAATATAGGTTAATCCTAATTCTTTAAAATAATATCCTGTAAGATTTATTGTTGTTGTTCCTGTATTTTTAATTTCAATAAATTCTAAATCATTAGATTCAGGAAAATCAGTAGATTTAAGAGGATTGTAATTAATTTTATTGATAACTAATGAAGGAGTTACGATTGAATTACAATTTGAAAATGAACCCAAACGATTGGTCATCCAAGAAATTCTTGTTGATAAGAATGCTTTTAAATTACTTATTTCAATAGAATGATCAGGAATTCTTCCCCACTTTTCATTTTCTCTAACTAAGGCTTCGCTAATGATATTAACTGTTTTGTCTATAAATTGAACCAAAATAGCATAATTTAATGGCTGTCCTGATTCCAAAAGTTGATTCCACCTCCTAGACAAATAGCATTTAAAGGTTGCATTATTATATAAATCAGTCCAAAATTTTGCTCCGTCATTTTCACCATCGGAAAACTGCCAAACATCCGTTTTACTTCTATCATAACCTGAATCGAACAAATCGTTTCCGTAGGTTAAATTAAAATCCCAAATTGGTCCAGCACGTAATTTTCCATTCCTTTCTTTATGAAAATAAGTACTAAACTGATATCCATCAGGATTAGAAGCTAATTCATTTGAAATCATAAAATCAATAAAAGATGGCACATCAATAAAAGATGGATAACCATTACTAAAACTACTATTATTGGCCTTTGAGGTAGAAGCCAAACTAAAGAATTGGCCTTTAATATAATCATTTTGTTGAGTTGTAACTTCTGCAGGATTAGGCAAGTCATGTATAAAATTTGGTGGCCAAGAATAAGAAGGCATTGTCCAAGCTACTGGATCGTCTCCTGTAGTTTTATCGGCTTTTGTAATATAACCCCCACTAATATTTGGTAATGTATTATCGGTTGTGGTCATTTTAAGTATATTAACTCTATTAGAATCAGCTTTAATTTTTTCCTGTAAAAGATACAATCCTTGGTATTTATTATTTATGATTACCTCACAATAAGCTGTTCGAGGTGCGTAATTCCCCATTTGTCTCGATAAATTATAAGATAAATAATCTCTGATCAAAGACGGGTCATATGCTAAAGAATTTAAAACCCAATCGTTTTCTTTTGGCATATCAAGTAAGCTTACATTATTGTTACTATTATCCTCTAGCAATGTACTAAAACCGTATGGTTTCTTGGGCAACCCCTGAGAAGACGAACCCCTGATTTCAATATCTATTTTGCCGTCATAATTTAAATATGGAGTAATATTGCTATCAGTTAAATAATTAGTAGTCCCGTCAGGACGCTTAATTATTTTCATATTTGCTGTGACTCTAAATTCGTCAATAATTTCTGTATTTTGATTGGTAATAGGATCAACTTCTGTAGAGATTATAACTATTGGTAAATTGCTACTTGTTAAAGCCTGAGAAATACCATTGTAGTAAGAAAAGAATACAATAAATAAAATTAGTTTAAAGATTAATTTATTTTGCATGAAAAAAAACATAATTGGTTGGTTCTCAACAAAAGTAAGTATAAGTGTTCTTTAAATTTAAAAAAACAACATAATAAATTAAGACTAGCAAAAATATAATAACAAAAAAAGCCTAAACTTTCGTTTAGACTTTTAGATTAAGAGCGAAAGACGAGGCTCGAACTCGCGACAACCAGCTTGGAAGGCTGGAGCTCTACCAACTGAGCTACTTTCGCATTACAACGGTGCAAATATAATTAATAAGTTTAGTTTGTTGCAAGTTTTTTACAAAAAAAATAGTTTCTTTTTTTACAAGACTTCTATATAATAAAATTAATTGCACTAAGACATTTATTATTAATTCATTAGTAAATAAATACACTTATTATTAAGAGATCAAGTTTAATGACTTATAGCTATTTATAGTTGGATGATAAATAAATAAGCATGATTTATTTTTTATTGCATTTATAATTTGGTTTGAATACTCAACTGGTATTGCAGGGCAACCCTGACTTCTTCCTAACCTATTATTGTTTTTAATAAAAAAACTTGAAACATAATTAGCAGCATGCATTACTATTCCCCTTTCTCTAGCATTATCATTTAATCCCTTCTCAAGTCCATCTAATTTTAAAGAGCTCCCATGTTTTCCTTGATAAATCTCTCCTGTTAAATAAAACCCTAGACTACTTTTAAAAGAAGAAGCGTGGTTTGAGAATGATGTTGCAAATTCTTCTCCTGTATTTCTTCCATGTGCTACAAGAGAATGGTATAAAATTTTATTTGAAACTAAATCAATTACCCAAAGCCTTTTAGTATTAGACGACAAACTAAAATCAATTAAAGTCAAGACATCTTTTTTGACAATACCTTTTTCTTTTAACAAATAAAATCCTTTTAAAGCTTCAGAGAAGCTTTCTATTTTTGGCAATTCTAAATTATTTGAATTTAAACCAAAATAAACACTTTTCACTTTCGTATCAATCTCAGAAACAACTGTTGTATCCGTTAACTTCATTTTTACTTCCTTTTTATGATTTGAAGCAAAAGACAATAATAAAAATATTAAAAGAGGAAATGTTTTATAAATCATTGGTTTTGTTTTATTTGTGAGACAAAATTAAAATTAATTTAACCAAAATCCGTGCCAACTGTCAAATTAAACATCCTAAAAAAGGATATTAACAAAAAATCGTTAAGCACAATATAATTCATAGTAGAAATCTTATAACAACTTCATTTTATGTTTGAGAAAGAAATTTCAATAGATAACGAGACTTCATAAAATATATTTTTATTATAATTGTGTTTATCGATATATTAGTTATTTTTGTAGGATTAAGCATGTTTTTTATGACTAACTTTCGCTTATTAGTAGTGTTTTCTTTTGCTCTATTTCATTTAAAATCTTTCGGTCAAAAGAAAGTTTTACGTGCAATAACTTCGGGGAATATCACTGTAGATGGAAAGTTTGATGAACCTATTTGGGATTATGCACCAATAGCGACTGATTTTGTTATGTTTTCTCCAGATAATGGAAAACCCATTTCAAAAGAGAAGAAGACTGAGGTTCAAATAGTTTACAACGACAATGCCATCTATATTGCTGCAAAAATGTATGATGATGAACCCAATAAAATTCTTAAAGAAATAACCCAAAGAGATAATTTTGGAACAGCTGAAAACTTTGGGATTTTCATAAATGGCTTTAATGACAGTCAGCAAGATTTTAGATTTTATGTTAGCGCAGCAGGAGTTCAAGCTGATTGTATTTTTACAAATCAAAACGATGAAGATTTTACTTGGGATGCCATTTGGGAAAGCAAAGCAAGAATGACCGATTATGGCTGGGTAGTAGAAATGAAAATTCCATATGCAGCATTGCGTTTTTCAAACAAAAAACAACAAACTTGGGGTATTAATTTTTACCGCGAAATTCGTAGAGACAGACAAGCTTATACTTGGAATTTTATAGACGCTACTATAGATAACGAAAGTGCTCAATCTGGTATTCTAGAAGGTGTTGATGATATAGAAACTGCAACACGATTGTTTTTTATTCCATATTCGTCCTTTTATCTCAACTCCAATGATTCACAAAAAACTCTAGGACAATTCAAAGGAGGATTAGATATAAAATATGGTATAAGTGACGCTTTTACTTTAGATGCAATTTTAGTGCCCGATTTTGGACAAGTAAAATTTGATAATGTAATACTAAATTTAACTCCTTTTGAACAACAATTTACAGAAAACCGCCCCTTTTTTACAGAAGGAACTGATTTGTTTCAAAAAGGTGATTTATTTTACTCTAGAAGAATAGGCGAAAATAATGCATCAGTCCAATTAAACGATGATGAGGAAATTGTTGAAAATCCAAATTCAATCAATTTATTAAATGCTCTAAAAATTTCAGGTCGATCAAAAAGCGGTCTAGGTGTTGGGGTTTTAAATGCTATTACTGAAAAAACAGATGTTTCTATAAAAGACAATAATACCAATCAAACAAGAACCTCATTATTAGAACCACTAGCCAATTATAATGTTTTGGTTTTAGATCAACGTTTTAATCAAAATTCTTCCGTTTCTTTCGTAAATACTAATGTGACTCGTAATGGAGAATTTCGAGATGCTAATGTTTCGGCAGCCGTTTGGGATCTAAATACCAAAGCCAACACTTACAATATAAGCGGTGATTTTAAGTATAGTTTTATTAATCAATCAATAGCCAATAACAAAACCGGTATAAACACTTCGCTGAACTTGGCTGAAACTTCTGGAAAATTCCGTTACGGAATTGGAGGAAAATACATTTCGAAAGATTTTGACAGTAATGATTTAGGGATTTTATTTCAAACTCATTTTCATTCGCTAAATGCTAATGTAAGTTATCGTATTTTAAATCCTACAAAAAAATTCAACACCTTTTTTACTAGACTTAATCTTTACAGTGAATTTGAAAACAGAACAGGACTACTTCAAAATGGCAATATCGATTTAAGTATTGAAACAACAAGTCGTAAAAATGATTATTTAGCATACGGCATTTCTGCATCTCCCCTAAAAACCAATGATTTTTATGAACCCAGAAGTTTTGATGATTCTAAATTTTTAACTAATCCTGAAAGCATTCGTTTTTGGACTTATTTTTCCTCTAATTTTAACCGACGTTTTGCTGTCGATTTAAATGCACAATATAGAATTTTAAACGAAAAAAAGAGAGTAAACTATAGATTACTTTTTAACCCTAGATATCGTTTCAACAACCATTTTACATTGGTATACGAACTTGATTTTTTAAGGCAAAACAATAATGTTGGTTCAGCTCAAGATTTTGATGATTTAAGCGTATTTACACGACGCGATGTAATTTCGTATGGCAATGCGCTTCAAGGAAAATATGCTTTAAACCATAACATGACTTTCAATTTATCAATTCGCCATTATTGGGCATACGCAAAAAACAGACAGTTTTTAACCTTGATAGACGATGGTTCCGTAGTTGATAATTTAACGTATAACAAAAACATAGACTCCAATTTTAATACTTGGAATCTTGATTTGTCTTACACTTGGTGGTTTGCTCCTGGCAGTCAAATTTCAGTATTATACAGAAACTTTAATCTTTCTACTTTTACACAAGGAACTGATTTTAGTAAAGAACTTGGCAGAAATTTTAGTGATGCTATTAGGAATGATAATCTAGACCATATTTTCTCTGTAAGCATTCGCTATTTTATTGATTACAATTATTTGAAAAGATAATCCTTTTCCCTCTAAATAATTATCAAATTATCAATGGTAAATTTCATTCAAAAAAATTAAAATGCTTTATCTTTGTTCATTCTAAAACTAGGTTCATAAACCTATGAAATAAATAAAATACAATGAACAAAAAAGTAATTTTAATGATTCTTGACGGATGGGGTAAATCTCCAGACCCTAAAGTTTCAGCTATAGACAATGCGAATGTGCCGTTTATAAATTCGCTCTACACTAAATATGCAAGTGCACAATTAAGAACTGATGGTTTAAATGTTGGTTTACCCGAAGGTCAAATGGGAAACAGCGAAGTAGGCCACATGAATCTTGGTGCAGGAAGAATTGTATATCAAGATTTAGCCAAAATAAATCTAGCGGTAGAGCACAAAACATTAAATCAAGAACCTATACTTGTTGAAGCATTTCAATATGCAAAAGACAAAAATGTAGACGTACATTTCCTAGGATTAGTTTCAGACGGCGGCGTGCATTCCCACACTTCGCATCTTAGAGGATTAATCGATGCAACACAAGATTTCGGATTACAAAAAGTATTTGTTCATGCTTTTACTGACGGTAGAGATGTTGATCCAAAATCAGGAAAAAAATACATTCAAGATTTAGAAAATTATATAGCAAATACTCCTGTAAAATTAGCTTCTGTAATAGGTCGCTATTATGCGATGGATAGAGATAAACGCTGGGAAAGAGTTAAACTGGCCTATGATTTATTAGTAAACGGAACTGGAACTCATTCTAAAAACGCGGTTGAAAGTATCGAAGAAAGCTATAAAAATAATGTTACTGATGAGTTCATTAACCCAATTATTGTAGTGAATGAAAACGACAAACCATTGGCAACCATAAAAGAAAATGATGTTGTTATTTTCTTTAATTTTAGAACCGATAGAGGAAGAGAACTAACAGAAACGCTTTCTCAAAAAGATTTTCACGAACAAAACATGCATAAACTCAATTTATATTATGTTACGTTAACTAACTATGACGAAACGTATCAAAATGTAAAAGTTGTTTACAACAAAGATAACATAACCGAAACATTAGGCGAGGTTTTAGAAAAAGCAGGCAAAAAACAAATTCGAATTGCCGAAACAGAAAAATATCCACACGTGACATTCTTTTTTTCTGGCGGTAGAGAATTGCCTTTTGAAGGCGAAAGTAGAATTCTTAAAAACTCTCCCAAAGTAGCTACCTACGATTTACAACCCGAAATGAGCGCCTACGAATTAGCCGATGCCTTAGTTCCAGAGTTGAATAAAGGTGAAGTAGATTTTGTTTGTCTGAATTTTGCAAATGGAGATATGGTAGGACATACAGGAGTTATGCAAGCAGCGATAAAAGCATGCGAGGCAGTAGATAAATGCGTCGAAAAAGTAGTAACGGTTGCTTTAGCAAATAACTACACGACCTTAATCATTGCCGATCATGGGAACTGTGAAACTATGATTAATCCTGACGGAAGCCCAAACACCGCTCATACGACAAACCCAGTTCCTATAATTTTGGTTGACAATGAATTAAAACAAATTCACGATGGCGTTTTAGGCGATTTAGCACCAACTATTTTAGATTTAATGGGAATTGAAAAACCAGAAGTAATGACAAGACATTCGTTACTTTAAATTATAAAAGCTCCAATTTGGAGCTTTTATAATTTTATATTGCATTTACTAAATTAAAATACCCCTTTTCAATCGACTCTTGATGATTAGGGTGAGCAATTTTGACCATTTCAGCCGCTCGTTGTTTAAGGGTTTTTCCATACAAATCGGCTATGCCATATTCAGTAATAATGTATTGTACATGCGCTCTGGTAGAAACTACGCCAGCTCCCTGTTTAAGAAAAGGAACTATTCTACTTTCACCTCTTTTAGTTACAGATGGCAAGGCAATTATCGCTTTACCGCCTGGGCTTAAGGATGCTCCTCGAATAAAATCCATTTGACCACCAACGCCAGAATACATTTTTCCTCCTATAGAATCAGCACAAACCTGACCAGTAACATCAACTTCAATTGCCGAATTGATAGCTACCATTTTAGGGTTTTTCCTAATTCTTGCAGTATCATTAACTATTGACGATTCTTTCATTTCAATAAATGGATTGTCATTTACAAAATCATACAATCTTTTTGAACCGACTAAAAAAGTTGCCAATGCACGTCCTCTTGAAGTTCCTTTATAGTTACAATTGATGACATCATTTTTAATCAAATCTATAACTCCATCAGAGAACATCTCTGTGTGTAAACCTAAGTTTTTATGGTTCGTTAATTTGGTTAATGCAGCATTTGGAATAGAGCCAATACCCATTTGCAAAGTACTTTTATCTTCAATCAAAGAGGCAATATAGGTTCCTATTTTATCTTCCAAAGGAGAAATGGCATCCATTTCGTGACCAAAAATTGGCAAATCAACATCTACTAAATAATCAATCTCTGAAACATGTAAAATTCCATCGCCAAAAGTTCTTGGCATTTGAGGATTTACTTGAGCAATAACCGTTTTTGCATTTTCAATTGCAGCAAGTGTAGCCTCAACCGAAACTCCAAGCGAACAATAGCCGTGAATGTCTGGTGGCGAAACATGAATAAAAACAACATCCAAATGCAATACTTTTTTACGAAATAAATAAGGCAATTCACTCAAAAAAACTGGAGTATAAGAACCATTCCCAGCGGATAATGTATGACGTACATTTCTACCTATAAAAAAAGAATTTACATGAAAACTTTCGGCCAACTCAGGATTAGCATATGGAGCTGGCCCCTCAGTGTGTAAATGGCAAACCTCTACATTTTTTAACTCTGAAGCTCTTTCAGAAAGTGCTTTTGTTAAAATTGTAGGACAAGCTGCAGCAGCTTGAACATAAACTCTATTGTTTGATTGAACAATTTTTACAGCCTCTTCTGCTGTTACGTACTTTCCCATAATTCATTTAATTTTAATCAAAAATAGAACTTAAATGAGAATTTAAACATGATAAAACTCATGTCTTAAATTTTTATAGAATGATTCTTTTAATAGTTATAAATAAAAGTTAAAATTTCATTATTAATAGTAATACTATTATATTTGTACGGTAAAATATTACTTAAACTCTAAATGTTAAATTATGAAAACTATATATTTATTTATTTTTGTTTTGAGTTTGTTAAATCATAACCATTCAATAGGTCAAGTAGATTCTCTTGCAATCAAAAAAGAATATGTCAATATTGAAGAGGCTTTAAAAAATCCTGAAAAAGTATTTCGATTAAATTTAAGTAATCAAAAAATTGAAATTAAATCTATTTCATGGGATAAATTCGTTAATTTAGAATATTTAAGTTTTAAAAATGACCATTTAAAAGAGGTGCCTAAAGAAATTAAAAATCTAAAAAAATTAAAAGTTTTGGATTTGAGCGGTAATGATTTTAAAATATTACCTAAAGAATTTAGTCAACTTTCAAATTTAGAAGAACTTTTCTTAAATGATGAAAAAAACTTAAAGTTAGAGGAAAATATAGAGGTAATAAGTTTGTTACCACATCTTAGGATTCTACATTTAGAAAATGACAATCTCAAGCATTTGCCTAAAAACTTTTTCAAACTCAAAAGTATTGAATCTTTATATTTAAATAATAACTTCTTTAAAGAAATTCCAGTAGAAGTAAGAGGGCTAAATCAGTTGAACTTTTTAGATTTAAATAATAATAAAATCAAGCATGAACTTCAAGATATAAAGAATTTAAATTTTGGATTTAAAATAAATTTTTAAAAACTAGCTATCGATAAGCATCATGAAATTAAAGTTTTTAGCACCCTTGTTATTAGTTTTTATAAGCGGTTTTTCTCAAAACACTAGAATTACTGACAATAATTCTATAGGATGGTACACATTTACAGGTTCATTCAAGCTAAATCAAAAATTCGGAATCCATTCAGAATACCAATGGCGTAGAGATGAACTGATTACAAATTGGCAACAAAGCCTTTTGAGGGTGGGAGTAAATTATCAACTGAATCAGAAAATTCAACTTCGTTTGGGCTATGCTTGGATAGAAACCTTTCCTTATGGAGATATTCCTTTAAATAGTTTTGGCAAAGACTTTACTGAACATAGAAGTTTTCAAATGGCTACAATAAGTGACAAAGTTTCTGTTGTAGATCTTTCACATCGATTTATGTTAGAACAAAGATGGGTAGGACGATATAGCACTGCTAATTTAAATTCTGAAGACGATTATCTCTTCATGAATAGACTTCGATATATGTTTAGAGCTCAAATTCCTTTGAAGGGAAAAACGATTGTCGACAAAACTCCCTATTTTGCTATTTATGATGAAGTATTCATTGGTTTTGGCGAAAATGTAAACGAAAATGTATTTGATCAAAACCGATTGGGTTTAGTTTTTGGCTATAGATTTAACAAGACTTTTCGAATAGAAGCAGGCTATTTAAATCAAATTTTACAATTGGGACGAGAGGAATCTGGCAGAAATGTATTTCAAAACAATAATGGCATCATTGTAAATACTGTATTTAATTTTGATTTAAGCAAAAAATAATTTTAAATAATTATTCAATAATCCATATGGAACATTTATTAGCAAATATAAAAATTCAAGTCAACAGTAAAATCTATGTAAAAGATCCTGAAACTTCTGTATTAGGAAAAAAAATCATTCAACAAAGTATACTACTTATTGACGAAATTGGTTTTGAAGAATTTACCTTCAAAAAACTAGGTGACTTGATTGGCTCTAACGAAAGTTCTATTTATAGGTATTTTGAAAATAAACACAAATTATTAGTTTATCTTTCCTCGTGGTATTGGAGTTGGATGGAGTATCGATTGGTTTTTGCTACAAATAACATCTTTGATTCTTTTGATAAGCTAAAAAAAGCAATTACTATTGTAACTGAAAACATAGAAGACGATTTTAAAACAGAACATATAAACGAATCTATTTTAAACAAAATAATTATTACGGAATTCACTAAAACACTTCACAACAAAGAAGTTGACAACGAAAATAAAGAGGGATTTTTTATCATTTATAAAAGAGTGATAAATAGAATGGTCATAATGATTAAAGAAGTAAATCCAAATTATATATTTGCTAAAAGTTTAGCTTCAAACATTGTTGAAGGAGCATTACATCAACATTTTTTAAAAAATCATTTAAAATCAATAACGGATTGTAATGAAATAGTAAGCCCGACCCATTTTTATATCAATTTAGTTGAAACAACGTTAAAAAAATAAATAGAATGACACCATTAAAACGATTTTATGACCTTTTAAGTTTAGATAAAAAAGATGTAACCCAAATCTTTTTTTATGCAATTTTTTCAGGATTAGTAAGCCTTTCTCTTCCGCTAGGTATTCAGGCAATTATAAACTTTATTCAGTCAGGAAGAATTAGTACTTCTTGGATAGTATTAGTATTCTTAGTTGTACTCGGTGTTGTTTTTGTAGGGATTTTATCTTTAATGCAATTAAGAATTACTGAAAATTTGCAACAAAAAATATTTGTTCGCTCTTCATTCGATTTTGCATATCGATTGCCTAAAATTAAATTTGAAGACATTTATAATATATATCCGCCTGAGTTAGCCAACCGTTTTTTTGATACTATTTCAATTCAAAAAGGGACATCAAAATTATTAATTGATTTTTCGGCAGCATTATTACAAATACTTTTTGGAATTATCTTGCTTTCTTTATACCATCCTTTTTTTATTGTTTTCGGACTGTTTTTAATAATTTTATTGTACTCTATATTTAAGTTTTCATATAAGCCAGGACTAGAGAGCAGTTTATATGAATCAAAATACAAGTATAAGGCTGCAAGTTGGCTTCAAGAAATTGCTAGAAATAATTTTAGTTTTAGAAAACAAATCAATTTTGATTATGCTTTGCAAAAAAACGACCATTTAGTAAGCGATTACTTATCCTATCGCGAAAAGCACTTTAATGTTATAAAGAGGCAATTTACCCAACTAATTATTTTTAAATCGATAATTACAGCAAGTCTTTTGCTAATTGGTGGTTTTTTAGTTATTAATCAACAAATGAACATAGGACAATTTGTCGCTGCAGAAATTATTATTTTGTTAGTAATTAATTCTGTTGAAAAAATAGTAGTCGGACTAGAAACTTTTTACGATGTCTTGACATCAATAGAAAAAATTGGTCAAGTAACGGATATGAATATTGAAAAAGAATCTGATAAAATCATAACTGACTGTTTTGTAAATATTTCAATTGAAACTGAGAATTTAAAATTTAAATTTCCAAACGCAACAGAAAATGCATTAAACAATATTACATTATCTGTAAATCAAGGAGAAAAAATTATTATCAATGGAGAAAACGGATCAGGAAAGACTACTTTAATTCGATTGCTTTCTGGGCTTATTCAACCCACATCTGGATCATTTACAATTAATGACGACACCTTTAATAAAATCGATTTAAAACAATATCGTTCTCATATTGGCTCAATCATTCAAGGAGAAACACCTTTTGAAGGAACTATTTTAGAGAACATTACTTTTAATAATCCAGCAATAACTCAGGAAGACATAAAATGGGCTCTAGATGCGGTAAAACTCACTCCCTATGTAAAAACCTTAAACAACGGATTAGATACGCTTATTTTTCCTGAAGGAAAACAATTGTCGTCTTCAAATGCTCAAAAAATTCTTTTGGCTAGAAGCATTATTAACAAGCCCAGAATACTGTTTTTAGAAGACCCTATAGATAAAATGGATGAAAAAGCGGCAAATGAAATTATTGATTTCATGATGTCTAGCAAAAATAAATGGACAGTTATTGTTTCGTCTAAAAACAAACATTGGCAAAATAATTGTTCAAGAGAAATCATCATGAATGAAGGAGAAATTATTAAAGACCAAAAAATATAATAATTATGCTTAATTTATCACAAATAAACAAAACAGATCAAAAATTATTAGGTCAATATTCTACAATTAAAAATTTAGCAAACAGACCTCATTATAAAATTTTAAATCGAATAATCATTATCTTTTCGATTATTGCAGTGCTCTTTTTATTTGTTCCTTGGACACAAAACATTTCAGGATCTGGAGCCGTAACAACATTAAAGCCCAATCAAAGACCACAAACCATACAGTCACTAATTTCTGGGAGAATTGAAAAATGGTATGTTCAAGAAGGTGATTTTGTAAAAAAAGGAGACACCATTTTATTTATATCTGAGATAAAAGAAGATTATTTAGACCCTAATTTAGTAAAAAATACTAAAGACCAAATGGATGCAAAAAAAATGTCAGTTGAGTCTTATTCAGGAAAAGTCACCACTTTGTCTTCTCAAATACAATTTATTGAAAATGAAAAAAGATTAAAACTAGAACAAGCACGAAATAAAATTCGTCAGTCTATTTTAAAAGTAACTAGTGACAGTATCGATTTAGTTGCGGTTAAAACTCAAGTTAAAATTGCAAATACCCAATTTAATCGTGCGGTTCAGTTAAATAAAGACGGTCTTAAACCATTAACTGATGTCGAAGAAAAAAGATTAAAATTACAAGATGTTGATGCCAAAATAATTACTCAAGAAAACAAACTTTTAACAAGTAAAAATGAATTAATAAATGCTAGAGTAGAGATAAATAGAATTATTGCTGAGTATGACGAGAAAGGTGCTAAAGCAAGAAGTGACCAGTTTACAGCATTGAGTAATCAGTTTGATACAAAAGCTCAAGTAAACAAACTCGAAAATCAATATGCTAATTACAGTATACGAAACGGAATGTATTATATTAAAGCACCTCAAAATGGGTATGTAAACCGTGCATTACAATCTGGAATTGGAGAGAACATAAAAGAGGGAACTTCAATTGTAAGTATTATGCCTTCTAATTATGATATTGCCGTAGAAACTTTTATTACTCCATTAGATTTACCACTAGTAAAAAAAGGAGAAAAAGTTCGTGTCTGGTTTGATGGATGGCCTACAATAGTATTCTCAGGTTGGCCTGACATGTCCTACGGAACCTTTGGAGGAAAAATAGTTGCAGTAGAAAATTTTATCAGTGATAATGGTAAATTTAGAGTACTAATTGCACCTGATAAGGATGAAGAAAAATGGCCAAAACAATTAAGTATAGGTGCTGGCGCACAAACAATAGCATTATTAAACGATGTCCCTATTTGGTTTGAGTTATGGAGAACCTTAAATGGTTTCCCGCCAAACTATTACAATCCAACTACAAAAACATCAAAAGAAAAAAAGTAATGAGGCAGGTTGTTGTAGTTTGTTTATTGTTTAGCATTTCGGCTTTTTGTCAAGATATTGACCAAAAGCTAAAAGAATTGAGCTATAATGAATATTTAGGATTTGTAAAAAAATACCATCCTTTAGTAAAAAATGCAAATTTAGAGATTAATAAAGCACAAGCTAATTTGATGATGGCTCGTGGTGGTTTTGATCCAAAAATTGAAGTTGATTTTAGCCAAAAACAATTCAAACAAAGTGAATATTTTTCTATTTTAAATAGTAGTTTTAAAATTCCAACTTGGTATGGAGTAGAAATTAAAGCAGGATTTGATAATAACGAAGGCGTTTTTTTAAATCCAGAAAATACTGCTCCAAATCAAGGATTAACTTCGTTAGGAATTTCAGTTCCATTAGGACAAGGCTTATGGATCAATCAACGAATGGCCGATTTACGAAAAGCAAAAATGCAAATCCGTTTAAGCGATGCTGAAAGAAAGCTTCAGGCTATTGCGGTATTTTATGATGCTTCAATTGCTTATTTTAATTGGAAAAGAAGCTTTAATGAGCTAAAATTATATGAAAATTTTACAAAAAATGCTCAAATTCGATTTAAAGGCATTCAATCTTTAATTAGAGAAGGGGACAAACCTGCAATTGATAGTGTAGAAGCCGGAATTATTGTAAAAAACAGGCTACTTAGTCTAGAAGATTCTAATTTAAAGTTAACTAAAGCTAAATTAGAACTTTCTAATTTTTTATGGCTCGAAAACAATATCCCTTTAGAACTTTCTGACGGTATTATTCCAGAGTTACAATTAGACAATACTATACAAGAAACTTTGAGAACCAATGATTTGTTGAACAGTGATTTCTCGATAGAAAACCATCCCAAAATTAATGCATTACAAAGCAAAATAGATATTCTAAATGTAGACAGAAAACTTAAAGCTAATATGTTATTACCAAAAATAGATGTCGGATATTCGTATTTATCAGAACCTAGTTATTTTGATGATTATCGGTTTGAAAATTATAAAATAGGTATGAACTTTTATTTTCCTTTGTTTTTAAGAAAGGAAAGAGGAAGTCTAAAAATAGCTAAATTTAAAGTTCAAGAAACGCAATTCACTCTAGATTTAGAAAGAGTACAGCTGAACAATAAAATTAATGCCCAAAAATTCGAAATACAGTCTCTTGTTAAACAAAGAGATTTTGTAAAACAATTGGTTAATGACAATTCAATAATGTTAAACTCTGAAGAACGTCTTTTTAATTTTGGCGAAAGTTCACTTTTTTTAATCAATACTAGAGAAAATAATTTAGTTTCCTCAAAATTATCTGAAATAGCAATAGAAAATCGATTCTATATTTCCAATTCAGAGTTGTTTAAAATCATGGCAAATCCAGATTAAATGATATAAAATGGTTACTTTTGCCGCTTGTAAAATGCTATTATGATTATTCAAAAAACACGAGAGCAAATAGAATTAATGCGTGAAAGCGCTTTAATTGTTTCAAAAACTTTAGGGATGATTGCCAGTGAGATTAAACCTGGCGTTTCTACTTTATATCTTGACAAACTTGCAGAAGAATTTATTAGAGATCATGGTGCCGTACCTAGCTTTTTAGGTTTATACGGTTTTCCGAACTCTCTTTGTATGAGTCCAAATGCACAAGTGGTTCACGGAATTCCAAACGATAAACCCTTAGAAAGTGGAGACGTAATCTCAGTTGATTGTGGTGCTTTTAAAAATGGTTTTCATGGCGATCATGCCTATTCATTTGAAATAGGAGAAGTCGCTGAAGAAACTAAAAAGCTTCTTAAAGTAACCAAAGAAAGTTTATATGTTGGTATTCGAGAATTTAAAGCAGGAAATCGTGTAGAAGATGTAGGCAATGCGATTCAAAAATATACCGAAAATCATGGTTATGGAGTAGTTCGAGAATTAGTAGGCCACGGTTTAGGACAAAAAATGCATGAAGATCCTGAAATGCCAAATTATGGAAAAAGAGGGCGAGGCAAACTTTTTGTTGAAGGAATGGTGGTAGCAATAGAACCCATGATAAATATGGGGACTCGAAATATTAAACAACTTAAAGACGGCTGGACTATACTTACTGCAGACGGAAAACCGAGTGCGCATTTTGAACATGATGTTGCGCTAATTGACGGTAAGCCAGAAATTTTATCGACTTTTGCCTATATTTATAAAGCGCTAGGTATTGAAAGCACTGAAGAAGATGAGTTTAGAAAAGTACCATTAAAATTATAACCAAATTTTTATAAGCAATTTTAATCTTCAACACAGATTTCACCTATTGTCACAGATTTTTTTGTAGAAATTTTACCAAATAAGAACTTAAGTTTAAAGATGTTAAATTATGGATGAATTTTATTTAAAGGATGAAACCTATAAAATAATTGGTTTATGCATGGAAGTTCATACAATACTTGGTAAAGGTCATAGTGAAAATATATATGGGGATGCTTTGGAATATGAATTTAAATTAAACAATATCCCTTATGTAAGGGAAAGAAAATATAATATCGAATATAAAGATATTGTTTTAACTCGATATTATTTCTCCGATTTTACAGTTTTTGATGAAATTATTTTAGAACTAAAAGCAATTCAACAACACACAAATAGCGAGATAAAGCAAACTCTTAATTATCTTGCAGCTTCAAAAAATAAAATTGGATTACTGATTAATTTTGGGGAAGATAGTTTAAAGTACAAAAGAATCATTCTATAATTTTAATCTGTGAAAATCTGTGAAATCTGTGTTTAAATTTATTCTCAATACCATTCCTCGTCCACTATTAATCCGGTTGAGTTATATTGCGCGTCCAATTCTTGCATTTATACTTAAAGGAAACAAGTATACCGATCCAATAGACGGAAAAAGTTTTAATCAATTTTTACCCTATGGGTATGGCACACAAAGAAACAATGTACTTTCTCCAAGTACATTATCGCTTGAAAGGCATCGTTTACTTTGGCTTTATTTAAAAACTGAAACCGATTTTTTTACTTCAAAAACAAAAAAGAAAGTGTTGCATTTTGCTCCTGAACAAGCTTTCTATAAAATATTCCGAAATCAGGAAAACTTAGACTATACCACAACCGATTTATTATCGCCTTTAGCTGACGTCAAAGCTGACATTTGTAATTTGCCTTTTGACGACAATTCATATGATATTATTTTTTGCAATCATGTTTTAGAACACATTCCAGATGATACAAAAGCAATGAAAGAATTGTTCAGAGTTTTAAAACCTGGAGGAATGGGAATTTTTCAAATCCCGCAAGACTTAACAAGAACTACTACTTTTTCAGATGACACTATTACAGATCAGAAAGAACGTTCTAAAATATTTGGACAATACGATCACGTTCGAATATATGGCCTAGACTATTTTGACAAGTTAAGAAGTATAGGTTTTACAGTTGTGGAAGAAGATTATACCAGAAAAATAAGTACTGAATTAGTCGATAAATATTGTTTGGCAAAAGGAGAAATTATCCCTGTTTGTTTTAAAAAATAATTTTAAAGACAATAAAATTTCAAAAACTCAATTTTTTTTAGGTATATTTATTGTTATATTTACAGTTCATAATATCATTTATTTATGATGAATAACTTAAGAATAACTTTAATCGTATCCTTTTTTTTAAATGTAACTTTTGGACAAATCGAAAAAGAAGTTGTTGCTCCCTACAACATTAAAACAATTTCCTTTGTTCAAAACGCACAAAATACTATTCCAATATTTAAATTAGGAGATTCTTTTCAGTTGCAATTTGACGATTTGTATGGTAATGAAGCTAATTATTACTACAAATTCGTGCATTGTGATTATGATTGGAAACCATCACAACTTTCAATAAATGAATATTTGAGAGGTTTTGATGAAATTAGAATACAAGACTACATAAATTCATTTAATACACTTCAACTCTATTCTCATTATAGAATACAGTTTCCAAATAAAAACACTAGTTTATTAGTGAGTGGAAATTATATGATAAAAATTCTAAACGAAGAACGTGAAGTAGTATTTTCAAGAAAATTTATCTTGTACGAAGATTTAGTTTCTGTACCCTTGCAAGTAAAAGTGGCTAGAAATGTAAAAGATGTAAATGCAAAACACAATCTCGATTTTGCAATAAAATCAACAGACATTGTTTTCCAAAGTCCAATAAAAAACGTAAAAGTATTATTGCTTCAAAACGGCAAATTTAGTACTGCAATTACTGATGTAAAACCTATGTATACTATTGGCAACGACCTAATTTACAAATATGATGCTGAAACCCAATTTTGGGCTGGAAACGAGTATCTGTTTTTTGAAAACAAAGATATCAGAGGCGCTAACAACAGCATAGGACGTATTGAATCTGGAGGAGGAACCTACAACGCCTATCTATATACAAATAATGCAAGAGGTAAAAACCCATATACCTTTTTTCCAGACGCCAATGGTAATTTTATTGTAAAAAACATAAATGCTGAAAATAATGAGATAGAAGCTGATTATGCTTGGATATTCTTCAGTCTTTCTGCTCCTTCCTATTATGGTAAAGATGATATTTATGTTAGTGGAATGTTCAACAATTTTGCGCTAATTCCTGAATATAAAATGGACTATAATGAAACTAAGGGTATTTATGAAAAAGCAATTATGATAAAACAAGGCTTTACTAATTATGAATATGTTATTGCCGATAAAAGTGGTAAAGTTGATGCTGAAAATGCTATTGACGGGAATTATTTTCAAACAGAAAGCAATTATTTTGCAATTGTTTACTACCGAGAAAACAATCAGCGCTATGATCGAGTAATTGGAAAAGGATCTGCATCATCCATAAACATAATTAATTAATCAATTCATAAATTTAATCTAGAATTTACGTTTTGAAAAGTAATTTTCGTAGATTTGTACTGATAAATAGCATATTACAATGGTTTCGCAAATAACACGAGGTATAAAAATTTCAGTTTTGACGACTTTTGAAGGTACATACTTCAAAAATCATAAGATTCATTTTGCCTTTAGTTATGAAATTACTATCGAAAATCAAGGTAAAGATTCTGTACAACTCATTTCTCGTCATTGGGAAATTTTCGATTCTCTAAACAATATAGAAATTGTAGATGGTGAAGGAGTAATTGGTCAAAAACCAGTTCTAAAATCAGGGGAATCGCATACCTACAGTTCAGGTTGCTTACTTTCCTCTCCTTTTGGTTCTATGAAAGGTCATTTTAATATGGTAAATTTTACCACAACTAAAAATTTTAAAGTAATCGTTCCTTCTTTTAAACTGAGTGCGCCTTTTGCATTGAATTAATTTCTTCAAGAAAAGGAAAATTTTAATTTAAAAAGGAAATGATTCTCAGAATTGCGATTTCGCCTTCAAATTATCAAAATATCCTTTGTACTTTTGTTTAAATTTAAATAATTCATACTATTTGAATTAAATCATCATATAATTTTCACTTGAGGGTAAATCCCAAAATAAGCGAAGCTAAATTCAAAAGATATGCTAAAAGGATTTTTTCATGTACCAAAAGCAGTTAACGAACCTGTAAAATCGTATGCTCCAAATTCTACAGAAAAAGCTAATGTTCTTGCAGCTTACAAAGAAATGTGGAATTCTAAAATTGAAGTACCTCTCTATATTGGTAGCGAACAGATAAGAACTGGTAATACCAGAAACATGACAGCGCCGCACGATCACAAACACATCGTTGGAACCTATCATATTGCAGAAAAATCACACATAGAACGCGCCATTACAAATGCTCTTGAAGCAAAAACAAAATGGGCAAATTTGGCTTGGGAACAACGAGCGGCCATTTTCTTAAAAGCTGCCGAATTAATTGCTGGCCCTTACAGAGCTAAAATAAACGCCGCAACAATGATTGCGCAATCTAAAAACATATACCAAGCAGAAATAGACGCTTCATGCGAATTGATTGACTTTTTACGTTATAATGTAGAATTCATGACACAAATTTATAATGACCAACCAAAATCAGATTCTTTGGTTTGGAATCGTTTAGAATACCGTCCGTTAGAAGGTTTTGTATATGCAATTACCCCTTTTAATTTTACGGCCATTGCTGCAAATTTACCTGCAAGCGCAGCTATGATGGGCAATGTTGTGATTTGGAAACCAAGTGACAGCCAAGTTTTTTCGGCAAAAATTATTATAGATGTTTTCAAAGAAGCTGGTGTTCCAGATGGCGTTATAAATGTTGTTTTTGGTGATGCGCAAATGATTAGCGATACCGTCTTTGCAAGTCGTGATTTTGCTGGAGTTCATTTTACGGGTTCTACGCATGTTTTCAAAGACATCTGGAAAACCATTGGAACCAATATTCATCATTATAAAACCTATCCTAGAATCGTAGGCGAAACTGGCGGAAAAGATTTTATTGTTGCGCATCCAAGTGCGAATGTAAAACAAGTGGTTACAGGTATTGTTCGTGGTGCATTTGAATTTCAAGGTCAAAAATGCTCCGCAGCTTCTAGAACATACATTCCTCAAAGTTTATGGAACGAGGTGAAATCGCAATTAATTTTTGATGTAAAATCATTAAAAATCGGCTCTCCAGAAGATTTTGGTAATTTTATTACTGCTGTTATTCACGAGGGGTCGTTTGATAAATTAGCAAAATATATTGATCAAGCAAAAGCAGATTCTGATGTAGAAATTATTGTTGGAGGTAATTATGATAAATCTGTTGGTTATTTTATTGAACCAACAGTTATTGTGACTACAAATCCAAAATACACTACAATGGAAACAGAATTGTTTGGCCCAATAGTTACCATTTATGTATATGAAGATGCTAAATGGGCAGAAACACTACGATTAGTTGACCAAACTTCAGAGTATGCTTTAACAGGAGCTATTTTTAGTCTAGATCGATATGCTATTGAGGAAGCTACAATTGCCTTGCAAAATGCTGCAGGAAATCTCTATGTTAATGATAAACCAACAGGAGCTGTGGTAGGAATGCAACCTTTTGGAGGCGCAAGAGCTTCAGGCACCAATGACAAAGCGGGTTCGGCACTAAACTTATTACGTTGGGTTTCTCCAAGAACAATTAAAGAAACTTTTGTTACACCCGAAGATTATAGGTATCCGTTTTTAGGAGAATAATTTTTTTTAAAATCCAACTTAAAAATTGGGCTTTTTTTAATGTATAAAACACACATATTCTTTTGTATATTTGGTTTCCTTTTAATGGCTTAAATTATGAATCTAAAATTGCTTCTTTTACTTGTGTTTTTTTCAACTTTAAGTTATGCACAAGTTCCTATTAGTGCTTATTTTACAGGAGCTACAGATCCGTCTGTTTATGATATAGTAACCTCAAGTGTTCCGCTTGATCAAACTGCTTCAGGCGCAAATTTAGTTTGGGATTTTAATCAACTAACTAAAGTCGGAGAATCTATTGATTATATTTCATCTCCTACAGCTTCTGAAATAACTACTTATCCTAAAAGCACAACAATAGTAGCTAATGCCACATCCAAAATTTATTACTCAAAAGCAGCTAATGCACTATCAATAACGGCTTTGAAAAATAACGATTTAGAATTAAATTATATAACTAATAATGCTACAATAGGTAATTTTCCGTTAAATTATGGCTATTCTAATACTGATACAACTGCCGGAACCTTCATTTACGGTATGTATTTAGGAACTTTTACAGGCACAATTACAACATCTTTTGATTCGTACGGAATTCTTAATAACGGAACTTCTGAAAAAGATGTATCTCGGCTAAAAACAGTGCAAAACATTTCTTTTAATTATGGCATATTAACCAACGTAGGGACCGCAATACAAACCACTTATAATTATTATGATGCTACTAATGGGTCCAATAGTCTTGTATTCAGAAACACTACCTTAACTGTAAATGTTCCTTTACTGGGAATTAATCAAACTATAAACCAAATCGAGCGATTTAATACGATGCTTTTAGGAACTAATGACAACACATTACAATCAAGTTCCATACAAATAATTCCGAATCCAATTGAAGATGTTTTGAAATTTACCACCAATCTTAAAATAAACTCTATAAACATATCTGATATACATGGAAGAGTAATATTTGAAAGTAATGTTATAAAAAACGTTATAAATCTAGCCCATTTACAAAGAGGCGTATATTTTGTTACTTTCAATACTGATAAAGGTTTTCAAGTTCGAAAAATAATCAAAAAATAATTTTTTATGTTTTATAGTTTAAATTTCAAAGGCAAATGCACTACTTTTTTCGTTTCAAAAAATTCGGCATCAAAAAATTCCGAAATATTGTATTCGATGGCGTTAGGGAACAGCTTCAACTCTTCAGTTAAATCGCCTCCTTTTAAGTAAAGTATACCGTTTTTCAACTCATGTTTTTGTTGTTTTTTGATTTTATCTTTTATCCAAGAAACAAAATCAGGCATATTCGTGACGGCGCGACTAACAATAAAGTCAAAATCACCTTTCACATTTTCGGCACGAATTTGTTCTGCTTTAACGTTTTTCAATTCTAAAGCTTCGACAACAGCTTTTACTACATTTATTTTTTTCAGAATCACATCTATCAAATAAAATCTGGTTTCTGGAAATAAAATCGCTAACGGAATACCCGGAAAGCCTCCTCCAGTTCCCACATCTAAGATGTACGTTCCAGGTTCAAACTTTTGAATTTTAGCTATAGCCAACGAATGAAGTACGTGTTTTGTATACAATTCATCAATATCTTTTCGTGAAATTACATTAATTTTCGCGTTCCAATCTTGATATAAATTAGATAATCTTTCAAATTGTTCTTTCTGAACATCCGTTATTTCGGGAAAACACTTAAGAATTTCTTCCATTCTTTATTTTTTTAACAAAAGTAATACTTTACAGTTGAAATATTTATATCAATTTTGGCAAACAAAAATTTATAATAATTACCTTTGTCTTTTTATATAAAAAAATATGAATAATACCACCCCAACTTTTGCAAAGCAAGATAACCTAAAGTTTTTTAGAACTTTAAACACTAAAGTCAATAATTACTTCAAAGAAAACAATATCCAAAAAACAGGAAATTGGAGATTGCATTTAAAAACAATTATTCTTTTTACTGTGTTTTTAACTCCTTATTTTTTAATCATAACATTGACTGACATGCCTTTTTGGTTGTTTTTTATATTGTCAATTGTTATTGGAATTGGAATGGCAGGAATTGGAATGAATGTTATGCATGATGGCAATCACGGGTCATACTCTAATAAAAACTGGATTAATAAATTCATGGGAGGAACCATCTATATTTTAGCGGGTAACGTATACAATTGGCAAGTTCAACATAATGTTTTACACCATACTTATACTAATATTCCTGGCCATGATGAAGACTTAGATGCTGGTCGTGTCATTCGATTTACCAAAAATGCAAAATGGTATAATTTTCATAAATTCCAGCACTATTATTCTGTTTTCCTTTATGGTTTATTGACTTTCAATTGGTGTTTGACTACCGATTTTAAACAGATGAAAGCGTATCTAAAAAGAAACCTTTCTTATGGTGAAGCTAAAAAGCCAAAAATACTTTGGACAACTCTAGTAATTACAAAAATTATTTATTTTTCGGTTTGGATTGTACTTCCAATAATTTTAGGCGTTATATGGTGGAAAGTTTTAATTGGTTTTTTTGCTATGCACTACACTGCAGGATTAATTTTAAGCATCGTATTTCAATTGGCGCATATCGTAGATGAAACAGTAAATCCGCATCCTAATGAATCCGGAGAAATTGAAAACACTTGGGCTATCCATCAATTGTTTACCACCGTTAATTTTGCTCCAAAAAATTGGATCGTAAATTGGTATACTGGAGGCTTAAATCACCAGATAGAGCATCATTTGTTTCCAAATATTAGTCATATTCATTATAGCAAAATAGCACAATTTGTAAAAGAAACAGCTCAAGATTGCAATTTACCTTATCATGAATACAAAACAATGAGAAGTGCCGTAATTGCACATTTTAGACATTTAAAAGATTTAGGATTAAAACCAGAATTAACCTCATAATTAAGCACATAAATATATTTTAAAATGAATCCATTATCAGATAGAATTAACAATCTAGCTACATCACAAACATTAGCCATGGCTGCTTTAGCCAGAGAATTAAAAGCACAAGGAAAAGACATTATAAGTTTAAGTTTGGGTGAACCCGATTTCAATACGCCTGATTTCATTAAAGAAGCTGCAAAAAAAGCAATAGATGAAAATTACAGCACCTATTCTCCAGTAGAAGGATATGCAGAATTGAAAGAAGCTATTTGCAGAAAATTCAAAAGAGACAACGGATTAGATTACAAACCATCACAAATTGTGGTTTCGACAGGAGCAAAACAATCTTTATATAACATTGCACAAGTGATGTTAAACGACGGTGATGAAGTAATTTTGCCAGCACCTTACTGGGTTTCTTATTTCGAAATCGTAAAACTATCTGGAGGAGTTCCAGTAGAAGTACCAACTTCTGTAGATACTGATTTTAAAATTACTCCTGAGCAATTAGAAGCAGCAATTACTCCAAAAACAAAAATGATGTGGTTTAGTTCACCTTGTAACCCAAGTGGATCTGTTTATAACAGAGAAGAATTAACTGCATTAGCAAAAGTATTAGAGAAATATCCAAACGTTTATGTTGTCGCAGATGAAATTTACGAACATGTCAATTTCTCAGGAACTTTTTGTAGCATCGGTTCTATTCCAGGAATGCTAGAAAGAACCATTACCGTAAACGGAGTAGCAAAAGCATTTGCCATGACGGGATGGCGAATTGGATACATTGGCGCACCAGAATTTATCGCAAAAGCCTGTACAAAAATACAAGGACAAGTAACGAGTGGTGCTAATAGTATTGCTCAACGTGCCACTATAACGGCTGTTGATGCTGATCCATCAGTATTGAAACACATGGTTGATACATTTCATAGCCGCAGAGATTTAGTAGTAGGATTGTTAAAAGACATTCCTGGAATTAAGATAAACGTTCCAGAAGGTGCTTTCTACGTTTTTCCAGATGTTTCATCTTTCTTCGGAAAAACACTAAAAGGAACTTTTATTAAAGATGCGAATGACTTTTCTATGTATTTATTAGCAGAAGCTAATGTAGCTACTGTAACTGGTGATGCATTTGGAAATCCAGATTGTATCCGTTTTTCATACGCTACAAGCGATGATTTATTGAGAGAAGCTTTACGAAGAATAAAAGATGCCGTAACAAATTCAGAAGTATTAGTATAAACACAAAGCCTCAAGAAATCTTGAGGCTTTTTCAATTTTTTTAATCATGAAAACAATAATTACATTAGTATTCGTTTTATCTTTTCATTTTATAAATGCTCAAGATGTTAAAAAACCAGTAGAATCACAAATTGTTGAAGTTTCTTGTGGACAATGTCAATTTGGGATGAAAGGTAAAAAAGGATGCGATTTAGCCGCACGTATTGATGGCAAATCCTATTTTGTCGACGGAACAACCTTAGATAATCATGGAGATGCACATGCAAAAGATGGTTTTTGTTCTACGATAAGAAAAGCCGAAGTTGTTGGTGAAGTAAAAAACGACCGTTTTGTTGCAACATCATTCAAATTGCTTCCTGTAGAAGATCACGATGACCACAAAGGTCACAATCATTAAAAAATTTACGGTCTTGAAATAAATGTCAAGACCGTTTTTTTATGCTCTAATTTCACAAACTTTTATTGTATTTTTGAAATATGAGCTTGATTATTCAAAACATTTCAAAACACATTTCTTTAACCCAAGAAGAAGAGTTCTTATTTCTGTCTAAAACCCAAATTCTAAACTACAAAGCTAAAACCATTATACTTCATTCTGGAGAAATTTGTAAACATTCTTATTTTGTCAATAACGGATTATTACGAAGTTTTAATATTAATAATAATATTGTAGAACATGTTTTGCATTTTGCCTGTGAAGGTTGGTGGATTGGTGACATGTATAGCCTGATATCGCAAAAACCAGGCAATTTATTTATTGAAGTATTAGAAGATGCCGAAGTCGTTTTATTATCAAAAGAAAACCAAGAACAATTGTATATCGAAATTCCTAAACTAGGACGCTTTTTTAGAATATTAACCGAAAATTCGTTGGTTTCAAATCAAGAACGATTGATGGATAATTTAAGTTTATCTGCAGAAGAACGCTTCGAAAAATTTTGTAAAAAATACCCAAGCCTGATTCAAAAAGTTCCTCAAAAACAAATTGCTTCCTATATAGGCGTAACCCCGGAGTTTTTTAGTAAGATGAAAAGTAAAATGTTGCGAAAATAATTTCTTAATCTACATTAAGCGACTTTCGAATATATCAGTTATAAATTTGTATCACAATAATTACTAAATTTATTTTATATGAAAAATACAGTTTTACACAAAGCAAATACCAGAGGCCATGCCGATCACGGTTGGTTAAACGCGTATCATAGTTTTAGTTTTGCCAGTTGGTACAATCCAGAAAGAGTTCAGTTTGGCACTTTACGAGTTTTAAACGACGACACTGTTGCTGCAGGCATGGGCTTTGGAACGCATCCCCATGACAATATGGAAATTATTACCATTCCTTTAGAGGGCGATTTAGCACATAAAGACAGTATGGGAAATACCGAAACTATAAAAACAGGTGAAGTTCAAGTAATGAGTGCAGGAACTGGAATTCAACACAGCGAGTTTAATCCGAATCATGATAGACATACTAAATTGTTTCAAATATGGTTGTTCCCAAAAACTAGAAATGTAGCCCCTAGATACCAACAAATAAAGTTAGATGTAAGAGAACAAAAAAATAATTTTGCCCAAATTCTTTCCCCAAATGCAGATGATGAAGGTGTTTGGATACATCAAGATGCTTGGTTTCATTTAGCTGATTTTGATGAAGGCTTTTCTAAAACATACGAATTAAAAAAAGCTGGAAACGGAATGTATGTCTTTGTAATTTCAGGAAATATAGCTGTAGACAGTCAGGAATTAGAAACGCGTGACGGTTTAGGAATTACAGATTTTAAAAATTTAGAAATAAAAGCTTCAACTGATGCAAAGTTTTTATTGATGGAAATTCCTATGGAATAATAACCTATTATAAAAACAATAATAATTTTTAGTTAAATTAGAGAACCTTGAACTTTGTAATATAGTTCAGAGGTTTTCTTTTTTGAAGAGAATAATCATCTCAAATTCCTAAATTCAGTTGGAGAAAAGCCGGTATGCTTTTTGAATAATCTTGAAAAATATGAATAATCTTCATAACCCATAATATAAGCTATTTCATTTATTGCCATACGCTTATCTACTAACATCCGTTTAATTTCTAAAATTACTCGATTCATAATAACTTCTGTTGAAGTTTTCTGTAAAATTTCATTACAAATACGATTTAAATGTTTCAAGGTAATATGCAATTGTTCTGCATAAAACGAGGGTAGTTTTTCATTTTTATAATGCTGTTCAAGAAGCAATTCAAATTTGTTAATTTTTATATTATACAAATGTGCCTGATGGAAATAAGTCTCACTATATTTTCTAGCAATTTCAATGTGAATACAGTCTAATAAATTTAACATTTTATCTAATTGCAGTTTATTATTTTGATTATTCTCCTGAATCAACAAATTAAAATAAGCCAAAATTTTATATCTTTCTTTGGTATCAAAAACTATTTCTGGTCGATTATGAATAGAATAATAAAAGTTATAATCATTGATTTTTTTTTGTCCAAAATATAAATTGTAGAGTTCTTGGGAGAAAATAATCACAAACCCTTCAATATCTTTAGACAAATTCCAATGATGCATTTGTCCTGGCTGCAAAACAAATAGACTTCCTTGTTTAATTACAAATCTATCAAAATCTACTTCATGCATCCCTGATCCATTAGTAAAAAAAACCATTAAAAACGAATCATGACGGTGAGGTTTTTCAACAAAACTATTCTTTTTTAAATGTTTCTTAAAAGTATTTACATAAAAATCTCGAGAAATAGTGTTGCAACTAAAATTTTGAATACTATAAATTGGATATTTTTTCATATTCCAAAATGTCTTTATTGTCCTATAATGGGCGAAGATATAAAAAGACTTTTAATAGATTCTAAATTACCTTTGAATAAATAAAAAATCAGATAATTATGTTAAACACATTAATGCATATTTTAAAAAATGAATGTCCGAATTGTAATAAAGGAAAAGTCTTTAAAGATAAAAATATTTTTCTAAATTTTAGTTTCCCAAAAATGAATGAATACTGCAGTCATTGTCATTCTAAATTTCAAAAGGAACCGGGATATTTTTTTGGTGCGATGTACATAAATTATGGATTGAACGTCGCACAAGGAATTGCTACTTATTGCATAGCTCAATTTTTCTTTGAAAAAAGATTCGATTTAAGAATTATACCAATTATTGCGACAGTAATCATTGCATTAACATTTTTCAATCTTAGATTGTCAAGATTAATATGGATTTATATGTTTAAGAATTATTCCAACTAAAAAAATACTATTTTTGCCTTTTAAAACTAAATTAAAAAAATGAAAGCATATATTTTTCCGGGTCAAGGCGCACAATTTTCAGGAATGGGCAAAGAATTATACGAAAACTCATTTTTAGCGAAAGAATTGTTCGAAAAAGCAAATGAAATATTAGGATTTAGAATCACTGATATCATGTTTAGCGGCACCGCTGAAGAATTGAAAGAAACTAAAGTAACACAGCCTGCCGTTTTTTTACACTCAGTAATCTTAGCTAAAACTTTAGATGATTTTAAACCAGAAATGGTTGCCGGACACTCATTAGGAGAGTTTTCGGCTTTAGTTGCAAATGGAGCTTTGTCATTTGAAGACGGATTAAAATTAGTTTCTAAGCGTGCTTTAGCTATGCAAAAAGCTTGTGAGATTACTCCATCAACTATGGCAGCGGTATTAAACTTAGCAGATGAAGTTGTTGAACAAGTTTGCGCTTCAATAGACGGAGTTGTTGTCGCAGCAAATTACAATTGTCCTGGACAGTTGGTTATATCTGGAGAGTACAAAGCCGTTGAATTAGCATGCGAAAAAATGAAAGAAGCTGGAGCAAAACGAGCCTTGATTTTACCTGTTGGTGGTGCATTTCACTCTCCAATGATGGAACCCGCTAGAGAAGAATTAGCAGAGGCTATCGAAGCAACAACCTTTTCTACTCCTATTTGCCCTGTATATCAAAATGTTACCGCAAGTGCAGTTTCTGACCCTAATGAAATAAAGAAAAATCTAATTATTCAACTAACTGCTCCTGTACGATGGACTCAGTCTGTAAATCAGATGATACAAGATGGAGCGACTAGTTTTACAGAAGTTGGACCAGGCAAGGTTTTAACAGGTTTAGTTAATAAGATTAATAAAGAAGTAGAAACGATTAATGCATAAATAAATTCAACATGAAAAATATCATTTTAAGTATCTCTATTGCTTTACTACTTATTTCTTGCAAAGAAGAAACTAAAGACAAACTTAAAGAAGCCAAAGAAGCGCTTTCATTAGAAATGAAAAACGCTGTTGATTCTGTAAAAACTAAAGCTGAGACTGCACTCGATTCAGTTAAAACAAAAGCAAAATCTGATTTAGATAGTGTTATTACTAAAAGTAATTTAAAAGTAGATGAAGCCACTCAAAAAATTAAAGAAATAAAAGAAGTAATTAAAAAATAAAAAAAGCTATCATTACGCTCACTTTGGTAATTCAACTTTAAGTTTTTTTTTAATTTCCTTCTACTTTATTTTTGATTTTCTTATCAGAAATTATTTTTTATAAATCATTTACTTTGAATGGATAACTTTTTTTATTGATTTTTATAAATGCCAAATTGACATTTTTAAAATTTGGCTTATAATTTGATGAAACAATCTTGTTTAAATTTAAAAATTAAAAAAATATGTATTTAGTTTTAGCAGGTATAATAATGTTATTTAGTTGGCTAGTAAGTAGCCGATTAAAAAGTAAATTTGAGTTGTATTCTAAACTCCAACTTCAAAACGGAATGTCAGGACGAGAAATCGCCGAAAAAATGCTTGCCGATAACGGAATTCGCGATGTAAGAGTGATATCAGTAGAAGGACAATTGACCGATCATTACAATCCAGCGGATAAAACCGTTAACTTGAGTGAAGGAGTTTACAATCAAAGAAATGCTGCAGCTGCAGCGGTTGCTGCTCACGAGTGCGGTCATGCCGTACAGCATGCTACCGCTTATAGTTGGTTAGAAATGCGTTCTAAATTAGTGCCAGTGGTTAGCGTAGCATCTAATTATGTGCAATGGATTTTGATAGCTGGTATTTTAATGATGAAAACATTTCCACAATTATTATTGGTTGGGATTGTGATTTTTGCCGCCACAACCATATTCACAATTGTTACCTTACCTGTAGAATATGACGCTAGTAACAGAGCTTTAGCTTGGTTAGAAAATAAAAATATGTTAACTCGAGAAGAACATGCAGGTGCAAAAGACGCTTTGAATTGGGCTGCACGAACCTATGTAGTAGCAGCAATCGGTTCGATTGCGACTTTGTTGTATTACATTTCAATTTACAATAATAGAAGATAATATTTTTATTATTTCATGAGACATAAATCCGTTTCGAGAGAAGCGGATTTTTTTTGCGTTAAGTTTATTAACCGCGAATTTTATCAGGATTGTATCCTAAATAAGGCATTTCTTTTTCGTGAAAAATTACTCCATACTCTTCCAATTCTTTTAAAATAGGGAGATATACTTCTTTGTTTATAGGCAACTGGACACCAGTAGTAGTTATGTTACCATTTAAAATTTGTAAAGTTGCCATTGCCACAGGGAGTCCCACAGTTTTTGCCATAGCAGTATAGGTTTGGTCGTCTCCAATACAAACCATTTTGGAATCAATCTGTTTTTTGCTGCCGTTTATTTCATAGCCAAATTTGTGATACATTACAATCATATCTTTATCATTAGGCTGCAAAGTCCAACTATCGCTGAGAATTTTTTCAAGAATTTGAGCTGGAGAGGCGTTTTTTAAACCCACAATTTTATTTGGGTTGAGGATATCTAGTTCCAATAATTTATCCCACATAATATCATCTTGCTCGATTCCTAAACTCAATCGCAGTTTAATTTCAACTGAATCTGTTGGGTGATAAGGCAAGAATAAATTAGTAAATTCTCTATAACTGATGGTTTCTGAATTATCGATTACATAGGTATCATCGGTCATGCCCAACTGAACGAACATATTCCAAGCTCTAGAAAACCCTACACGGCGAATGGTTCCACGATATAAAGTCAAAGCATTATCCAAACCATACACACTTCTGTATTTTAAAGAATCCCTATTGGCATAGCCTTCAAATCGTCCATAGCCTTCAACTTCCATAAATTCGGTTCTACGGAATAATTTGTGATAAGGAATGTATTTGTAAGTGCCTTCTTGAATGAACTTAGCTGCCCCACCTTGTCCAGCCAAAACCAAATTTCTCGGGGCCCAAGTAAATTTATAATTCCATAAATTTGTGTCTGATTCTGGTGCAACCAATCCGCCACAAAAAGACTCAAAAAGAATTACTTTTCCGCCTTTTTCACGAATTTCATCAATGACTTTCATGGCACTCATGTGATCAATTCCTGGGTCTAAACCAATTTCATTCATAAAAATGAGATTGTTTTCTTTGGCAGCAGCATCTAATTCTTGCATGGCATCACTAACATATGAAGCGGTAACCATGTGTTTTTTATAAACAATACAGTCTCTTGCTATTTCAATATGCAAATGAGCTGGTAACATCGAAATGATAATATCGGCTTTCTGAATTTCAGTTTTTCTTTGGTTTTCATCAAAAATATCTAAAGCTATTGCAGTAGCATTTTTATGATTGTTGGTTTTTCTTTGGGCTAATTCTAAAGACAAATCAGCAATGGTAAGATGCAGATTTTCCTGATTGGATTTCTTTAAAAGATATTGTATTAATGATGAAGCAGAACGACCAGCACCTATAATTAGTATATTTCTCATGGTGTTTTAATTATGAATATCAAAGGTATGAATTTGTAGAGACCTAATATACTAAATGCTTAAAAACAAAAAAGCCCACATGGAAGTGAGCTTTCTGTTTTAGGTAAAAGGAGATTATTCTATATCTTCTAAATCTTTTAAATCTTCTAGTTTAGATTCGACTTTCTTTTGTTCAAATTGTTCGTCTTTGGCTACTTCATCTTCTACAAGAGTTACTTTTCCGATTACAATAATTAGGGTAAGTCCTGCAACAACAAGAATCCATTTCGGTAAACTTTTCTGATTAATGTCGGATTGAATAAATGCTATAAAAGCAAAAATTAATGCCAATCCTATTGGCAATAGTGCTAGAGTTCCCATTGGCAGAACGGCAAATACAATTCCTAGAATTGCAAATAAAATGGCTAAACCAATACATAATTTTCTCATAATTTTATAATCCTGAAGCGTTAGTTAATGCAAGTTGTCCTGTTCCTACAGGTATACTAAATTTTATTTGAGCAGGTACTTTAGCATTATCGGCAGTTAGCCAAATGATGTTTTTGTCAGTTCCTCTAAGGGCTTGTGTTTTGGCGCCAATAGAGACTTTGTAACATGCTTTTTTACCCAAATTTCCAGCAGATACCGTTTCTTTACCCATAAATTTTACCGAAACAGCCATCTCTTTTTGATCAAAAATAACTACAAATGAGGTGATTTGTCCTGGCTTAAATGTGCTAAAATCTATTGTTCGTACTTTATATAATAATGAAACTACATCTTGTGTTCCTGCACCAACTTGAAATGTTTTTTTTGTTTCAGGAGTGTTTTTCTTATTTACTGTACTTTCAATGGTTTTACCATCATTTTTAAAAATATACTTTTCTTTTTTAGTATATTTTCCTTCAAAAATATCTCTTTTGTATAAACTAGGTTTTAGGGTAATTGGATCTACATAAGATTCATACAAATCTCTAATTTTAAAAAAAGTATCCCATTTACTGTAAGTTGTGGCTTGGCAGCTTAAATGAAGTAAGGTTTTTTTAGACGTCTTTACAGTTTCGGTTTCCATGGTAACTTGTGCGAGTTGCGTCATAAGACCACTCATGTTATAGGAAGCTGCATAAATAAATTTTTCTCCTGATTTTACAGTTTTGTTTTCTTGTCCAAAAGCTGAGCTAATCGTCAGAATAACAGTAAGAATAAAAAATATTTTTTTCATTTATGTACAGAATTTAATGAAATGCAAATATACTATTTTTTCTTAATGAGAGTTGAAATTAATAAATCACAATTAGCTTTCTATTTTCGTTTAGAACCAATAATTTTACTTTTTAAAAAATAAATAAATATGGAAAGAAAAATCACAGTAACAGCAACCGTGCTTGGTATGATTGCAATTGTTTTAGGTGCTTTTGGAGCTCATGCTTTGAAAAAAGTTTTATCTGTTGAACAATTAGTCACTTTTGAAACTGGAGTAAAATACCAAATGTATCATGCTTTGTTTTTATTATTTCTTGGAACAACAAAATTACTATCTGATAACATAAAAAGAACGATTTTGTATCTTATAGTTATAGGTGTAGTTTTTTTTTCAGGCTCTATTTATCTATTAGCTACAGATGATTTAACAAGCTTCAATTTTAAAACAATAGGTTTCGTTACACCAATTGGAGGATTCTTACTAATATGTGCTTGGCTATATACATTTATAATTGTGACAAAAAACAAACATTGATTGTTACTACTATATATTTATATAAGTAGAGTTCATATGGTAAAATGAATGCTTTTTTATTAAAATCAATAAGAAATTTGTTTAAAAAGGTATTATTTCCGTTTGATTTATTCTCTTTTTGTTAAAAAATGATAAATCTTGGATACAGAATGTGTAATAGAAAAACGTTTGCTCTTTATGCATATAGAAATTTAGAATGTTAAAAGTTAAGAATATGTTTATTTTTTTTGATACTTCTTGTCATAATCCTAATTCTTAACTTGAGTTATGGTTTGTTCAAATGAATTTACTTCCTTTGTCTCATAATTCTAAAAATGAAACAGTTATGTCAATTAAGAAACAATTTATAAAATCGAAACCAGTTTGCAAAGTAACTTTTAGTGTAGATGCAAAAGAAGCAACAAGTGCATCAGTAGTTGGTGATTTCAACAACTGGAATGTAACAGAAGGAGAACTTGGGAAATTAAAAAACGGAACTTTTAAAGGAGTTTTCGAATTAAACACCGATGCTAACTATGAATTTAAATATGTAGTTGATGGTGTTTATGTTAACGATTCTGAAGCTGATTATTTCATCTGGAATGAATTCGCAGGTGCTGAAAATGGAGTGCTAGAATTGTAATTGTTAAATCTACAAAATATAAAATCGCTCATTGAGCGATTTTTTTTGTTTAACATTTAAATAAATTCAAAACACTACCGCTTTCTATTTCTATTGGAGTTTGATTATATCTAAAGAGGCGTGCTGAAAGTGTCCCTTTAAGAATTATTTCATCTCCATTTGCCTCTAGCCAACTTCCTTCCCGTAAACCTAAAACAGGTACAGAATTAAATTGATGAAATTCAGATATACGAGTTTCTCGTGTTTCTCCCATATGTTTTGATTGAAGCTCTCCATCTACATAATGCGGATTTATATTAAAATGAATTAATCCTAAAGTTTCAAAACTTGGCGGATAAATTATAGGCATATCATTAGTAGTTTGCATATTTGGCCCACATATATTGCTCCCGGCACTTGTTCCTAAATAAGGGATTCCATTTTTTAGAGTAGTTGCTAAGACGTTCATTATTTCATTTTTATACAATTCATAAACCAATAAAAAGGTATTTCCACCTCCCGTAAAAATTCCTTCCGCTTTTTCAATTGCTTCTACTGGATTTTCAAATTCATGAATTCCTAGAACTCTAATATTTATTTTGGCAAATGCTAAACATACTTTATTGGTATATTCTTCATGCGAAATTCCTCCTGGTCTGGCATAAGGAATAAATAAAATGGTTTTGCAATCTTTAAAATGGCTTTGTAAACGTGGTAATAGATATTCTAAATAATCTTCCCCGCATAACGTTGATGTGCTCGCAATAATAAGGTTTTTCATTTTTTTAAATTCAATTTCTGCCATAAAGATAAAGAAAGACGATTAGATTTACCATCTATAAAAATTTTAGATTAACATATAATTAGTAAGATGTTAGCAGTTTATTATGAGTCTATTAAAATACATTTACAAAACAAGAAAAGAGTCGCTTATTATATAGAATATATAATAGAATTTCAAGATTGTGTCATAGAAATCACTAGCTTTGTTAGTGTATAGAGTGATAAAAATAAAACTTTAGGTCATTCTTAATGATAGGGATTGTTTTTGAAATGTCTAAATAATATTGCATATGAAAAGTAAAATTGGAATACTAACAATTATTTTTTTTGGTCATGTTTGTTTGGGTCAAATAGGTGCTAGAAAGTTAATTCGTGGTCAGGTTGTAAATGATTCTATCAATGTAGAGAACGTTGTTGTTTTTAACACTAATTCCAAGACAGGAACCGTTACAAGCAACCAAGGGTTTTTCTCAATATATGTTATGCAAAGTGACACTTTAGTTTTTTCTGGTTTGCAATTTAAATCCAAAAAAATAGTCTATTCTGAAATTAAAGGATCTGAAATCAAAGTAAAATTAGAAACATTTGCCTATCAATTATCAGAAGTTGTTGTGTTTAAAGAAGAAAAGACAAAGCCTATTGCTGGTTCACAGGCAATAGTAGATAAGGAATATTTTGATGATGAGAAATCCTCACCAAAAAATAGAACAATGACTCAAGTAGGCGGTATCGAAAACCCTATTGATTTTGTTCGTATCTATAAAGATGTTTTTAAAATATTGAAGATTAGTACACCAAAAAAATCAGATTTTACAACTAAAATTGATTTTACAGAAGTTGTCATGAAAAAAATTGACTATTCTTTTTTTAACAACACTCTAAAGTTAAAAGATGATGAGATTAAACTTTTTCTTGTTTATTGTGAAAACGACCCAAAATCAAGTGTGTTATTAAAGTCAAATACAAAATTTGAGTTAATGGATTTTTTGATAGAGAAAAATATAGAATTTAAAAAAATTGCCAATTTTGAAAAATAATTGTCTATTTTTCATCTTGTTTTTTGTGTTTCAATTTGCATTTAGCCAATCAGTTATTGAATCAAAAATCACTTTTAAAATTGTAGTCGATTCTATCCTTATAGAAAAGGTAAATGTCGTTAATGAAACAAATCAAATAGCTACAGTTTCAAATAAGTATGGAATTTCTTCTATGATTGTTTCAGTTGATGATGTTATTCAGTTTTCAGCAGTAAACCTTGAGTCCAAAAAATTAAAAATAAGTCTAGAAGATTTAAAATCGGGGGAGATTATTGTAAAAATGAAAACTAAAAACAATCAATTAAAAGAGGTTGTTGTCAGGCAAAATGAAGTTATCAATGCAGTTTCTGCTGGGGTTTTGCAAAAGCCAGCTAAAAAATACACTCCAGCTGAACGGAAATTATATGAAGCAACATCTGGAAGCGGACTCATTCCCCTTAATCCTATAATTAATTGGTTTACTGGAAGAACCGCCATGCTAAAAAAAGAAATTGTTGTAGAAAAAAGAGAAAAATTATTACTAAGATTAGACGGATATTATAAAGAAGACTATTATACAAATGTTTTAAAGATTACTTCAACTTACATCAAAGGGTTTCAATATTATTTGATTGAAGATGCCGATTTTACTCGAGCATTAGAATCTAAAAATAAAACAATGGCTACTTTTTTAATAAAAGGATTAGCAACCAAATACCTTCAAATGATTCCTAAAAAAGAATAATGATTTTAATTTATTACACAAAATAATAGAAGCTTAAGTTTTTGTATTTTTGCATTGAAATAAACAACAATAATTATGTTTGGTATTGGTGGAGGCGAAATATTTTTTATACTACTTGTAGTTTTAATGCTTTTCGGATCAGATAAAGTTCCTGAAATGGCTAGAACTTTTGGTAAATTTATGGCACAATTAAAAAATGCCACAAACGATATTAAAAGTGAAATTCAAAAAGGAGTTGAAGGGACAGGCTATGACACAACGATAACTGATATTTCAACTGAAATAAATAAAGCAAAAGAAAACCTCATAGGAAATACAACTTCTACTGTAACCAAAATAAAAGAAGATATTGAAGAGGTTACAGGGCCGATAAAAAGACAACTATAATGCTTGAAAAAATAATCAATTTTGATAAAGTAGTTTTTGTTTATCTCAACGGTTTGGGCTCAGAGACTTTTGATGGATTGTGGCTAATAATTACAAAACAAATCAATTGGACACCTTTATTTCTATTGGTTTTTTATTTTTTACAAAAAAAAATTGGCTGGAAAAATTTTCTGTATTACATTTTATTTATAAGTATTCTTATACTGATTTGCGATCAAACGGCCAATCTGTTTAAAGAAACTTTTCAGCGTTTAAGACCTTGTAATGATCCTGAGATTAAAGATATAATTCGAATAGTAAAATCTAGTGATACTAAAAGTTTCTTTTCAGGACATGCAACAAATTCAATGGCTACAGCGGTTTTTACGTATTTGATAATGAGAAAATACTACAAACACATTTATTTATTGTTTTTATTTCCTTTGATTTTTGCTTTTAGCCGAATTTATCTCGGCTTGCATTTTCCAATTGATATTGCAACAGGTTATGCTTTTGGAGCTACTTTTGGATTTGTTTGTTTCAAAATGTATTATAAATATGTTCTTAAAACTAAAGCACTCTAGAAACTGTAAGCCCGTCTCTAATGGGTAATAAAACCGTTTCTACTCGAGTGTCATTATTTAATAATTTATTGTATTCCAATAAAACTTTAGTACTATTATCATTAGGTTGTAAAGGCTCTAAAACCTTGCCACTCCATAATATATTATCCGATAGAATGATACCACCTTTATTCACTCTAGGAACAATTAATTCAAAATAGTTGATGTAATTTTCTTTATCGGCATCAATAAAAACCAAATCAAATTTTATAGTTAAAGTCGGAATAATATCAATTGCCTCACCTAAATGTTGCACAATTTGTTCCCCCCAAGGCGATTTATCAAAATGCTTTCTTTGAAAATCGATCAACTCCTCTTTTATATCTATGGTATGAAGCATTCCGTTTTCCTGCATGCCTTCGCACAAGCATAAGGCAGAGTAACCCGTATAAGTTCCAATTTCGAGAATATTTAAAGGTTGAATTAATTTAGAGAGCATGCTCAAAACTCTACCTTGAAAATGGCCGCTTAGCATTCTAGGCAATAAAATTTTTTGATAGGTTTCTTTGTTTAAAGCCGCTAATAATTCGGGTTCAACTTGAGAATGTTGTTCAATATAATCTTCTAGTTCTTGGGAAATGAAGTGCATTTAATTATTTTTTCAATTTCTGTCAAAGTTATCAAATTATCGAGTCAACACACGAGCATTTATGTAAATTGATGAAATAAATCAACAAAATGTCATTAAATTTGCGCCATGCAAATTGACAAAAAAGACATACGATCATTATCAAAAGAACAATTACGAGATTTTTTTGTTTCAAATAGCGATAAATCTTTTCGCGGAAATCAAGTTTATGAATGGTTGTGGAGCAAAGGAGCCCACCATTTTGATGACATGACTAATTTGTCTAAAAAAACTCGTGCCATGCTGTCGGACAATTTTGTAATCAATCATATTAAAGTTGATACTATGCAACGCAGTGAAGACGGAACGGTTAAAAATGCAGTTAGGTTGCATGACGGATTGGTCGTTGAAAGTGTGTTAATACCAACGAATACACGAACAACAGCTTGCGTTTCTAGTCAAGTAGGTTGTAGTTTAGATTGTAATTTTTGTGCTACAGCACGATTAAAAAGAATGCGAAATCTAGAACCTGCCGAAATTTATGACCAAGTTATAGCTATAGATAAAGAAAGTCGTTTGTACTACAATCATCCGCTATCCAATATTGTTTTCATGGGAATGGGAGAACCGTTGATGAATTATAACAATGTCATCAAAGCTATTGATATGATAACTTCTAAAGAAGGCCTAGGCATGTCGCCTAAACGAATCACAGTTTCTACTTCTGGAGTTCCTAAAATGATTAAAAAAATGGCCGACGATGAAGTGAAATTTAAACTGGCAGTTTCATTACATTCAGCAATTGATGAAATACGGTTTAAGATTATGCCATTTACAGTTAATTTTCCTTTAGCAGAATTGCGAGAATCATTAGAATATTGGTATTATAAAACAAAAAGCAAAGTGACCTACGAATATGTGGTTTGGAAAGATATTAACGACAATAAAGAATCTATTGATGCACTAGTTAAATTTTGTAAATATGTACCATGCAAAGTGAATCTCATAGAATACAATCCTATTGACGACGGGGAGTTTCAGCAAGCTTCAGAACAATCTATAAATGCCTATATCAAAGCTTTAGAATCTAACGGAATTGTAGCAAAAGTAAGAAGAAGCAGAGGAAAAGATATTGATGCTGCCTGCGGACAATTAGCCAATAAAGAAGCCTAAAAACCCAATTTAAATGCGTTTTTAGGCTTTATATAAGTTTAATTTCGTAAAATAAAATTCTGTGTCTCACCATTAATGGTCAATGTAGCTTTGTTGTCACAATCTCCATTTCCATAATCTAAAATCCAAGGATTACCAGTTCTTACTATTGAAATGGTTCCGCTAACGATATTTGGACAACCCCATTTAGCAATTAATGGTTTGGTAATAGTTGTTGTGTGTAATGTTCCGCTTGGCAAAGTAGTTTTCCAATTTCCTGTTATCGAAAACACGTTATCCGTTAAAACAGTTGTTGTATACCCTTCTGTAAATTCTCTAACTCTTTCTCCAACTCTTGTAAAAACACTTCCGTTTGCATAGGTTACAGTCATGTTTAAATTGATAGTAGCTTTAGGGTTGCCATTTTGTGAAATAGTTTTTACTACTGTTCTTGAGCCTTCAACACGTCTGTCATTATGATAAAAGTTCTCAAAGGAGTAGTTAATAGTCCTTGTAAGAGCATCAAAATCATTAGTAAAAGTGATAATTATTTTTCCTCTAACTAAATTTCCGTTTGCCAGAGTGCAATTTGTTGTTCCAAAATCTACAGTTCTCGTTCTAGAATTTCCATCAACAACAGTATTAACGGTAGCACAATTTGTTAAAAAACTTCCAGAGTTAGAATTCGAACGTCCTGCAGAAGCCACCACTTCATTTGATTGAGATTCAACAATTTGTAAAATGTCATCAGCAATAGCATCAATTTTAGTGTCCGATTCAATGTCTAAACCACTTACAATAGGATTACTCTCCTCTTTATCACATCTAATGAATAAAAAGCAACTAAAAATAGCGAACATTACAATTTTTGATTTCATATGTTTAAATTTTAAAGTTTCTATTAGGACATTCAAATATAGAAAAGGTTTAATGAATACTCAAAAAAATCTAAATTATAACTTTTGCACTCTTGTACATTATAAGTACCTTTGAAAAGTAATGAATATCACTTCGCAAATAAAAAAACCCATTCAAGTTGAAATGGAACTTTTTGAGAAAAAGTTCTATGAATCTATGACTTCAAAAGTAGCATTACTCAACAGGATTACCTATTATATTGTAAATAGAAAAGGCAAACAAATGCGCCCGATGTTTGTTTTTCTTACTGCCAAAATGGTTTCTAACGGAAATGTAAATGAAAGAACTTATCGAGGTGCTTCGGTAATAGAATTAATTCATACGGCAACTTTAGTTCACGATGATGTTGTTGACGATAGCAATAGGCGAAGAGGTTTTTTCTCCATCAATGCGCTTTGGAAAAATAAAATTGCGGTTCTCGTTGGTGATTATTTACTTTCTAAAGGATTGTTACTCTCTATTGATAATGGCGATTTTGATTTGTTGAGAATTATTTCTGTTGCTGTTAGAGAAATGAGTGAAGGCGAATTATTGCAAATTGAAAAAGCCAGAAGATTAGATATTATAGAAGAAGTATATTACGAGATTATCCGAAAAAAAACCGCAACATTAATTGCATCTTGCTGTGCGCTTGGCGCAAAATCGGTAATTGATGATGAGGTTCAAGTAGAGAACATGCGTAAATTTGGAGAACTTATAGGAATGGCTTTTCAAATTAAAGACGATTTATTCGATTATTCGGAGGAAGCTATAGGAAAACCAACAGGAATTGACATCAAAGAGCAAAAAATGACCTTGCCTTTAATTCATGTGTTGAATAATTGTACTTCCAAAGAAAAATCTTGGCTCATTAATTCCATAAAAAATCATAATAAAGACAAAAAGCGAGTAGCAGAAGTCATTGCATTTGTAAAAAACAATAACGGATTGCTTTGTGCGGAACAAAAAATGGCTCAATTTCAGCAAGAAGCACTTCAGCTTTTGCAAGATTATCCTAATTCTGAATTCAAAGATGCCTTAATTTTGATGGTAAATTATGTCATTGAAAGAAAAAAATAAAAAATAATTTTATTTGTAAAGTATTGATTTTATTGGAATTGTGACTATTAAACCATTTAATTAGTATTATTATTTAATGCTTCATACAACCTTTTTATAAATTATCTCGTCTATGCTAATAGAAGTCTAATCAATTTGAAAAATCAATTGCAATAGCAATTACTAAAAATTGGAATTGGTTTTTGCCTTTGAAATTGAAATTTAATATGAAAGTAATCAACTTACATCAGGAGGAAAACGAAATCATTCAATTGGCCATTGAAAATAATCGTCAGGCGCAACAGTTGATTTATAACAAATTTTCCCCAAAAATGCTAAGTGTTTGCAGACAATATATTAAAGATATTCAAATAGCAGAAGATTTGATGATTACCGCATTTATGAAAGTATTTACAAATCTAAAAAAGTTTGAAAGTAAAGGAAGTTTCGAAGGCTGGATAAGACGAATTATAATAAATGAATGTATTTCATTTATTAGAGTTGATAAAAAGGTCGCTTTTTTAGAAGACTCCTATTATAAAGAAAATGGGTTTAATAGTATTGAAAGCAACTTTAGCGTTGAGGATATTCAGTTTCTGATAGATAATTTACCTGATGGTTACAAAATGATTTTTAATCTCTATGCCATCGATGGCTATAAGCACCATGAGATTGCAACAATGTTAGGTATTAATGAAGGGACTTCAAAATCGCAGTTGTCGCATGCCAGAAAAATGCTACAAGAACAAATAACTAAGTTAAAAAATTATAGTAATGGAACCGAATAAATTAGAAAATCAATTCAAGGAAAAATTGAATTTACGTGAAATCAAGCCAACGAAAATGGCTTGGGACAGGCTCGATGCTATGCTGACAATTACAGAAGAGAAAAAGCCAAAGCGCAACTACGATTGGATGTATTTCGCTGCAAGTATTATCGGATTTGTCTTCATTGGAATACTATTTTTCAGTCAAACTGAAGAACTTGTAGATGTAAAAAGAAACGAAGTTGTTTTAGATAACAAAAAAATAACAAAACCATCTGAAAATACTATTCAAAAGCAAACAGAAACTAATCTTTCTCCAAGCATTTCATCTTCAAGTATAGTAGAGGTTTCTGAACTTAAAAAAGTAAAAAATAATTCTAAAGAAACGAAGATAATAAATAGTAAACAAAACCAAGTTGCACAAAACCGAATACCTAAATCCCAAAATCCTACACTTATTACTCACAATCAAAAATTTGAACAATTAAACTCTTTAAATCAAAACACTGTTAAAGTTGACGAACTCTTAACTGTTGTTGAAAACCCTTCAAAAAATGAAATCCAAAAATCAGCTGTTAAAGTTGATGCTAACAATTTACTTTCACAAGTTGATGGTGAATTAGAACTTTCGTTTCGAGAAAAAGTAATTAATACCATCGGTAAAAATTACAAAACTGTAAAAGTGGCTTTGGCCAATCGCAATCAAGAATAAATCAATTTAAAAACAAAACATCATGAGAAATTTTACAATTTACTTAACAGTATTACTATGTCTTTTTTTAACTAAAGTTTTTTCACAGGAATCTTTTGAATCACGAGCAAAAGCAATTGCTACAAAAATAGAGAACATAACTAAAGACGAAAAAGCCGGACTTAAAGAAGAAGTCGAAGCCGTAAATGTCGAACTAGAAAAAGGCATTATTACCAAAGAGCAAGCCGACGAAAAAAAACAAAAACTAGCTGAATCTAGAGCTAAAGCTATTGAGTTTAGAGTATCTCAAGCTCAAAACGAATTAGTCAATTTAGTGCAAGAAAAAGTTGATGGAAAAATAAAAACCAGCGATAGCGATTTTAATTTCTTAATTTTTCATAAATCTGATGGGAAAAACCATGATAAATACATGAAATGTCAGGACTCAATTAAGAATTTTTCTAGAACAACATCTCAATTTGTTTTTGCATTAGGACTAAATCATTTGTCAACGAATAAGTCAGTTGCTAATTCAGATTATCGCTATTTAGGTTCTCATTTCTATGAATGGGGAGCAACAGCAAATACCAGAATTTTCAAAAACAACAACTTACTCCATGCAAAATATGGGCTCTCTGTAATGTACAACAATTTGCGCCCAACCGATGACCGTTTTTTTGCAGAATCACGCAAACAAACCAATCTTGAAACGAGTACAGTTAAATTAGAAGATTCTCGATTTCGAAATGTATATTTGGTGGTGCCATTGCATTTAGAATTTGATTTTTCTGGAACTAAAAAAAGTGGTGATAAAACTATTTTCAGAACTCATCAAAGTTTTCGAATGGGTTTAGGTGGTTACTTTGGAGCTAATCTAAAATCGAAACAAATTTTAAAATATGAAAGCTTAGATGGTAACGATGTAAAAGAGCGCACCAAAGGCGATTTTAATGTGAATGATTTTATATATGGTGCTAGTGCTTACATAGGTTATAAAGACATAAGCTTATATGCCAAATACGACATAAGCCCTTTGTTTAGTGACAATAGTATAAACCAAAACAATGTTTCTCTTGGCATACGATGGGACTGGAATTAAAATGAGTTTGAATTAGTTTTTTTTAAAACCCTTTTAGAGTTTAAAACCTAGAAGGGTTTTTGCTATCTAAAAACTTTGTAACTTTGAGCCTTTGCAACATTGACCCAAACATAAATTGATTTCAAAAGCCACCATAGACACTGTTTTCGAAACTGCCCGAGTAGAGGAGGTTATTGGCGATTTTGTACAATTAAAACGAGCTGGAAGTAATTTCAAAGGATTGAGTCCTTTCTCAGATGAACGTTCACCATCTTTTATGGTATCGCCGGCAAAGGGAATTTGGAAAGATTTTAGTTCAGGAAAAGGAGGTAATGCAGTGGCTTTCCTTATGGAACATTCGCATTTTACCTATCCTGAAGCCATTCGATATTTGGCTAAAAAATACAATATCGAAATTGAAGAAACCGCGCAAACTGAAGAAGAAAAAGCCATTACTGATGTTCGAGAAAGCATGTATTTGGTTTCTGAATTTGCCAAAAATTATTTTCACGATACTTTATTAAATGTAGAAGAAGGTAAAGCCATTGGTTATACTTATTTTAGAGAACGGGGTTTTACTAATGAAACCATCAAAAAATTCGCATTAGGGTATTCTCCAGAAGTTTGGGATTCTTTTTCAAAAGAAGCTTTAGGAAAAGGATATAAAATAGAATTTCTAGAAAGTACAGGACTCACAATTGTTAAGGAAGACAAGCTTATAGATCGTTTTAGAGGTCGAGTAATGTTTCCTATACAAAGTATGTCGGGAAGAATTCTAGGTTTTGGAGGAAGAATTCTGACTAACGATAAAAAAGCAGCAAAATATTTAAACTCTCCTGAAAGCGATATTTATCATAAAAGTAAAGTTTTGTATGGAATTTTTCAAGCCAAGCAAGCTATTGCTAAACAAGACAATTGTTATTTGGTTGAAGGCTATACCGATGTGATTCAGTTCAATCAATCAGGAATAGAAAATGTTGTGGCTTCTTCCGGTACAGCTTTAACACCTGACCAAATCCGATTAATAAATAGGCTAACAAAAAATATTACGGTGCTTTATGATGGCGATGCCGCCGGACTTCGAGCTTCTATTAGAGGAATCGATTTGATTCTTGAAGAAGGCATGAATGTAAAAGTGTGCACTTTTCCAGAAGGTGAAGATCCGGATAGTTTTGCCAAAAAGACCCCTTATGAGGATTTAGTTTTGTATTTAGAAGAAAATGCAAAAGATTTTATTCAGTTCAAAGCATCACTTTTAATGAATGAAGCTAAGAACGATCCTATAAAAAAAGCCGATTTAATTAGAGATATGGTTTTGAGTATTTCTAAAATACCAGATCGTATCAAACGGGAGATTTATATTCAGGAATGTTCTAGAATAATGGATATTTCTGAGCAGGTTTTATTAAATACGTTGGCGCAATTGGTTCAAAAAGACATTTCAGAAGCTGGAAAAAAATTAAAAAATCCCGAGAATTCGGGACAAAAAGCTTTTGAAATTGTAAAAAATGACGAAAAAATTGCAGTTGAAAAAATTGATGTTTTATATGAATTAGAACGAAAAATCATAGAAATTCTTTTGTTATACGGAGATAAAGTTGAAGAATTTGAAGATGTTCTTTTAAAAACAAATGAAGAAGGCGAGATAGAAAATACCATTGAAAGAAAAGAATATAAAGTATATCAACGCATTTATTTGAGCTTGCAAGAGGATGAGGTAGAATTGTCGAACGCTTTATTTAGAGGTGTTTACAATCATTTGATTAATTATTTTCATCAAAACGAAACCTTTCAAATCGAGCAGTATTTAATGCACTTAGAATCTGAATTTTCACAAGAAGTTACAGATATTTTAATGATTGATGAACAGCAAACTTTGCACAACTGGGAAGGACAACATATTATTGTAAAACAAAAAGACCAAAGCATATCTCAATATGTTTCAGAAACAATACTAACAATGCGATGGTTTTTAGTAGATGGTATTATTGAAGAACTTAAAGCATCTATTTCCTCAGAACCCAATGCTGATAACTCAGAACCAATGTCGATGGTAGTCGATTATTCTAAATTAATAAATTCTTTTTCTAAAAAGCTAGGAAGAGTAATGTCGCGCTATAATTAAACGATTTCAAGAGTTTTGGCTTTATTCACTAAATCAACTAGGTTTGTTACGTTCAATTTGGTTAATAATCTTAATTTATAAGTACTAATCGTTTTTTCGTTCAAACCAAGGATAGCAGAAATTTCATTATTCTTTTTACCATTACTTAAATAACGCAATACTTCAATTTCCCTATTTGATAATTTTCTGTACAAACGCTCGCTTTTATTTTGTTTCGCGATTAAGGCTAAATTTTTCTTAATAACATCATTCAAAATAATTTGACCTTGATGAACTTTTGTGATGGCAATACCTAAAGTTTCTAATTTAGCTGTTTTATGAACATAACCTGCAACTCCTGCTTTTATAGCATTTGGCGCATATATTTGTTCAGAATAACTACTAAAAACAATTATTTTAGTTTTCGTATAATGCTTGATAATTGCTTTTAATTCATAAAGACTAGACATCCCATCTAAATCTAGATCAATAACTAAAATATCTATTTCTTTGGTATAAAGCACGTCTTTAACCATGGAAAAATTCCCTACATTGGCTACTATACTTATCGTGGAATGATCCCTAAAATAAGATTTTACACCAAAGTGAACAACTGGATAATTATCGGCTAAACAAACTTTAATCATAATTTTTGTTTTTTTTAAGACTAATTTATTAAAATTTAAGATATGATTATGAAAACAAGACTATAAATTTAATAAAAAAAAGATACACTTCTAATTTTTTTAGACAAAATACAATTAATTCCGATTAACTAAGCAAATTGGTATTGCGTTCATTTTGTGTTGATTAGTTTTGTTGAGATGCTTGTAAATATCAAACACTTCTTTTTCTCTTCCTGAAAAATCAATTGCTTTTTTGCCTAATTCATCTGCTTCCATAGCCCATTCTAACTCGTCATAGCTGGCTCCCAGTTGTTCTTCGTCTGTTCTTGCGTCTCCAAATAAACCATCTGAAGGGTCAGCATTTAATATAGAATCTGGAACTTTTAAGTAGTTTCCTAAAGCGTATACATCCGATTTCATTAAATCTGCAATTGGACTCAAATCAACACCTCCATCACCATATTTTGTATAAAAACCAACGCCAAAATCTTCCACCTTATTGCCAGTTCCTGCCACCAATAATCCATGAATTCCAGCAAAATAATAAAGAGTAGTCATTCTTAATCTCGCTCTAGTGTTGGCTAATGACAAATGAAGCTTATGGATGTCATTCGAATCTGGAACTTGTTTTTTAAAATCCTCAAAAACAGGAGTCAAATCCGCTACAATAGAATTCACGTTTGAAAATCTTTTTTTCAATTGTTCAATATGTTCTTTGCCTCTACTTACATGAGATTCCGCCTGATGTATGGGCATTTCTACACATAAAACTTTTAATCCTGTTTGGGCACAAAGTGTAGAAGTCACTGCAGAGTCGACTCCGCCTGAAATACCTACAACAAAACCATTTACCTTTGCGTTTTCTGCATACTCCTTTAACCAGTTTACAATGTGAAGGTTAACCTTTTCTACTTGTAAGGTGCTTTTTTTAGACATAATTGAAATTTTTTATAAACCGTAATGTATATTTGCAAAAATAATATTATTTCTAGAGTTTTTTTAGCAAATAGAATCTATCGTATTATTTTTACAATTTCTATACAATAATAGGCTTTAAATTTAATTTAAATTAATTTGCTTTCTATTTTAGGTTAATATCCAAATTCACTTCATGAAAAAGTATTTCATTTTAACAATTCTTTTATCGTTAGCACTATTTTCTTGTGATAAAAAAAGTAAAGCAGAAAGAGAGATAGAAAATATTCCTTTAGATATAACTGTTAATCGATTTGACAAAGCTTTCTTTGAAACTAAACCACAAGATTTACAAAAACTAAAAGCGCAATATCCTATTTTTTTTCCTGCTGGAAATGATGATTCGGTTTGGATAGAGAAAATGCAAAATCCGCTTTGGAGAGAATTGTATACAGAAGTTGAAAAAAAATATTCCGACTTTAGTTCTCAAACAACAGAAATCGAATCGCTTTTTAAGCATATTAAGCACTATTTTCCTGAAACAAAAACACCAAAAGTATATACTGTTATTTCTGAAATGGATTATCATAATAAAGTAATTTATCTCAATAATATGTTGGTTATTTCATTAGAATTGTATCTTGGTAAAGAGCATAAGTTTTATGAATTCCCTGAATATTTAAAACAAAATTTCGAATCCAATCAAATGCTTCCAGACATTGTCGATGCTTATTCTGTGAGTAAAATTGCACCTCCCTCAGACGAAACTTTTCTAGCGCAAATGATTTATTCAGGAAAGAAATTATATATAAAAGACGTCTTTTTACCTAACTATTCTGATGCCAATAAAATAGGATACCTAGAGGAACAAATTGCTTGGTGTCAAGAAAACGAAGGCTATATGTGGCGATATTTTATTGAAAAAAAGTTGCTTTACGACACCGATCAGAAACTCATTCCACGATTTATAAATCCAGCTCCATTTTCTAAATTTTATTTAGAGATTGATAACGAATCACCCGGTAGAGTTGGTTCCTGGATTGGATGGCAAATCGTTCGTTCTTTTATTGAAAACAATGATGTAACTATTCAGCAAGTATTGCAAATGGATGCTAAAGAAATATTTGAAAAATCTAAATACAAACCTAAAAAATAATGCCAGATACCATTACCTCCGAAATAAAATTCTTAGTCGAATTAGACCAAAATAGAGTTCCCGAAAAATTAACCTGGACCGCACAAGATGGTGGTGTAGATGCAGAAGAAGCTAAAGCCATGATGCTTTCAATTTGGGACAGCAAAGCTCAAGAAACCTTGCGAATTGATTTATGGACAAAAGACATGCCCGTAGATGAAATGAAATTGTTTTTTCATCAAACTTTAGTTGCCATGTCCGATACTTTTAATAGAGCCACTAATGATGAAAAAATGACAGCAACAATGAAAGATTTCTGCGATTATTTTGCAGAGAAGCTGGAGTTGACTAAATAGTTTAAAACTCACTATTATTCTTAAAAACGTCTTGATTTACTTCATCAATGTATTCAAGTAAGGCCTCTTTACCTGTGCCCTCAGTAGAAGAGGTTACAAAAAAAGGAGGCATTTCTGCCCAGTTGTTGGCAAACATTTGTTTCTTATAAGCTGCAATGTGTGAGTCAATCTTTACTTTACTAATCTTATCCGCTTTAGTAAAAATAATACAAAAAGGAATTTCACTTTCGCCCATGTAAGCCATAAATTCTAAATCAATGTTTTGGGCTTCATGACGAATATCAATCAACACAAAAGCACAAACGAGTTGTTCTCTTTTCTCAAAATAATCAGTTATAAATTGTTGAAATACCGACTTTGTTTTTTTAGAAACTTTGGCGTAACCGTAACCAGGTAAATCAACTAAAAACCAATTGTTATTTATTTTAAAATGATTAATTAACTGCGTTTTTCCTGGTCTTCCCGAAGTTTTTGCTAAATTTTTATGATTGGTCAACATATTTATTAGCGACGACTTCCCAACATTTGAACGGCCAATAAAAGCATATTCGGGTATGCGTTCTAATGGGCATTTGTCTACTTCGGAGTTGCTAATTATAAATTCGGCAGAGTTGATTTTCATTGCAAAAATGGATTTTGGCAAATGTAGCTAAAAAAAGAACCACTATTTTCTTGAAATTCAATTAGAAAATAGTGGTTCATTTGCTTTATAAAATTTACATTTCGCTCTTTTTAAGCCAAGCATACATAACTTCGTTAAATTCATCAGGATGTTCCATCATGGCAGCGTGTCCACATTTGTCTATCCAATATAAAGAAGAGTGCGGCAATAATTTATGAAATTCTTCTGCAACTTCTGGCGGTGTTACTTTATCATTTTTACCCCAAATTATGCAGGTAGGAACGTGCATTTTAGGTAAATCTTTTGCCATATTGTGACGTATAGCGCTTTTGGCAATGGTTAAAGTTTTTATCAATTTGATTCTGTCATTCGCCATCGAATATACTTCGTCTATAATTTCTTTGGTAGCTACTTTAGGATCATAAAATACGTCTTCCGCTTTTTTCTGAATATAATCATAATCACCTCTTCTTGGGTAACTGTCGCCCATTGCGCTTTCATACAATCCCGAACTACCTGTAATTACTAATCCTAACATTTTTTCAGGATACATTTTAGCATGATATAAACCGATGTGACCTCCTAATGAGTTCCCCAAAAGAATTACCCTGTCAAAACCTTTAAAAGTGATAAAATCTTTGACATATTTTGCAAAAGCCTTTACGTTTGTCTTTAAAATGTTTTGCGTATATATTGGTAATTCAGGTATAACTACTTTATATCCTTTTTCAGGAAAATAGTTTGCAACACCGTCAAAATTACTTAAACCGCCCATTAATCCATGTAAAATGATAATTGGAGTTCCTTCTCCCGCTTCATAATACGTGTATCTTCCTTCTTTTTTTAAATCTTTTTTCATTATTGGGTTTGGCGTTTCAAATTTGCGCAAATATAAGGTTTTATACATTAATAGGAAATTTTGTTAAAAATTTACTCAAATAACTTGATTTAGTTATTCAACTTTCCTAAAAGGGGATTTAAAATTTTTACAAATTAAGTGAAGTACTTTAATTTAAAAGAATCTTGTTTTTTTGCTACAATTATATATGATACTCCATTTCTTAACAATGTGTTAAATAAGTATTTGCGTCAAAAATCCTAATTATTGTTGGTTTTAGCTTTAAAGTGGTAAAACTTATTAACAAAGTGGTAGATTGTGGTAAAATGTGGTAATTATTTTTATATTTTTGCTACTGTCATTTAAAAACTGTATTTCTTGAATTCAATAATAGGAACATACGAATGTAAAGTTGATGCTAAAGGAAGGTTGCTTTTGCCAGCTCCTTTAAAAAAGCAGTTGACCAATTCTCTTCAAAACGGTTTTGTTTTGAAGCGTTCTGTTTTTCAGCCCTGTTTAGAGTTGTATCCTATGCAAGAATGGAATGCGATGATGCAAAAAATAAACAAACTCAATCGATTCGTTAAGAAAAACAATGATTTTATTCGTCGCTTTACTGCTGGAGTAAAAGTGGTTGAGATAGATAATTTAGGGCGTTTATTAATTCCTAAAGATTTAGTTGTTTTTGCTAATGTCTCTAAAGATTTGGTGTTGTCGTCTGCAGTTAATATAATCGAGATTTGGGATAAAGAGTTGTATGAAAAATCAATTGATGATTCAGTAATTGATTTTGCTGATTTAGCCGAAGACGTAATGGGAAATGTAAATGATGACGATGGAATATCATAATCCGGTTTTGCTTCAGGCTTCTGTGGGTGGTTTAAATATTAAGCCAGATGGTGTGTATGTGGATGTAACTTTTGGCGGAGGCGGACACTCGGCTTTTATTTTAAATCAATTAGGTCCTAACGGTAAATTATTTGCTTTCGATCAAGATGAAGATGCTTTGGCAAATACTTTATATGACGAAAGATTTGTTTTAATAAATGAGAATTTCAGGTATATAAAAAGATTTTTACGATTTCATAATATTAAAAGTGTTGATGGAATCTTAGCTGATTTAGGAGTTTCTTCGCATCAATTTGATGTTGCAGAACGTGGTTTTTCTACTCGTTTTGATGCGGAATTAGATATGCGAATGAGTCAAAAAAATGACTTAAATGCTTATAAGGTGGTGAATGAATATGATGAGGCAAACTTGCGACGCGTTTTTTTGGAATTTGGTGAACTTAAAAACGCGCCCGCAATTGCTAGAGTAATCATAAAGGCCAGAGAAGAGAGCCCGATAAAAAACACCGAGCAATTAAAAACAGTTTTAAGTCAGTTTTTACCAGCACATAAAAGCCATAAAATATTGGCTCAAATGTATCAGGCGATTCGAATTGAAGTCAATCAGGAAATGGATGTTTTAAAAGAATTTCTAGAACAATCATTAGAAATTTTGAATACAGGAGGGCGATTAAGCGTGATTTCCTATCATTCGTTAGAAGATAGATTGGTAAAAAGATTTATCAAAAATGGCATGTTTGAAGGAGAACCAGAACGTGATTTTTTTGGAAATTTTTCAGTTCCATTTTCAACCATCGGAAAATTAATAGTTCCAGATCAAGCCGAAATTAAAATAAACAATAGAGCTCGTAGTGCAAAATTGAGAATAGCTGAAAAGAAATAGCAGATGAAGAAAGGAGTGTACGGCATATTAAAAGCTAGGTTTCTTATAAGCGAAGAAGCAAATGCAGCCAAAAACTGGCGATTTATTGTTTTTGTAATTGTTTTGATATTGCTAATGATAGCAAATACGCAACGATACGAACAAAAAGTATTTGAGATTGCAACGTTAACTAATGAAGTAAAAGAGTTGCGTTCTGAGTTTGTAGACAGACGTTCTGAGCTAATGAAGCTAAAAATGGAATCGACAGTTTCTTTAAAAATGGAAGCTAAGCAAATTTTTCCATCAGAAGTTCCGCCAACAAAAATAATAGTTAAAAAAGCAGAAGAAAAAAGTTTCTTTAAAAAATTATGGCAGTAGAAGACAAACAGATATCGTATAGAATATATCTCGTGGCATTTGTCATCTTCTTGATGGCGGTTGCTATTACTGTTAAATTAACTAATATTCAGTGGGTTGAAGGCGATTTTTATAGAAAATTGGCTAAAGAAAGGACTGTTAAAAATTTCGTAATTCCTTCAAATAAAGGAAACATTTATTCTGCAGACGGGAGTTTATTAGCAACCTCTATTCCAAATTATGTAATTCGTTTTGATGCAGTTGCTCCAAAAGAAGAAGCTTTTACCAAAAATGTTCAGGCCTTAGCCGATTCGTTAGCGGTTTTATTGGGCAAGCCAAGCGGAAAATTTGAATCAGATTTACGACAAGCCAGAGCAACAGAAAACCGGTATTTTTTAGTCGCGCGTGATTTAAGTTTTACGGAGTATATGAAAATAAAAAGTTTTCCATTATTCAATTTAGGAGCAAATAAAGGCGGAATAATTACAGAACAAAAAACAATTCGTGAGCATCCCATTGGTAAAATTGCCGAAAGAACTATTGGTTACGAAAGAGTTACCCCTTCAGGAGCTAAAGACGGAAAGGGAATTGAATGGGCTTTTAGAAAATACTTAAACGGAAAAGACGGAAAAATTTTAAAACAAAAAATTGCCAAAGGACAATGGAAACCCATTCGTGATGTAAATGAAGTAGATCCTCAAGATGGTTATGATGTTATTTCAACTATTGATGTTTATATTCAAGATATTGCCCATCATGCTTTGTTAAAACAATTAGAAATATTTGACGCCAATCACGGTTGCGTTGTAGTAATGGAAACAAAAACAGGCTATATAAAAGCCATTTCAAATTTAGGAAAAGATACTGATGGCTCTTACTTTGAAACTACAAACTATGCTATAGCCGAAGCCCACGAGCCAGGATCGACTTATAAATTAGCCGATTTGATGACGCTTTTGGAAGATAAAAAAGCGGATACAAGTACAGTATATGATAGTAAAGGCGGAACAATTATCTATTCTGGCAAAAAAGTTCGGGATTCTCATGAAGGTGGTTATGGTAAAATTTCATTAGCAAGAGGCTTTGAAGTTTCATCAAATACCGTAATGGTTCAAGCGGTTTATAATGCCTATAAAGACAATCCGTCCAAGTTTGTTAACCATCTTGACGCTTACGGTTTAAATAAACCTTTGGGATTACCTATAAAAGGAGAAGGAAAGCCTTATATTCCTCAGCCTAGTGATAAAAATTGGTCAAATATTTCACTTCCGTGGATGGCTTTTGGTTACGGAGTATCAATCACGCCGTTACAAACCTTAACATATTATAATGCTGTTGCAAATAACGGCGTCATGGTAAAACCGCAGTTTGTTTCAGAAATTAAAGAATGGAATAAAACAATTAAGAAATATAATCCAGAAGTTATTAATCCAAAAGTATGTTCTTCAGAAACGATTTTAAAATTAAAAGAAGTTTTGAAAAATGTAGTAAAGAGAGGAACTGGTTCAAAACTGTATTCTAAAGAGTTTTCCATGGCAGGAAAAACTGGAACCGCCCAAGCCAATTATGCAAAAAATGGAGGGGTCGAAAAACATTATATTTCTTCATTTGTGGGTTATTTTCCTGCCGATTCACCTAAATATTCCTGCATTGTTGTCGTTCACGAACCTAATACTTCAAATAATAATTATTACGGAGCCGATGTAGCTGGTCCAGTTTTTAAACGAATTGCTCAAAAGATTTTTACCGAAGCACCATCTACAAACGAAATAAAGAATCTGAATAAAAAGAATCTAAAACAAGAGAAAGAGTATTCCAATTATTATGCTAAAGCTTCAAAACAAAAAACAAAAGTAATTCCAAACGTAAAAGGAATGTCGGGAATGGATGCCTTGTCATTGCTGGGTAATTTAGGATTGAAAGTCAAAGTAAATGGAGTTGGAAAAGTAAAAACGCAATCCCTACAGCCAGGACAAAATTTTAATAAAAACACATTTATAACATTAGAACTATCGTGATTTTTCTGAAAGACATATTATATAAAGTAGCAATTGAAGCCGTAAAAGGTTCAACAGATATTGCTATTCATAAAATTGATTTTGACTCTAGAAAAATAGTTCAAAACGATGTTTTTGTAGCTATAAGAGGAACGGTTTCTGATGGACATGAGTATATAGAAAAAGCAATTAGTCTTGGTGCAATTGCTGTTATTTGCGATACATTCCCAGATAATTGCAAAGATGGCGTTACCTATATTCAGGTTAAAGACACCAATACAGCACTGGCATTCTTAGCAGCTAATTATTATGGGAATCCTTCTCAAAATTTAAAATTAATAGGAATTACGGGCACTAATGGTAAAACAACCGTTGCTTCTTTATTGTTTCAATTATTCAAAAAAGCAGGTTTCAAAGTTGGATTGCTTTCTACTGTAAAAATTATAGTTGATGACATTGAATATAAAGCTACCCATACCACACCAGATTCTATTACTATAAATAAGTACTTAAAAGAAATGAATGGTGCGGGAGTTGAATATTGTTTTATGGAAGTGAGTTCACATGGTGTGCATCAAAAACGAACAAAGGCTTTAATTTTTGAGGGTGGTGTTTTTACCAATTTGTCTCACGATCATTTAGATTACCACCCGACTTTTGCAGATTACAGAGATGTAAAAAAATCATTTTTTGATAATTTATCCAAAACAGCTTTTGCATTATCAAACATCGATGATAAAAACGGTTTGGTAATGTTACAAAATACGAATGCCAGAAAAGTAACTTATGCCTTAAAAACGTATGCCAATTATAGGGCACAAATTTTAGAAAACCAATTGTCGGGATTGCTTTTAAAAATAAATGACAATGAAGTTTGGGTTCGATTAATTGGAACTTTTAATGCTTATAATTTATTGGCAATATACGGAACTGCTATTGAATTAGGATTAGATCATTTTGAAGTATTGCGATTGTTATCAGAATTAGAAAGTGTTTCAGGACGTTTCCAGTTTGTAGTTTCTAATCAAAATATTACAGCTATTGTAGATTATGCACATACTCCAGATGCTTTAGAAAATGTTTTAAAAACCATAAACGACATTCGAACTAAAAACGAGCAATTGATTACCGTTGTTGGTTGTGGTGGTGATAGAGACAAGACCAAGCGACCAATAATGGCAAATATTGCTTCCAATTTAAGTGATAAGGTAATTATTACATCGGATAATCCGAGAACTGAAAATCCTGAGACTATAATTCAAGAAATGGAGAAAGGTGTCGAGCCTCAAAATTATAAAAAAACGATTTCTATAATTGACAGAAAACAAGCAATTAAAACGGCTTGTCAATTGGCTCAGACCAATGATATTATATTAATTGCGGGAAAAGGACATGAAAATTATCAAGAAATTCAAGGAATTCGTCATCATTTTGACGACATGGAAACGGTAAAAGAGTTACTAAACCAATTGGGAAAATAAGCATTAATCCGATACCGATAAACAGTTAAACAAATAACCGATTAACCAAATAAACCAAAACATATGCTGTATTATTTATTTGAATACCTATACAAAACTCTTAATGTTCCTGGAGCAGGAGTGTTTCAGTACATTACTTTTCGTTCGGCATTAGCGGTAATTTTGTCGCTAATGATTTCTACTATTTATGGGAAAAAAATCATCAATTTCCTTAGAAATCAACAAGTTGGAGAAACCGTTCGTGAATTAGGGCTTCAAGGTCAAACTCAAAAAGCAGGTACACCAACAATGGGTGGATTAATCATTATAATCGCTACTTTAATTCCAGTTTTGTTATTAACAAAATTGAATAATATTTACATTATTCTTTTAATTGTTACCACTTTATGGATGGGAACTATTGGGTTTATAGACGATTATATCAAGATCTTCAAAAAAGACAAGCAAGGGTTAAAAGGTATTTTTAAAGTTATTGGGCAAGTAGGTTTAGGGTTAATTGTTGGCTCAGTATTGTATTTGCATCCTGGCGTTACTGTTAGAAAAGAAAAACTAAAAACCATAGCAATCAATCAAACCGAAAATGTGATTTCGCAATCGCCTATCGAAGAAAAATCAACAGCAACGACTATTCCTTTTTTCAAAAACAACGAATTTGATTATGCTGAATTAGTTTCTTGGGCAGGTGAAGGCTATGAAAATTGGGCTTGGTTGGTTTTTATTCCAATCGTTATTTTTATCATTACGGCTGTTTCCAATGGAGCCAATTTAACTGACGGAATTGATGGTCTTGCCGCAGGAACATCTGCAATTTCGGTCGTTGCATTAGGTATTTTTACTTTCGTTTCTGGAAATATTATTTTCTCAAGTTACCTCAATATCATGTACATACCCAATTCTGGAGAAATGACTGTTTTTATAGCAGCATTTGCTGGAGCATTAATTGGTTTTCTTTGGTATAATTCCTATCCAGCATCAGTATTTATGGGTGACACAGGGAGTTTAACTATTGGGGGGATAATAGCTGTTTTAGCTATTTCTGTTCGAAAAGAATTGTTAATACCGTTGTTGTGCGGAATCTTCTTAGTCGAGAATTTGTCAGTCGTTTTGCAAGTGAGTTATTTTAAATATACCAGAAAGCGTTTTGGCGAAGGAAGAAGAATTTTTCTAATGTCGCCTTTGCATCACCACTATCAAGTAAAAGGATATCACGAAAGTAAGATAGTAACCCGCTTTTGGATTGTTGGAATTATACTGGCTATTTTATCCATAGTCACTTTAAAATTAAGATAAAATGCAACTATTGGTTATTCTTGGCGGCGGTGAAAGTGGTGTTGGAACAGCAATTCTAGGCCAACAAAAAGGCTATGATGTTTTTGTTTCAGATTTCGGAAAAATAAAAGACAACTATAAAGAAGTTCTTACAAATAATGGTATCGATTGGGAAGAAGAATCCCATTCTGAAAACAAGATTTTAAATGCCGATGTCGTCATGAAAAGTCCTGGAATTCCAGACAAATCTCCAATTGTAAAAAAAATATTGGAAAAGAAAATTCCAGTAATTTCTGAGATTGAGTTTGTAGCTCCTTTTACCAAGGCGAAAACAATTGGTATTACAGGTAGTAATGGGAAAACTACGACTACAATGCTTACGTATCATATTTTAAAATCGGCAGGTTTAAATGTGGGTTTGGCGGGAAATATTGGTAAAAGTTTTGCTTGGCAAGTCGCACAAGAACAGTTCGATTACTATGTCCTAGAATTGAGCAGTTTTCAGTTAGATGGGGTTTTTAAGTATAAGCCTGACATCGCTATTTTAACAAATATTAGTCCGGATCATTTAGATCGATACGATTATAAATATGAAAATTACATTGCCTCTAAGTTTAGAATCACAATGAATCAAACAGAAAATGATTATTTAATTTATGATGCTGACGACGAAGCAATTTCTGAATGGTTAAAAAAAAATACAACTAAAGCCCAATTAATTCCTTTTTCTGTTAATAGAAAATTAGAAAAAGGAGCCTATTTAAACAACAACAAAATGGAAGTAAACATCAACGAGGAAGAGTTCATCATGGAGACAGAATACATTGCGCTTGAAGGAAAGCACAACATGAAAAATGCAATGGCAGCCACATCAGTAGCTAAATTGTTGCACATTCGAAAAGAAACAATACGAGAAAGCCTATCTAATTTTCAGGGTGTTGAGCATCGATTAGAAAAAGTGCTAAAAATTCAGAATGTGCAATACATCAATGATTCTAAAGCCACAAATGTAAATGCTGCATTTTTTGCGTTAGATAGTATGAATGTGCCAACAGTTTGGATTGTTGGTGGAGTTGATAAAGGGAATGATTACTCTGAATTGATGGCTTTAGTTCACGAGAAAGTCAAAGCTATTATATGTTTGGGTGTTGATAATAAAAAAATTATTGATGCTTTCGGAAATGTAGTTGATGTAATGATTGAAGTTGATTCGATGAACGATGCTGTTAAAATGGCGCAACGTATTGCTGAAAAAGGCGATGCCGTATTACTTTCGCCAGCTTGTGCAAGTTTCGATTTATTCGAAAACTACGAAGATAGAGGAAGACAATTTAAAGAAGCGGTAAGAAATTTGTAAAATTAGGACACTAGATAAAAGGAATTTGGTAATAGAACCAAAACCAGAAAACAGTAATCTAAAACCCAAAGATGAAAGAACTAATTAACAGTTTAAAAGGAGATAAAGTAATATGGTCATTCGTGGCTTTATTGGCTTTGTTTTCGTTTATGCCCGTTTTTAGTGCAAGTAGCAATTTGGCTTACATTGGTCATGGAACAGGAAATACGTTAGGGTATTTATTGAAACATTTAGCACATATTTGTATTGGTTTTTTAATTATATATTGGGTGCATAAAGTGCCTTATCATTATTTTAAAGCCATTTCAATAATAGGATTACCAATAGTTTGGGTTTTATTAGGGTATACGATGGTAAAAGGAACTGTTATAGCAGGTGCCAATGCCAGTCGATGGATTCAAGTACCATTTATAGGCATTACATTTCAAACATCAACTTTAGCAGCAATAGTTTTATTAATTTTTGTTGCAAGATATTTATCTAAAAAAAGAGAAACGGCCATTACTTTCAAATCTTCCATGTGGGAACTTTGGTTGCCCGTATTTTTGACAATCCTTTTTATTTTACCCTCTAATTTTTCAACTGCTGCGTTAATTTTCAGCATGGTGCTGATGCTAACATTCGTAGGTAAATATCCGCTAAAATATATTGGATTTGTTGTTGGAGTGGGATTAGTTTGTTTGCTTTTTTTTGGAGCAATAGCTAGAACTTATCCAAATGCTTTTCCGAATCGTGTGGATACTTGGATTTCGAGGATAGATAACTTTACAAGCGATAAACCTGACGAAGACGATTATCAAATCGAAAAAGCAAAAATTGCCATAGCTTCTGGAGGAGCATACGGACTTGGCCCTGGGAAAAGCATTCAAAAAAACTTTTTACCGCAGTCCTCATCCGATTTTATTTATGCCATAATTGTTGAAGAATATGGATTAATTGGTGGAATTGGAGTATTAGGAATGTATTTGTTGCTTTTTTTTAGATTTATAGTAGCAGCGCACAAAGCCAATACCATTTTCGGAAAATTAGTAGTGGTCGGACTCGGTTTTCCAATGATTTTTCAGGCTATGGTAAATATGGCTGTTGCCGTTGAATTATTACCAGTTACGGGACAAACACTGCCATTAATAAGTAGCGGAGGAAGTTCTATTTGGATGACTTGTATTGCATTGGGAATTATAATTAGTGTTACCAAGAAAGACGAAGAAATTTTGGAAGAAAAAGCTGAAAAAGAAAAGCGAGAAGAAATCTTGAAACGAATGATTGACGAGCAAATTGCTAAAGAAAACGCAATGGAAGATGATAACTTTTCTATTCAAGATGAATCTGAAAACCCTATGAATGCCGTTCTAAATAAAAAACAAAAGGCCTAAAGGAATGAAGAAATTAAAATTTATATTAAGTGGTGGTGGAACAGGAGGGCATATTTATCCTGCAATTGCCATTGCTAATGAATTAAAATTACGTTTTCCTGATGCCGAATTTCTATTTGTTGGCGCAAAAGACAAAATGGAAATGCAAAAAGTACCACAGGCGGGCTATAAAATAGAAGGACTTTGGATTGCAGGTTTACAACGAAGACTGACTTTAGACAACGCTTTTTTTCCAATTAAATTAGTGAGTAGTCTTATAAAGTCAAGAACTATTATAAAAAAATTTAAGCCAGATGTCGTTATAGGAACAGGAGGTTTTGCTAGCGGACCATTATTACAAGTTGCCAATAGCTTCGGTATTCCAACAGTAATTCAAGAACAAAATTCGTTTCCAGGCATTACAAATAAATTATTGAGCAAAAAAGCCAACGCCATTTGTGTAGCTTACGAAAATTTAGAACGTTTTTTTCCAAAAGAGAAAATAGTTTTAACAGGAAATCCTGTTCGTGAGGATTTAATAGATATCGAAAGTAAAAAAAACGAAGCAATTCAGCATTTCAAATTAGACAGTACTAAAAAAACAATTTTAATATTGGGCGGTAGCCTTGGCGCTAGAAGAATCAATCAGTTAATTGCAAAAGAATTGGATTTTTTTACTTCTAAAAACTGTCAAGTGATTTGGCAATGTGGCAAGTTTTATTTTGAAGAATACAAACATTTTAATGACCATAAAGAGGTACAAGTACTAGCATTTATTGATAAAATGGATTTAGTGTATGCTGCGGCTGATATTATCATTTCTAGATCGGGTGCATCATCAGTTTCAGAATTGTGTATCGTTGGTAAGCCGGTGCTTTTTATTCCATCACCAAATGTTGCCGAAGATCATCAAACGAAAAATGCAAAATCGGTTGTAGACCAAAAAGGAGCATTATTGATAAAAGAAAGTGAATTGGATGAAAAGTTTGAAAATACTTTTGCAAGTTTAATTTTCAATGAAAATTGGCAAAAGGAATTGGGAGAAAATATTAAAAAAATAGCCAAACCAAATGCTACAAAAGATATAGTTGACGAAATAATAAAATTAATAAAATAACAATATCAATAGCAGTTTTAAAAATCAATCGTGAGTTTGAGTTTTGAAATTGAAATTGAGTTTTGAAATTGAAATTTAAAAATGAATTTAAACCAAATACATAACGTTTACTTTATAGGTGTCGGAGGCATCGGGATGAGTGCTTTGGCACGTTATTTTAAATCTTTAGGTAAAAACGTTTCAGGCTATGATAAAACTGAAACCGAATTAACCAAAGAATTAGAAAGTATTGGTATCGCTATTCATTTCGAAGACAGTATCAGTGCTATACCAAAAGAATATTATCAGGAAAATACATTGGTTATTATTACACCAGCCGTTCCAACTTCCCATTCAGAGTGGAATTATTTTATTGAAAGAGAGTACGAGATTAAAAAAAGAGCTGAAGTTTTAGGAATTATAACCAAAGACACTTTTTGTTTTGCTGTTGCAGGAACTCACGGAAAAACAACAACATCAAGTATTTTAGGACATATTCTATACGAAAGCGGTGCCGATGTAACGGCTTTTATTGGCGGAATTGTAGAAAATTACAATTCAAACTTAATCGGAAACGGAAAAACGGTTACAGTTGTCGAAGCGGATGAATTTGACCGTTCGTTTTTGCATTTACATCCTAATATTGCCTGTGTGACGTCTACTGATGCCGATCACCTAGATATTTATGGCGATGCAGCATCTATTGAAGCCTCTTTTCATGAGTTTGCCGATAAAATAGAGGATAAAACTAAATTATTTGTTGCAAAAGGACTCTTTTTAGAAGGTATTACAGTGGCAGTAAACGAAGAAGCAGTTTATAAAGCATTCAACGTTAGAATAGAAAAAAGTCAATATGTTTTTGACATTCAAACACCTACAGAAATCATCAAAGATTTACAGTTTGGATTGCCAGGAAAACATAATTTGACAAATGCATTAATGGCTTTAGCAATGGCAAAAACGTATGGTTCCCCAACCGAGGCCATTGCTAAGGCGTTGATGTCTTTTAAAGGAATTAGGAGACGATTCTCCTATCAAATCAAAACAGATGATTTAGTTTATATTGATGACTATGCACATCATCCAACTGAAATAAATGCAGTTCATCAAGCAGTAAGAGAATTATATCCAAATAAAAAGATATTAGCCATTTTTCAGCCGCACCTTTTTAGCAGAACAAGAGATTTTATTGATGATTTTGCCAAAAGTTTATCGGCATTTGATGAAGTATTACTGTTAGATATTTATCCCGCCAGAGAATTGCCAATGGAAGGCGTAAATTCGAAATGGTTGTTGGATAAGATTTCAAATCCAAACAAAAAATTAGTCTCAAAAACCGATTTAATACCAACTATTTTAAAAAGCGAAGCTCGAATTATTGTAACTATTGGAGCTGGAGATATTGGCGAATTAGTAAAACCTATTAAAACCGCTTTAAATGAAACTATTTAATTGGACAACTATTCGATTAATACTGATGTTTGCATTGGTCATTTTTCTATTTTCATTCACTTCTAAACGAAATGAACATCGAAAACTGTCTAAATCTGTAGTAATTTTCTTAGATGATTCTAACCCTTTTATCAAACAAGAAACGGTTAATAAATTGTTAATAGAAAATAAAAAAGATGCCTCAAGCATTGAAAAAGATAAATTAGATTTGAACAAGTTGGAAAAATCCATCAACAAAAACAAAATGATTGAAAAATCAGAGGTTTTTGTGAGTATCGATGGCGTTCTTAAAGCAGTTGTAAAACAAAAAACTCCTATTGCAAGAGTGTTTAACGATAGTGGTTCATTTTATATTGACTATCAAGGAAATAGAATGCCATTGTCAGATGAGTTTACGGCTAGAGTTCCTATTATTTCGGGAGATATTAATAAGGAAAACAGCTTCGAATTGAACAAATTATTACGCTTGATTTATAAGGATGATTTTTTGAAAAAAAACATCATTGGGATGCAGATTTTTCCAAATGGAAACATAAAAATGAGAAATAGAATTTTTAATTATGAGATTGAGTTTGGTAGAGCGATACATGTAGAACGAAAATTTGATAATTATAAAGCGTTTTTTCAAAAAGCTGTTTTAGACAGTTCATTATACAAATACAAAAAAATAAATCTGAAGTTTACGCAACAAGTAGTGTGCACTAAATAATTAGGGTATGGAAAAAGAGAACATCGCAGTAGGTTTAGACATAGGTACAACAAAAATTGTTGCCATGATAGGCAAGAAAAACGAGTACGGAAAACTAGAGATTTTAGGTGTAGGAAAATCAAAAAGTCTTGGTGTGGCTCGTGGTGTTGTAAATAATATTACACAAACCATCCAATCCATTCAACAAGCTATTGAAGAAGCCGAAAATAATTCTGGTTATAAAATAAAAGATGTAGTTGTAGGAATTGCAGGGCAACACATACGTAGTATTCAGCACAGCGATTACATTAGTAGAGATAATCCAGAAGAAGTAATTGGAGGAAAAGACATAGATATGTTAATCAACCAAGTGCATAAATTGGCAATGCTACCTGGTGAAGAAATTATTCACGTTTTGCCTCAAGAATTCAAAATTGATGGTCAATCTGACATTAAAGAGCCAATTGGCATGTATGGCGGAAGATTAGAAAGTAGTTTTCATGTAGTTGTAGGACAAGCTTCTTCTATTAGAAACGTAGGAAGATGCATTCAAAGTTCTGGTATTGAATTATCAGGATTAACTTTAGAGCCTTTAGCTTCTGCTGATGCAGTTTTAAGTCAAGAAGAAAAAGAAGCAGGGGTTGCATTAATAGATATCGGTGGCGGAACAACTGATTTGGCCATTTTTAAAGATGGAATTATTCGCCATACCGCTGTAATTCCTTTTGGAGGAAATGTAATTACCGATGATATTAAAGAAGGCTGTTCAATTATTGAAAAACAAGCCGAATTATTGAAAGTAAAATTTGGATCAGCTTGGCCAGGAGAAAACAAAGACAACGAAATTGTATCTATTCCAGGTTTAAGAGGAAGAGAGCCTAAAGAAATTTCTTTAAAGAACCTTTCTAAAATTATACACGCTCGTGTTGTAGAAATTATTGAACAAGTATTTGCTGAAATAAAATCGTATGGTCATGAAGATCCTCGTAGAAAATTAATAGCAGGTATTGTATTAACCGGCGGAGGTGCAAATTTAAAGCACATCAAACAATTGGTTGAATATATAACCGGAATGGATACTAGAATTGGTTATCCTAACGAACATTTAGCAGGAAATTCAGACGAAGAAATTTCTAGTCCGTTATATGCTACAGCAGTTGGATTAGTAATGAACAGTATTGAAAATAAAACACAAAGTGCTGTAAAATTTGAAACAACAGTAGTTCCTGAAAAAGTGTCTCCACAAAGAGAACGTTATTTTGAACCAGTAGTTCCACAATTTAAAGAAGAAATGGAAGTACAACAAGAAGAAAACGTGTTAGAAACCGTTTCTTCAAATACTGAATCTACAGAAACTAAAATTAGACGATCGTTTTTCGATAAATATGTAGATAAAATAAAAGAGTTTTTAGATAATGCTGAATAGCTGTAACTAAAATAAAGGATTAAAAAGCACAAACAAAACAAATAACAAGCATAAAAAAACCAATATTATGACGAGCAACTCAGATTTTGGAAGTATTTCATTTGATTTACCAAAAAACCAATCTAACGTAATTAAAGTGATTGGTGTAGGCGGAGGCGGAAGCAACGCCATTAATCATATGTTCAAACAAGGAATAAAAGGAGTCGATTTTATTGTTTGCAATACCGATTCTCAAGCATTACAAAACAGTGCTGTTCCAAACAAAATTCAATTAGGGGTAACCCTAACTGAAGGCTTAGGAGCAGGTGCTAATCCTGAAGTTGGGCAACAATCGGCTATTGAAAGCATTGCTGATATCGAAAAAATGCTCGATAGCAATACCAAAATGGTATTTATTACAGCAGGAATGGGCGGCGGAACTGGTACTGGAGCCGCACCAGTAATAGCTCAATTAGCTAAAGAAAGAGGAATCCTTACTGTTGGAATTGTAACAAAACCTTTTCAATTTGAAGGAAAAGTACGTTATGAGCAAGCCTTACAAGGAGTCGATAAATTAAGGAAACAAGTAGACTCTCTAATTGTTATTAATAATAATAAATTAAGAGAAGTATACGGTAATCTAGGTTTCAAAGCTGGATTTTCAAAAGCTGACGAAGTTTTAGCTACAGCATCTCGAGGTATTGCAGAGGTAATTACACACCACTACACACAAAACATCGACTTAAAAGACGCTAAAACAGTGTTGTCAAATAGCGGCACAGCCATTATGGGATCGGCAACAGCAATTGGAGCCAATCGTGCCAAAGAAGCCATAATTGCCGCATTAGACTCTCCTCTATTAGATGACAATAAAATTTCAGGTGCTAAAAACGTATTGTTGCTTATCGTTTCTGGTTCAAATGAAATTACAATTGACGAAATAGGAGAAATTAGTGACCATATTCAAGCTGAAGCAGGTTATAATGCTAATATCATTATGGGAGTTGGTGAAGACGAAACTCTTGGAGAATCAATTGCAGTTACTATTATTGCAACGGGTTTCAACATCGAACAACAAAATGATATTGTAAATACTGAGCCAAAAAAAATTATCCACTCTTTAGATGGTGAGCATAAATTAGAACAGGATTTAACCAATAAAACAGTTGAGTCTTTTCAATTCAACACTGAAATTGTTGAGACTAAATCAGAAGAAAAAATTGTTTTTGAATTGATTGAAGATGATTTTCAAACCGTTCAAGAACCATTAATTAACGAAAATGAATTGGTTATTATATCTGAATTCATCAAAAATTTAGATGTTACTTTCGAAATCGTTTCGCCTGAAAAACCAATCGATTTTGTGGTTTCCGCTCCGGTAATTGCTGATGTAAAGGAAATTAAAGTTGTAGATCATATTGTTGTAAAAGAAGAACAAGCGGCTCTAACTTTTGATTTGCCTTTGTTTACACCAAAAACAATTGAAACGGAAGCTGTTGATGAAAATAAAATTCTATTCGAATTAACTAACGAAACTAGAAATATAGTAGTAAACCAAGCAGTTGAAATGGTTCCGATGACCGAATTGAACGAAAATGGAATCATCAAGTATTCATTAGAAGAATATATGGAAGTTGAAAATGACTTACTTACTTCTAAACCAGTATCAAATATTGCAGCTGAGCCTATAGCTGAGGAATTAAATTTAACAATCAAAAAAGTAGAAGAAGTTTCAAACTTTTCAGCATCTTACGAAGAGGTTTCCCCAATAGACATGTCCATAGAGGACACTTTAAAATTAAGAGCTGACGAAAGAAGACGAAAGTTAAAAGATTTCAATTATAAGTTTCATAACAACCCATCTCGTATGGACGAATTAGAAAAAGAACCAGCTTACAAACGTTCAGGAGTAGACCTTTCTAGCGCGCGATTCAACAATAATGTATCTCGTACTTCTATAGGAACTGATAGCAACAACGATCCACAGTTGCGATCTAACAATTCGTTTCTTCATGATAATGTAGACTAATTTATTTTTAACAAACCTAAAAAGCCTGAAAATTTCTAGTAAATTTTCAGGCTTATTTAGTTGAGTTAATTCTACTTCAATTGTAAACAGGTTTAATAGTCAAAATAGTTGGTTATAATTACTGTGAAGTATTATATAATATGTTGTTAAGAAAAGTTTATTGAAATTTGTTTTAATAAACTTTTTTAACTTATGAAAAACTAAATAAAAACACTATCCAACGGATAAAGTCTTCAAGCTATTAAAAGTAGAATTCAACAAATCAAGCAACGATTTAAATGTTAAAGATTGCAGACAATTTTTAACTTTACTAATATACCGTTTAAGATTCTAACGAAGAAATATGTTTTAAAATTTGGATTATTGGCAAAGATACTTTTGATAAAATCTTACTTGAATCTGTTTTCAGTATAAGTATTTTTCAATACTATTTTCTAATATGTTATCCAAAGCATCAGTTCTAAAGTTTAATTCTATAGATTTAATTTTTTAGTTCTGGAGCTTATTTCCAAACAATATATGTTTAGTAGTTTATAGAAACTTCCATTTGAAGTTAATTCAACTTTACAGGATAACTTAGGCAAACATTTTGAGCAAATTTTCGGGTATTTACAAAACTTATTAAATCTAGGCATTCAAATAAAAAGTAGGAAGTGTATTAAAAAGTGTGTATAAATTAAAATTATTTATTGATTTTTTTCAATCCAAACTTTTAAACTAAACATAGCCTTGAAACCCATTTTGAGGGATAATATATATACTTCAACATATTTTTGTAAATTGCTTTGAAAACGAAAGCTTAAAACCTGTTTTTTTGATAAATCATAGAAGTATCAATTTTAGCATTGAGAAATAATGTCGTCAATTCTGAACACTATTTGTAACTCACTCGGATAATTTAGTAGCCTCTCCATTTAAATATACTTTCTTTTTTATTTTAAAATCAGCAGAACCATTAAACGTCACCAGATAAACGAGGTAGATTGTTTAATTAAATTTTTTATTGCCTTTCGGTTTATTTATTTACAAATGTTTTAAATTTGACATATTTACGGCTATAATATAGTACAGATGTAATGCAAAAAACCAAATTTATTAATTAGTCTATATTTTTTTTTCGTTTATAATTAGAAATGAATTTTTAAAATCTATAAAATTAAGTGTTTATTTAATTAACGGTTTTAAAGACATTCAAAATCATTACCATTTTGTGAGTTCAAAAAATATGACTCTTAAATATTGAATTGTAACTGATAATTGATTAAATTTGTAGGCGATTTATAAGGCTTTTTTTTAGAAATTTACTTCTATAGGTAAACTCATAAAATTTAAAATATTTTTTATATCATCAAAGAAACAATTAATTATGGAAGTTGCAATTACAATGGAAATTAAAGACAATACTTTTGCAAGACAATTTGAAACTACCGTAGAAGAAGGGCTAATTTCTGTTGAATATTCTTTTCAGGAGAAGAAAATCTTCTTGACTAAAATTAATGTTCCCGACGCTTATACTGATGAAGATTTTATCACTGAATTGTTAAAAAATATTATGGTAATTGCTTATGAACGCAAATTAAAAGTAGTCCCTATTCTTCCTAAAATTGCTTTATTCTTTAGAAAAAATACTATTTACAGAGATTTATTGCCTCCTGGAATTAAAATATAGTTTTGCACATTTAAAGTTCAGGGAGTTTCATTTGAATCTTTTTTATCATTTATATTTATACCAAGAATGTAAAACGCTTCGACAAAGTATAATTGATTTTTTTTGAAAATGCATAAAAAATTTTACAAGAAAAAAAGAAATTATTTCAAAAATTATAATTTATAGATTATTGCTTTTTAAATACATATTTAGTTTTAACTTGTTCAACTGTATCATTATCAAGATTACCTAAAACAATACCTCCCTCTTTGTAAAGAGTTAATGTATTTCCGTCTAATAATAAACTTAGTGTTTTATTATTATCGTCAAATATTGTAACAACATTGTTATTTAAAACAAATTTAAACTCATATAATCCAAATGATGAAGTTTGCATAAAAACTAAATCATTATTTACAGTTTGAGAATCATAACCCAAACCAGTTAAATATTGCATTGTTCCAAGAGAATTAGCATTAAATTTTATTTGAGAATCGGAAGCAATTTGAGTAAAATTGCTAGTAGGTACTCCTTCTACTAGAACTGGAGTTTCAACAGTTAATGAAGTTAATTTCCATGTCCCAACTAAAACATCATCTTTTGAAGCAGTATCGTCATTAGAACAAGAAATCATTACGCTTGCAAGCACCGCAAAAACAAATAAAAAAGAATATTTTTTCATGATTATTTTTGAATTTTATTAGAAATAAAAAAATTATCTAAATTAAAGGTAGAATAATATTTACACTATTTACTATATATTCGTTTAACAGAGAAAAAAAACCGATGAACTCACAAAACAATCCATAGTTACCTAATTATATATGCATCAATTGAAATTAGAAGCATTTTAATAAAAAATCAAATTTTATTTTTTATACCTCTACCTCCATAAACTCCATACGAACACTGCCATCTTCATCTATTCGTGTTAGATTTATTTCTTGTAACGTATTTACTAATTCTGGATTCCAAGGGGTTTTTACTTTTACATAATTTTCGGTAAAACCGTGAATATAGCCTTCTTTATTTTCACTTTCAAAAAGCACCGTTCTATTTGTTCCTATCTGACTTTCATAAAAAGCTCTGCGTTTTTTAATCGATAATCCTCGTAACATTTTACTTCTTTTAGCTCGAACATTAGCAGGAACTACTCCTTCCATTGTTGCGGCTTCAGTATTATCGCGTTCTGAATAGGTAAATACGTGCAAATACGAAATATTCAATTCATTCAGAAAATGATAGGTTTCTAAAAAATGTTCGTCGGTTTCGCCAGGAAATCCAACAATCACATCAACACCTATACATGCGTGTGGCATTACTTCCCTAATTTTATGGACTCTTTCTGTATATACTTCACGTTGATACCTACGTTTCATTAACTTTAAAATATCGTTACTTCCGGATTGCAATGGAATATGAAAATGCGGTACAAACGTTCTGCTTTTAGATACAAATTCGATAGTTTCATTCTTTAATAAATTGGGTTCTATTGACGATATTCGCAAACGCTCAATTCCTTGAACTTCGTCTAATGCTTTTACTAAATCAAGAAAAGTGTGTTCGTGTTTTTTATTTCCAAACTCTCCTTTTCCGTAATCACCAATATTCACGCCTGTTAAAACAATTTCTTTAATGCCTTGTTGGGAGATTTCGTAAGCGTTTTTCAAAACATTTTCAAGCGCATCGCTTCTAGAAATTCCTCTTGCTAAAGGAATCGTGCAATACGTACATTTATAGTCGCAACCGTCTTGCACTTTCAAAAAAGCTCGAGTTCTATCACCAATGGAATAACTTCCTACATAAAAGTCAGCTTCAGCAATTTCGCAAGAATGCACTTCTCCAAAATCATTCTTGGACAAATCAGTAATATAATCGGTTATTTTAAATTTTTCGGTAGCGCCAAGAACTAAATCTACACCATCAACTGCGGCTAATTCTTCAGGTTTTAATTGGGCATAACAGCCTACAGCAGCTACAAAAGCCTTCTCGTTGAGTTTCATGGCTTTCTTTACAACTTGTTTGAACTGTTTATCCGCATTTTCAGTAACCGAACAGGTGTTGATTACATAAATATCTGCCACTTCTTCAAAATCGACACGGTCAAAACCCTCATCTTGAAAATTACGTGCAATAGTAGATGTTTCTGAGAAGTTTAATTTACATCCTAAAGTGTAGAATGCTACTTTTTTTCTATTTTCCATAAAATAACTCAATTAATGAAATCGTTGTCAAAAAATTGAGATTGCAAAGCTACAAAAATATTTTTCTATGAATATTTTTAAAGCGCATAGATTTACTATTAGAAACAATAAAAACTAAGAAATATCTACATAGATATTCCTGTTATTTTGGATTATTGAAATTTTATGCCAGAAGATAACGTAATTGCATTTGAATTGTTAAAATAGTTTATAAACTCTTTAGATGTTTTTACATTCAAATCATAACGATTATAGCTAATGTTTAAATAAAGAGCAATTGCTTTGTTTAATGAGTAGTTTAAATTAGCGCCTAAACCATATCTCTCTCCTGATTGACTGCCGTAGAATTTTTCTCCTGACTTTTGTCTCAATTCAATACTGCCGAAGGCAACTTCAGGTCTAATACTAAATTTTGAAGTCATTTTAAACTGATAGGACAAAAAAAGATTTATTGAATTAGTATTAGTTTTATCTATATTTCCTCCAATAGAAAATTCGGTTACTTTTTGCGTGCTTTTTTCGATGCCGAAACCCAAACTATACTTATTATAGTGCAACCAATCACTCTTAATTTGGAAACCAATACTTGGGTTTTGATGTCCTTGTGCTAGATAATTATTTCCAAAATAATGATTCGTAATTATAGCTAGCACAATATCTGATTGAAAATCTAACTTTTCCTTCTTTTTTTCTTGACAATACTCCAAAGAACTAATCAATAAAAAAAGTAGCGTTAGATTTTTCATAATTAGTAATTTAAAATATATATAAAACTAGACACATCATTAATCTGTATACTTTTTTCAAAGTCTGAAAATGCCCCAGTACTTATATTTTCAATTCTATACTTTAATATAATAGTTTGATTTTTTTTAACAAAAACGGAATCAAAATTCCAAAACTCTTCATCTATAACGTTAAAAATAACATTGCCGACACAAACTTCCCCAATATAATCTATACTGATTATTCTGTTGTTAAAATCAACTTGATTCAGTTCAACATTTAAAGTACATAAATCGGTTTTTTTAAATAACTTAGTTTCTGGTAAAACCAATTCATAGTTTTCAAAATTATCCATTTGAATATTTACAAATTGTTTTTGATTCAGTAAATTGTCATCAGAATTAGTTTCAACAATTATTTGCCCAAAATTAATTGGTCTGGGAATCGCAATAACAAAACTGCCGTCTTTTTTCGAAATTGCTCTTCCAATATAATTCTCCTCAAATGGAAAAACACGTTGCTCTAGTGTTGAAATAGATACAATTAATTTCACATCCTTATTAGCAATTGGTTGATTGTTTTCGTCAATAATCTTACCTTTTACTATTAATTTTGTTCCTCCGTCATATTGAATTTCGCAGGACAAAAAAGTAAATAAGATAAACAATCCCAGTACTATTTTCATTGTTTTTTTGATGTTTATAAATGCTCTGTAATCCATTTCAATACCTTTTTGACAATTTTAAGTGTAGCTTATATTTATTGTTAATATATATTGGATTAATTTGACTTTTTGATTGACGTGAAAAAAGTTTAAATGTGATTATTATCTAGAGCATCTAATGAAAATTTTTCAAAACCCAACTTATTACTCTTTCCTCCATTTTTTAGTAACCTCAAAAACATGTTCTAAAATTCGCATTTCTTTTTCATCAAATTCCACATGACGTCGAGACATAACAATTCTAGCAGTTTCAAAGGCTTTTTTAGTTATGTATGTAGTAAAACCTGAAGCACCTCCCCAAGAAAAACTTGGTACAAAATTGCGCGGAAATCCAGAACCAAAAATATTGGTACTCACACCAACTACAGTTCCCGTATTAAACATCGTATTGATGCCACATTTACTGTGATCGCCCATCATTAATCCACAGAATTGAAGACCTGTTTTAGCAAAATTTTCGGATTCATAACTCCACAATTTCACTTCTTCATAATTATTTTTTAGGTTGGAATTGTTACTGTCAGCACCAATATTACACCATTCGCCAAGAACGGAATTTCCTAAGAATCCATCATGTCCTTTATTTGAATACCCAAAGAGCACTGAATTGTTTACTTCGCCACCTATTCTACAATGAGGCCCAACAGTTGTAGCGCCATATACTTTTGTAGCCAATTTTACTTGAGCTTCTTCGCACAAAGCAAATGGTCCTCGAATTACGGAACCCTCCATGATTTCAGTATTTTTGCCTATGTATATTGGCCCTGTCGAAGCGTTTAACGTTACAAATTCAAGTTTTGCTCCCTCTTCTATAAATATATTTTCTGGAGAAATCACATTAACACTTTTAGGGATGGTTTGTGATTTTCTATCTTCTGTTAAAAGTTCGAAATCCTCTCGAATAGCCGCATCATTTTTGGCGAAAATATCCCAAGTATGTTCTACTGTAATGCATTCGTCATTAAATTCTATAATTTCATATGCATCAAAATCAACTTCTTCCTGTGTGTCTTGCGTAAAAAAAGCAATGACTTCGTCTCCTTTAAAAATAGCTTGGTTGGCTTCAAGATTTGACACCATTTCAGATAAAATAGCATTTGGCAAAAATGAAGCATTTATCATAATATTTTCTTCCATTTCTACCATTGGATATTTTTCTGACAAATACTCCTCTGTCAAAGTGGTGGTGGTGGTTCCTAAATATTTCTCCCATTTTTCACGGATGGTTAAAATGCCGATGCGAATATCAGCAACAGGTCGTGTAAAAGTGAACGGTAATAATGCATTTCTTACAGTTCCGTCAAAAAGAATATAGTTCATTTTTAGAAGTTTAATTTCATTCCGTTTGCCTTTCAGCTCTGGTCAAGGTTACAATGGCTCAAAGTTACAAAGTTTAGGAATACGATTAGGAATCAGCATAAAATAAAAAAGCCTCCCGAGATGGAAGACTTTGTATGATTGAAAACAACGAAAAAAAATATTATTTAACGTGTTTAGCATATTTAGTTTTAAATTTATCGATACGACCTGCTGTGTCAATAAGTTTAGATTTACCAGTGTAAAAAGGGTGAGAAGTTCTAGAAATCTCCATTTTCACTACAGGGTATTCTACACCTTCGTGAATTATTGTTTCTCTAGTTTCTGCTGTAGATTTAGTAATGAACACATCTTCATTTGACATGTCTTTGAATGCTACTAATCTGTAATTTTCTGGGTGAACTCCTTTTTTCATCTTGTGAATCTTTTTATTTGTTTCAATTATAATTTGTCTTGATGCTTTCGTTACCGAAAGGTATCAACTCACTATAACTTTTTTTTATAATTATTTTTGAGAGTGCAAATTTACACTTATTTTTCAATAATCAAACCTTATGCTGATTTTTTTTAATTGATTATCCAAACGGAAATAGTTTACTCATTAAATTGGGAATTGTTATATTTGTAAATTAATTTTTAACCAATTTATACTTTATGGAGGCTTTGAGAAAAAATTCATTGAATTTCGGGATTTTTCTAGGGATTTTTTTAGTGGTAATGACAACACTTATTTATTCTATTGATATTAGTTTATTTACTAGTTCTTGGATTGGCATTGTAAATGTTATTATTATTACCGGATTTGGAGTTTTTTCTGCCGTAAAATACAAGAAAAATATTGGTGGTTTTATTACTTTTAAAGAAGTGTTTAGTAGTTTTTTTATTACTGTTGCTTTAGGTTTTTTTATTTCTACTTTATATAGCATTTTATTGTTTAATGTAATAGATATTGAAGCTAAAGCAATCATTACAGAAAATATTATAAAATATTCTGCAGAAATGATGCAGAAATTTGGCACTAAAGCAGCCGATATAAATAAAATGATTGTTGAAATGGAAAAATCAGACTCTTATGGAGCATTGGGTCAAATGAAAGGTTTTGCTTTTAATTTGATTGTATACAGCATCATTGGACTTGTAACCGCTTTAATCATTAAACGAGACAGACCTCAAAGCTAATAATTAATGAATTTATCTATCATAATTCCGCTTCTTAATGAAGAAGAGTCGTTACAGGAACTTCAAAACTGGATTCTTACTGTAATGAAAGCCAACAATTATTCATATGAAATTATCTTTATTGATGATGGAAGTACCGATAAATCGTGGTCAATAATTGAACAGTTGTCAATAGAAAATTCAAATGTAAAAGGGATTCGTTTCTTGAAAAATTTCGGAAAATCACAAGCCTTACACGCAGGGTTTGCAAAAGCTCAAGGCGACGTTATTATTACCATGGATGCTGACTTGCAAGACAGTCCTAACGAGATTCCGGAATTATATGATATGATTATCAATCAAAAATTTGATTTAGTTTCAGGTTGGAAAAAGAAACGCTACGATTCGGTTTTTGCTAAAAATATCCCTTCTAAATTATTTAATTGGGCAGCCCGAAAAACTTCTGGTGTTCAACTAAATGATTTTAATTGTGGATTAAAAGCTTATAAAAATATAGTTGTAAAAAATATTGAAGTTTCAGGAGAAATGCATCGCTATATTCCAGTTCTAGCTAAAAATGCTGGTTTCGGGAAAATTGGCGAAAAAGTTGTGCTTCATCAGCCTAGAAAATATGGTGAAACTAAATTTGGTATGGATCGTTTTATAAATGGTTTTCTAGATTTAATTACCATTTGGTTTCTTTCTCGTTTCGGAAAAAGACCTATGCATTTATTTGGTGCTTTAGGTTCTCTAATGTTTATAATTGGATTTTTTTCGGCTGGATTTATTGGTTTTATGAAACTATATAAATTGTATCATGATTTGCCCTATGAATTGGTAACAAACAATCCATGGTTTTACATTTCGCTAACTACAATGATTATTGGAACCCAATTATTTTTAGCTGGATTTTTGGGGGAAATTATATTAAGAACCAAAAACAATGAGGAAAGATATAAAGTTTCTAACGAAATTAATTTTAAATAATTGAAGCCTCGAAATGGAATTAGAAGTTATTCAAAATAAAATATTTGAGATTCGAGGTTGTAAAGTAATGCTTGACTTTGATTTGGCTTTATTGTATAATGTTGAAACAAGAGTGCTTAAGCAATCCATTAGAAGAAATCTAAGTCGTTTTCCAGAGGATTTTATGTTTTCTCTTTTGGAACACGAGATAAATCAATTGGTATCACAAAATGTGATACCATCTAAAAGTTATTTAGGCGGTGCTGCTCCTTTTGCTTTTACCGAACAAGGAATAGCAATGCTTTCTAGTGTATTGAATAGTGAAAAAGCAATTGAGATTAATATTTCAATTATTAGAGCATTTGTAACTTTTAGACAATTTTCATTAACTTATAATGAATTAAAAGAAATAATTACGGCAATAGAAAATCAGTTTGCTTACGCCTGTTCGCCTTACAGGCTCGAGTCCAGATATTTATAAAGCTTTAAATTATTTGGTGGATAAAAACGTGGATTCAGAAAGTAAAACAGAGCGCAATAAAATAGGGTATAAGAAATAAGTATAATAGAAATGATGGCTAGCCCTGATGGAAGCGGCATCCTTTTTCCTTTTTTCTTAAAAAAGAAAAAGATAGAGCAAACAGCAGGAAAAGCTACTAAAATTTAAAAAAAAATGGAAATCAAGCAAAACATTTTAAACGCAGTAAATGAATGGTTAACACCAACTTTTGACAATCAAACGCAAGATGAAATCAAAGAGATGATGACTTCTTCTCCAAAAAATTTAGAAGAAAGTTTCTATAAAAATTTGGAATTTGGAACTGGTGGAATGCGAGGCATAATGGGAGTTGGAACAAACCGTATTAACAAATATACTTTAGGAAAAAACACACAAGGTCTTTCTAATTATATGCTCAATTTTTTTCCTGGAAAAGCATTAAAAGTAGCTATAGCTTTTGACTGTAGACTTAATAGCCAAACATTAGCAAAAGTAGTAGCAGATGTTTTTTCGGCAAATGGAATAAAAGTGTATTTATTTTCAGACATGCGACCAACTCCAGAGTTGAGTTTTGCTTTAAAATATTTAGGTTGTCAAGCAGGAATTGTATTGACGGCTTCGCATAACCCGCCAGAATATAATGGCTATAAAGTATATTGGGAAGATGGCGGACAAATAGTACCTCCTCAGGATGCCGCTATTGTAAAAGTGATTGAAAGTCTAAAATACGACGAAATTAAGTTTCAGGCAAATGAGGATTTAATTGAATATATAGACCTTGCTATTGACCAAGCATTTATAAAATCAACTATAGAAAACGCCAGTTTTAACACATCAAATTTTGCTAAGGAAAATTTAAATATTGTTTTCACTTCATTGCACGGTACATCAATAAAAGCTATTCCCGAAACATTATCAAAAGCTGGTTACACTAATGTGAATGTTGTTCCTGAGCAAGCTACTCCTGATGGAAATTTCCCAACCGTGGTATCTCCAAACCCAGAAGAACCTGAAGCATTAACTATGGCTTTGGCATTAGCAGATAAATTGAATGCCGATATAGTTATAGGAACCGACCCTGATTGTGACAGACTTGGAGTTGCGGTAAGAAACACTCAAGGCAAAATGGTTTTACTTAATGGAAACCAAACCATGGTTTTGATGACCGCATTCTTATTAGAGCAATGGAAAAAAGCAGGGAAAATAGATGGCAAACAATTTATAGGTTCTACCATAGTTTCTACTCCAATGATGATGGAATTAGCGACTGCTTATAATGTAGAATGTAAAATAGGCTTGACTGGTTTTAAATGGATTGCTAAAATGATTAAAGATTTTCCTGAACTTAAGTTTATTGGTGGCGGAGAGGAAAGTTTTGGCTTTATGGTAGGTGATGCGGTTCGAGATAAAGATGCGGTTGCTGCAACTTTATTAGTTTGCGAAATTGCAGCGCAAGCTAAAGCCAACGGAAGCTCAGTATATGAATCATTATTACAATTGTATGTTGACTTCGGATTTTACAAAGAACATCTAGTTTCGTTAACAAAAAAAGGAATTGAAGGTTTGGCAGAAATCAATCAGATGATGGTAGACATGCGCGAAAATCCTGTAAAAGAAATCAACGGACAAAGAGTAGTGATGCTTGAGGATTATAAAAATTCGACAGCAAAAAATCTTTTATCAGGCGAAGTAGAAACTATGAATGTCCCAAAATCGGACGTTTTGATATATTATACAGAGGATGGATCTAAAATCGCGGCAAGACCAAGTGGCACTGAACCAAAAATAAAGTTCTACGTAAGTGTAAATGCCAAATTAGATGCAGTAAAATATGCTCCAGAAGTCGAGTCCTATCTAGATGAAAAAATTAAAAATATACTCCTAGATTTAAAAATCATTTAATGAACAATTTTAAAAAGTTATTTCCTTATATATTACCCTATAAAAAATACGCGTATTTAAACATTTTTTTCAATGTACTGTACGCCTTGTTCAGTACGCTTTCTTTTATGGCATTAATACCTATGATGCAGGTATTGTTTGACCAGACAAAAAGAAATACAGCTGCGCCAGTTTGGGAAGGAATACTTTCAATTAAAGGATTCTTGGAGAACTATTTGAGTTATTTTATAACAACTTCTACTGATAATTTTGGAGTAGGATATACTTTATCAATAATGGTTTTTGTTATTATTTCGATTTTTTTACTAAAAAATTTGTGCGATTACCTCGCTATGTTTTTTATTACTTTTTTAAGAAACGGAATTTTAAGAGACATGCGAAATGCCATGTACAAAAAAACACTAGAATTGCCTCTAGCCTTTTTTTCGGAAAAAAGAAAAGGAGACACCATATCTAGAATAGCTGGCGATGTAAACGAAGTACAAACTTCTTTGCTTTCTATACTTGAGCTAATCGTAAAAGAACCCTTGACTATCATTTTTACGATAATAATGATGTTTACAATAAGTATAAAATTAACATTCTTTGTTTTTGTATTTATTCCACTTTCTGGTTACATAATATCGATAATTGGAAAACGACTAAAGAAGCAATCTACAAGAGCCCAACAGGAACAAGGTACTTTTTTATCTACTATTGAAGAAACTTTGGGGGGATTAAAAGTAGTAAAAGGATACAACTCCGAAAATTATTTTAATACCGTATTTCAAGAATCAACCAGTCGTTTTTTTAATTTATCAAACAGTATTAGCAACCGTCAAAACCTAGCCTCACCTGTAAGTGAGTTTATGGGAATTATGGTAATTGCTATTTTGCTTTGGTATGGCGGACACATGGTTTTAATAGAAAAAACATTGAATGGTGCCTCTTTTATAGCTTATATGGGTTTGGCTTATAATATTTTAACTCCAGCAAAATCAATATCTAAAGCTTCATATAGTATTAAAAGAGGAAATGCTGCTGCCGAACGCGTTTTAGAAATTTTAGAACAAGAAAATCCTATTACTAGCAAAATTGATGCTATTGAAAAAGACACCTTTAATGATACAATCAGTATTAAAAACATCAATTTTAAATACGAAGATGAAACCGTTTTAAAGGACTTTTCTTTAAATGTAAATAAAGGACAAACAGTTGCGCTAGTTGGACAATCAGGTAGTGGCAAAAGCACAATAGCCAATTTATTGACTCGATTTTATGATGTAAACGAAGGGAAAATATCTATTGATGGTATAGATATCAAAAACTTAAATCTGCAATCTCTTCGGGGATTAATGGGATTGGTTACACAAGATAGTATTTTATTTAACGATACCATAAAAGCGAATATAGCACTTGGAAAATTAGACGCATCTGATGGAGACATTATTGAAGCTTTAAAAATTGCCAATGCTTACGAATTTGTCAAAGATTTACATAACGGAATTTACACTAACATAGGCGACAGCGGAAACAAATTATCAGGTGGGCAAAAACAACGATTAAGTATTGCCCGAGCGGTTTTAAAAAATCCTCCAATTATGATTTTGGATGAAGCCACATCAGCCTTAGATACTGAAAGTGAAAAACTGGTACAGGTAGCGCTCGAAAACATGATGCAAAACAGAACTTCAATAGTTATAGCACATCGTTTATCGACCATACAAAAAGCCGATGTGATTGTCGTAATGCAAAAAGGGAAAATTGTAGAACAAGGCAGTCATGAACAATTAATCGCTTTAAACGGAACCTATAATAAATTAGTTTCGATGCAATCGTTTGAATCCTAAATAGTCATTATAATAAAAATTTGACAGCAATCAAAAATCTGGATATGACGATATTAATTGTACTGAAACTCATAATCATAATAGCTTTAGTATTGCTATTTATAGTTGGACCAATTATTATGATAATTGGAAAAGTTAAACAGAATAAAAAGATTCTTAGAATTGGTTTTAGACTTTTTCTAATTCCAATTTTAGTTTGCAGTTTCGTACTAATTTATAATCTAGCATTGGATAAGTTTGGTGTAAAACCTACTAAAATAGACTTAGTTGGTAATTATAAATTGACAAGTTCATGCACTTCTAGATTTGGAGATGCTAATTTACGTTTATATGAAAATGGTGACTTTGAGAAATCATTTATGCCAAATCACGGCTTATGCGAAAAAGGAAAATATACTTTATACGATAACGAAGTTTGGTTTCGATGTGATAACCGTTCTTCCGTAGCGAAAATAGATAGAGGTTTTACAGATTTTAAAATTAAGTTTATTATAGAGAATAATCTGAATAGCGGCGAAAATATAATCTTTGAAAAAGTAGACGACTAAAAAATATGGTCAGCTACTAACAACCATTTGCGTCTTCGGCTTTAGTTGTTTTTTACTTTAAAAAAAAGCTATTTACTCTAATTTTGGTCTATATTTGTAACTATCTGTGATAGTAAACGTCTATGATCGCAAGTTGTGGAATTTAATTCTAATTATTATTCAAACTTGGAACACAGATAAAACGAATTTACTAAAGCAATAACACTAATTTTGACGAATTTTTACTTTTTAATTCCTCATTTTTAATTTACCTAATGTACATCAACGACAACAAAATCAAACAACCTGAAGACCCAAATACTATTGTTTGGAAATACTTAGACTTGTCAAAATTTGTTGACTTGCTATTGTACCGAAAATTATTTATGTCACGTTCCGATAAGTTTGAAGACCAATATGAAGGCACTTTCAGTGAGCCTACTTTTGAGGAAATCAAAAAGCTTTCTGTGAATAATCCTGATTTTTTAGATTACTATAAAAGTCATAGAAAAAATGTAGTCATTAGTAGTTGGCATATTAACGAATATGAATCTTTTGCAATGTGGCAAATTTTTACGCAAAAAAGCGAAGGCTTGGCGATTCAATCCACTTTAGGACGATTACAAGAAGCATTAACTCCTGAAACAACATACAAACAACATATTGGCGAGGTAAATTATATAGATTACAAGAAAGAATATATTCCTTTTGACAATACCTTTTTCCCATTTCTATTTAAACGTAAAAGTTTTCAATATGAAAGGGAAATTCGAATAATTTCAGATGTAACTTCACATAACTTGACTATTGACAACGGATTAAAAATAGACATTGATATTAACCAGTTGATTGAAAAAATCTACATCCATCCCAAATCAGAAAACTGGTATAAAAATTTAGTGATTGAACTCGTTAAACGTCTTGGTTTTGTTTTCGAAATAGAAAAATCAGATTTAGAAAGCGATATTTTGATATAAAATTATAGATTAAAAATCACCGTTTTTCTTTAAGAGTTACAATTAATTATCAAAAAAAACTTCAAAAAAACTACATTTTCTTCATTTGCTCTTTCATCATCGTGATTTGCTCTTTCAGCATACCTTGTTTGTCTAGTTTTTTAGCTTCGTTTAGCAAATTTGTGGCTTCTAGTTTTCGTCTTCTAGTCATGGCTACTCCAGCAAGATTCAATTTACATACTGCTAAATCCATATCCATTGTTAAACCTAATTCAACAGCTTTCTTAAAAAATTTCTCTGCTTGAATCAAATTAGTCTGCGAAAGCATGATTCCATGTAAATAATTAAAGTAACCTTGCTGCTTTCTTACTAATGCGCTTTCTGGTTTTTTTATGTATGCTAACCACTTTTGAGCACCGGGAAAGTCTTGTTTTCTCAATTTTAGGAAAGCTAACAGTATAAATTCGTTCTTAAAGTATAGAAATATTGGAATTGCAGACAATAAAATCAGGAAAATGCCATTGCCAATATTGCTTTCTATCAATTGCCAAATGCCACTGGCTATTATAAGTCCCGCGAGTACCAGTTTAATATTTTTATGAAACATGATGTATGTATTTATGAGTGTGCAAATATAGTAAAAGGAATTTAAAATATTTTTATAAAACTGCTTGCCAGAAAAAAAAGACTTTGTATATTTGCACTCGGTTTTAGAAGAACGGTTTCTAAAAACAATTACCGCAAATAATCAAAGATTTTAAAGATACAAAGCAATGAGCAAAAGAACGTTTCAACCATCGAAAAGAAAAAGAAGAAATAAGCACGGATTTATGGACAGAATGGCTTCTGCAAATGGAAGAAAAGTGCTTGCTCGTAGAAGAGCTAAAGGAAGACACAAATTAACCGTTTCTAGCGAACCTAGACACAAAAAATAATGTTTATCTAAAATTCACATAAAGGCGTTACTGTTACTAGTATCGCCTTTTTTTATAGCTTTTCGGGAAAATAAAGATTAAAATCTAAACAACATACAAATCTAACTACACAATGCCAAAAGACAATTCTATAAAATCGGTTTTAATAATAGGCTCAGGGCCAATAGTAATAGGGCAAGCTTGCGAATTTGATTATGCGGGATCACAATCAGCTCGTTCTATCAGAGAAGAAGGAATTGAAGTAATATTAATCAACTCCAACCCAGCAACAATTATGACCGACCCAAGTATGGCAGATCATATTTATTTGTTGCCTTTAACTACAAAATCAATTATAAAAATATTAAAAGAGCATCCACAAATTGATGCCGTTTTGCCTACAATGGGAGGACAAACAGCCTTAAACCTTTGTTTAGAGGCAGAAGAAAAAGGAATATGGTCAGATTTTGGAGTTAAATTAATAGGTGTTGATGTAAATGCTATAAATATCACCGAAGACAGAGAACAATTCAAGCAACTACTGAAAAAAATAGGAGTTCCTTCTGCACCAGCAGAAATCTGTACTTCCTATCTTCGAGGGAAAGAAATTGCTCAGGAATTTGGTTTTCCCCTTGTAATTCGTCCTTCATTTACTTTAGGAGGAACAGGAGCTGCAATTGTGTATAAAAAAGAAGATTTTGACGAACTTTTAACTCGAGGTCTTGAAGCTTCACCTATTCATGAAGTATTGATTGATAAAGCTTTGATGGGTTGGAAAGAATACGAGCTAGAACTGCTTAGAGATAAAAATGACAATGTCGTAATTATTTGTTCGATAGAAAATATGGATCCTATGGGAATTCATACCGGAGATTCTATAACAGTAGCTCCAGCAATGACTTTGTCAGATACTACTTTTCAAAAAATGAGAGACTATGCCATTTTGATGATGCGTAGTATTGGAAATTTTGCGGGTGGCTGTAATGTGCAGTTTGCAGTTTCGCCAGATGAAAAAGAGGATATTGTTGCTATCGAAATCAATCCTCGTGTGTCACGCTCATCAGCTTTGGCTTCAAAAGCTACTGGTTATCCTATTGCCAAAATAGCCTCTAAACTTGCTTTGGGTTACAACTTAGATGAATTGCAAAACCAAATCACCAAATCTACTTCAGCGCTGTTCGAGCCCACTTTGGATTATGTAATCGTAAAAATACCTCGTTGGAACTTCGATAAATTTGAAGGAGCCGACAGAACTTTAGGATTGCAAATGAAATCTGTTGGTGAAGTAATGGGAATTGGGCGTTCCTTTCAAGAGGCTTTACACAAAGCCACACAATCTTTAGAAATTAAAAGAAATGGGCTAGGAGCCGATGGAAAAGGATATAAAAATTACGAACAAATTATCGAGAAACTAACTTTTGCTAGCTGGGATCGAGTTTTTGTGATTTATGATGCTATTGCAATGGGAATTCCATTAAGCAGAATACATGAAATCACAAAAATTGACATGTGGTTTCTAAAACAATATGAAGAATTGTATTTGCTAGAAAAAGAGATTTCTAATTACACAATAGCCGATTTACCTAGTGATTTGCTCCTTGAAGCCAAACAAAAAGGTTTTGCCGACAGACAAATTGCACATATGATGAATTGTTTAGAAAGCCAAGTGCATAAGCTTCGTGAGGATAAAAATATCAATCGTGTTTATAAATTAGTAGATACTTGTGCGGCAGAGTTTAAAGCGCAAACCCCTTACTATTACTCTACTTTCGAAGCTGAAATTGAAACTGCAACGGGAGAAATTTATGTGCATAACGAAAGTGTTGTTACTCCAAATAAAGAAAAAGTTATTGTTTTAGGTTCTGGTCCTAATCGTATCGGACAAGGAATCGAATTTGATTATTCGTGTGTTCATGGTGTTTTAGCAGCCAAAGAGTGTGGTTATGAAACCATCATGATTAACTGCAATCCAGAAACCGTTTCTACTGATTTTGATACTGCGGATAAGTTGTATTTTGAGCCTGTTTTTTGGGAACATATTTATGATATCATCCGACATGAAAAACCAATAGGAGTAATTGTTCAACTTGGAGGGCAAACCGCTTTAAAAATTGCAGAAAAATTATCTAAATACGGAATTAAAATAATAGGCACTAGCTTTGACGCTTTGGATTTAGCCGAAGATAGAGGCCGGTTTTCGGAACTGTTGACTGAATTAAAAATTCCTTTTCCACAATTCGGAATTGCAGAAACAGCCGATGAAGCATCAGTATTAGCAGATAAATTAGATTTTCCTTTATTAATTCGTCCTTCTTATGTTTTGGGTGGACAAGGAATGAAAATCGTAATTAACAAACAAGAATTAGAAGAACACGTTATCAATTTATTAAAATCTATTCCAGGTAATAAATTGCTTTTAGATCATTACTTAGACGGAGCAATCGAAGCTGAAGCAGATGCGATTTGTGATGGCGAAAATGTTTACATCATTGGTATCATGGAGCACATTGAGCCTTGTGGAGTGCATTCAGGTGATAGTAATGCGACTTTACCTCCTTTTAATTTGGGCGAATTTGTAATGCAACAAATAAAAGATCATACCAAAAAAATAGCTTTGGCATTAGAAACAGTAGGTTTGATAAACATTCAATTTGCTATAAAAGACGATATTGTTTATATTATCGAAGCCAATCCTAGGGCTTCTCGTACAGTTCCGTTTATTGCAAAAGCTTATGGAGAACCGTATGTAAATTATGCTACAAAAGTAATGTTAGGGCATAATAAAGTGACAGATTTTAAATTTAACCCACAATTGAAAGGATTTGCTATAAAGCAACCAGTTTTTTCGTTTAGTAAATTCCATAATGTAAACAAAGCTTTAGGACCAGAAATGAAATCAACAGGTGAAAGTATTTTGTTTATTGACGATTTAAAAGATGATGCTTTTTACGAATTATATAGTAGACGAAAAATGTACTTAAGCAAATAGATAGAAATCCCGAAATTAAATCGGGATTTTTTTGTATTTATATTTTTATTGACTTATATCATAGCTTGTAATAATACTAAAATGTAGTTTTGCATAGATAAAATTTATTCTATTATGTTTAAACAGCTGTTCAAAGTATTATTTTTATTAGTTCCAATATTAGTTGTAAGCCAGAAAACATTAATTAAGGAGGTAAATCATCAATCTCAAACCTGGATTAGTATAAACAACACTATTAAGGTTAATGAACAATTATCTTTTTTAGCAGATTTCCACATAAGAAGAAATGATTTTCTTGATAATGAAAATTTTTATTTTGTCAGATTTGGAGCAGGACATTCTCTAAACAATAAAGTTCTCTTAGCAGCGGGTTATGCTCATATGTGGCTAGCGCCAACTAAATCAGAATGGAATACTTTTTCTAACGAAAACCGTTGCTATCAACAAGCACAATGGAGTTCTAAAATTGGGAATAAAAGTATTTTACAACGAATTCGTAACGAACAACGTTGGCAAGAAAAAATAGCAAATGATCAAAAAACTGGAGATAATAGGTTTACAAACAGAGTTCGGTATTTGTTAAGTTTAAATATTCCTATATTCAAGAAAAGTACGATGCCCACGTTGGTGGTTTCTGATGAAATTTTATTCCATTTTGGTAAGGAAGTCGTTTATAATACGTTCGATCAAAATCGAATTTTCATAGGAATAAAGCAATCGATAAATCCGAAACTCAGTTTTGATTTTGGGTATATGAATCTGTATCAGCAAAAATATTCAGGAAATCAATACGATTCTAATCATACTTTAAGGTTGTTTTTCTATTACAATACGAGTTTTAAATCTTTAGCACATTTTAAACATCATGAATCTGGAGATGAGTAATACATTTTATCCATGGTATATAAGCAAAAATCCCATCAAGACTAAACTGGATGGGATTTTCTATAAGTAAGTAATCTTAAATTGAGTTGATAAAACGTTTATTTTACTTTGTTAAGTACTGCTTTGAAAGCTTCTGGGTGATTCATTGCTAAATCGGCAAGAACTTTTCTGTTCAATTCGATTCCGTTAGCTTTAACTTTCCCCATGAATTGTGAGTAAGACATTCCTTCTAAACGAGCTCCAGCGTTAATACGTTGAATCCATAAAGCACGGAAATTTCTTTTATTCACTTTTCTGTCACGGTAAGCATAGCACATTGCTTTCTCAACCGCATTTTTCGCAACTGTCCAAACGTTTTTACGTCTACCAAAGAAACCTTTGGCTTGCTTCATTATCTTTTTTCTTCTTGCTCTTTTAGCAACTGAATTTACTGATCTTGGCATAATTTTTCTGTTTTTTTGTAGCAGGCGTCCCGAATTGAATCAAGGGAACTTAAGGCCATACTCCAAGGTTATTAAATGTTTTTTAACCTAAAGAATAAAAAAGTTAGAGGTTAGAAGTTAGAAGTTAGAAGTTTTGAAACTCTTAACGAATAACTATTAACGAGTAACAATTATATGATTCTTAATTGTTGTTTGATGCTTTTCTCATCTGTTTTGTGAACTAGCGCTGAGTGTGTCAAAGCTAATTTACGTTTTTTGGATTTTTTAGTCAAAATGTGACTTTTAAAAGCATGCTTTCTTTTAATCTTTCCAGAACCAGTAACTTTAAATCGTTTCTTGGCGCTAGATTTGGTTTTCATTTTAGGCATTTTTTCCTAGTGTTTTTTAATTTATTCTTACTTACTATCTTTGTGTCCTAAGGTCTAATGTCATAAAGTTTAAAGTGTTTGACTTAAGACTTTTTTACATTAAAACTCTTGACTTATTTCTTCTTCTTAGGAGCAATAAACATGATCATTCTTTTTCCTTCAAGAACAGGCATTGCTTCAACTTTTCCAAATTCTTCAAGATCAGTTGCTAATCTCAATAATAGGATTTGTCCTTGATCTTTATATATAATCGAACGGCCTTTAAAGAAAACAAACGCTTTCAATTTTGATCCGTCTTTTAGGAATTTCTCCGCATTTTTTCTTTTAAATTCGTAATCATGCTCATCTGTTTGTGGACCAAAACGAATTTCCTTCACTACAATTTGAGTAGATTTTGCTTTCAGTTCCTTTTCACGCTTTTTTTGCATGTAAACAAACTTCTTATAGTCCATTATTTTACATACAGGTGGTTCTGCATTTGGTGAAATTTCAACTAAATCCAATTCAAATTGGTCAGCTAATCGTAATGCTTCAGCAAGTTTAAAAACTCCTGGCTCAATATTTTCACCTACAAGTCTTACTTCTTGCACTCCACGAATAAGATTATTTATTCTATGGGCATCTTTTTTTTCTACTCGAGGTTGGTAACCTCTATTACTTCTTATTGCTATGACTTTATAATTTAAGTTAAACTGTAAATACTTTTAATGTTTTTTTGATTTCTTCATCTACAATTGAAGCAAATTCTTCTATTGTAGCGCTACTATTTCCTTTTCCTTCTTGTCCATGACGACGTATAGAAATGGTTCCGTTTTTCTCCTCTTCCTCGCCTACAATGAGCATGAACGGGGTTTTTTGCATTTCTGCATCTCTAATTTTTCTTCCAATCGACTCATTTCTGTTGTCAATTAGGGCGCGAATTTCGTGATTTTCTAGCAGATTTAAAACTTTTTTAGCATAATTTTCATATTTCTCGCTCAAACACAATATTATAGCTTGTTCTGGCATTAGCCAAAGAGGGAAATTTCCTGCAGTATGTTCTAATAAAATAGCAATAAATCGTTCCATCGATCCAAAAGGAGCTCTATGTATCATAACAGGTCTATGCAATTCATTATCAGAGCCTTTGTATGTCAATTCAAAACGTTCAGGTAAATTATAATCTACTTGAATAGTCCCTAATTGCCATTGTCTACCTAAGGCATCTTTCACCATGAAATCTAATTTAGGGCCGTAAAATGCCGCTTCACCATATTCAACAACTGTATTCAATCCTTTATCTGCAGCTGCATTTATAATTGCGTTTTCTGCTTTTTCCCAATTTTCATCGCTACCTATATATTTATCTCTATTTTCTTTATCACGCAATGATACTTGAGCAGTAAAATTTTCAAATCCTAAAGAGCCAAATACATAAAGAACCAAATCAATTACTTTTTTGAATTCTTCATCTAATTGTTCAGGAGTACAAAATATATGTGCATCGTCTTGAGTAAATCCACGAACACGTGTCAAACCATGCAATTCCCCGCTTTGTTCGTATCGGTATACCGTTCCAAATTCAGCATATCTCTTTGGTAAATCTTTATACGACCATGGCCTTACGTTATAAATTTCGCAATGATGAGGGCAATTCATTGGCTTTAATAAAAATTCTTCCCCTTCGGCTGGAGTATTTATGGGCTGAAAACTATCAGCGCCATATTTAGCATAATGTCCTGAGGTTACATACAATTCCTTTTGTCCAATGTGTGGCGTAACCACTTGCTCGTAGCCCGCTTTCTTTTGCGCTTTTTTTAAAAATTGCTCTAATCTATCTCTTAAAGCAGCTCCTTTTGGTAGCCATAATGGTAAACCAGCTCCTACTTTTTGCGAAAACGCAAATAACTCTAATTCTTTTCCTAACTTTCTATGGTCTCTTCGTTTGGCTTCTTCCAATAATTCTAGATAGTCAGTTAAATCCTTTTGTTTAGGAAACGAAACTCCATAAACACGAGTAAGTTGTTTGTTTTTTTCATCACCACGCCAGTAAGCACCGGCTACACTCATGATTTTCATTGCCTTGATGATTCCGGTATTCGGAATATGGCCTCCACGACACAAATCAGTAAAGGTAGAATGGTCACAAAAAGTAATCGTGCCGTCTTCTAAATTGGTGATTAATTCCGTTTTATATTCATTGTCTTTATATATATCAAGAGCTTCGGCTTTACTAACAGGACGCAATTTAAATTCGTGTTTCTCTCTTGATATTTCAAGTACCCGATCCTCAATTTTTTTAAAATCAGCATCCGAAATTTTATGGTTTACAAAATCAACATCGTAATAAAACCCATTTGCAATTGCAGGCCCAAGCGTTAATTTAATTCCTGGAAACGTTTCCTCCAAAGCTTGTGCCATAACGTGCGAAGTAGAATGCCAAAAGGCCTTTTTGCCATTTTCGTCATTCCAAGTATATAATATAAGAGAACCATCCGTCGTCAATGGAGTTGAAGTTTCAATAGTAGTGCTATTAAAAGAGGCAGAAATCACATTTCTAGCCAAACCTTCACTAATGCTTTTTGCAACATCCATAGGAGTTACGCCAATCGCTAACTCTTTAATTGATCCGTCGGGTAAAGTAATCTTAATCATTTATTCTATTTTTAATGAACCGCAAATATAGAGGTTTACAAAAACACATACAATATATATTAGTTAGGAATTAAAATTTTATTTCATCAGGAGCTATTTCCCGCTGTTCACTGTATCTTTTATGACGAACTCCGTCATAAAAGGATGCCGTTACCATCAGGGCTACGTCAAAATAAGTTAAAAATCTATTTTTGATAAAAAACTTTTCTTTTCAAAAAGCGCCAAATCAGTCACTTAAAAATAAACCTCAAAAAACCTTTAAAATACTTTATCAAAAGGTTTGCGAAAGACAATAAGTTGTTTACTTTTGCACCCGCATTGAGAGAGACGTTCTTTAAAAATACTGAAAAGCAAACCGAAAAAGTGGTTAATAAGCTGCTAAAAGATTTGCGCCAAGTAAAAAGAGGTTTTACCTTTGCAACCCGCAAGAGTATAATAGTTCATAAAAATATTGAGAATAAGTGATTTAGAAATAAAATCAAAAAATTATTTCAAAAAGCTTGTTATATATAAAAGAATGCTTACTTTTGCACCCGCTTTGAGAATGAAAGCGTTATTAAGAAGAAGAACACGTTCCTAGACATATTGAA
>NZ_JBHTIZ010000015.1:0-65707 GCF_042677265.1 Flavobacterium myungsuense | reverse complement strand
AGTTCATTAGTCTGTAAGTTTATCGTTAGTAATTTAAAATTACAAATTTTTAACTTTACACACTTTTTTTGTACAGTATCTTTGTTTAGTGAACCCCAACCTATCTAGACTGGGTTCTTTTTTGGTGGCAATGTGTCGGCCGTTGGCCTCTATTCGTCGCCTTAGCTTAGCCTATTCGGATAACGTCTAGCGTCTTTTGAAAAATTCTAGTTTGATAAGAACACCATAAAGCAATCAAAACAATAAGTAGTTATTTAATTTTTTTTCGTTCATCTTACGTAGAGGATGGTCGTTTTTCTTTTTCAGTTTGGCTAAAGAATCAAGTCTTTTAATACCTTTCATCTAGAAGTTAATGCATTTTTATTTTGAGTATAATTGAGATTCATTTCACAAAACAGTGTATAAGATAACTAATTTTAAAATCTCACTAGGATTTCTATATTTTAATAGTATATAAAACAATTTTTAAATAAATATACTTATTGATTCTGTCAAAATAATCAATGAATAAATTATATAATGTTCAATTTAATTTAAAATTAATAAATTTAAACGGTATTTTTACATATTTTTGAATTTTTAATAATTGTTAGTTCAAGTAATGTTATTATATTTTTTTTACTAAATTTAGAAATAATAAAATTTATTAAAATGCAGAATCAAACCCGAATAATCATCGAAAATGTTTTACCGCAATTAGATGGCGGTGCAAATCCAATAAAAAGAATTGTTGGTCAAAAAGTGACAGTTACCTCTGACGTATTTTCTGACGGTCATGACGTTTTACAATGTTGTGTAAAATTCAAACATGAAGATGATAAAAGTTGGCAGGAAGTACGAATGACCCCTACAGAAAACGATTCATGGATTGCAGAATTTAAAGTTGAAAAGCAAGGCTATTATACCTATTTTGTAGAGGGATGGGTAGATTATGCTTTAAATTGGCAACACGGAACAGAACGGAAAATCCAAGACAATCAATATGTTAAATCTGAGCTTTTAGAAGGAGCTGAATATGTTAGAGCTGTTCAAAAAATGGCTACTGATTCAGAAAATGATTATTTAAATAGGCTTGTATATTTATTTACAACAGAGTCTGAATATGAAGCAGCAATTCCAGAAGTAACCTCTTTAGAATTAAAAAAAATATTTAAGAAATACCCGATACTTTTTTTGGAAAATAAATCTCTTGAACTTCAAGTTTATGTTGACAGAAAAAAAGCATTATTTAGTACTTGGTATGAGTTTTTTCCACGTTCTGCCTCTGAATTTGATCACAAGCATGGAACATTTAAAGACTGTGAAAGACTTTTGCCTCGAGTAGCTTCAATGGGTTTTGACACCTTATACTTTCCGCCTATTCATCCTATCGGAGAAGTAAATAGAAAAGGGAAAAATAATGCTACTAATGCTCAGTTTGGTGATGTTGGTTCTCCATGGGGAATTGGTTCACAATATGGAGGTCATAAATCTACGCATCCAGAATTAGGAACAATTGATGATTTTAAATCATTAGTTAGAAAAGCAAAAGATTTAGGAATTGAAGTGGCAATGGATTACGCGCTTCAAGCAGCTCCTGACCATCCTTTTGTTAAAGATTTTCCTCAATGGTTTAAGTGGAGACCAGATGGAACAGTACAATATGCAGAAAATCCACCCAAAAAGTACCAAGATATCCAACCTATTTATTTTGAAAGTAGCGACTGGAAAAACCTTTGGAAAGAATTGTTAGATGTTGCTTTGTTTTGGATTGAAGAATGTGATATTAAAATTTATCGAGTTGATAATCCGCATACAAAACCATTTTATTTTTGGGGCTGGTTAATAGGTGAGATTAAGAAAAAACATCCAGATGTATTGTTTTTAGCAGAAGCCTTTACAAGACCAAAAATAATGAATGAATTGGCAAAACAAGGTTTCTCACAATCCTATACCTATTTCACCTGGAGGGATTCTAAAAAGGAGTTAACGGATTATGTAACTGAATTAACTACAACTGATCAAAAAGAGTTTTATCGACCAAATTTTTGGCCAAACACACCTGATATTAATCCATTTGCACTACAAAGCGGAAATGAATCAGTACATTTACAAAAGTATTTTCTCGCTGCAACATTAAGCTCTAACATTGGAATTTATGGTCCTGTTTTTGAATATATGATTTGCACTCCAATGGCTCCTGGAAAGGAAGAGTATCTAAATTCTGAAAAATATGAATATTTTAAATGGGATTGGGATAAAAAAAACAAAATAACAACAATAATTACAAAAATTAATTCAATAAGAAAAGAACAAATTTCATTACAGCAAACCAATAATATTATTTTTTGCGATACCAATAATGACCAAGTAATGGCTTATTATAAATATGATGATGATAAGCAAAATGAAACTTTAATGGTTGTTAGTTTAAATCCTTATAACCAAAGTCAAGCCATTATTAGACTTCCTTTAGAACATTTAAAAAGTCAATCGGTTCAAATAGTTGATTTAATAACGGGAAATAGTTACGATTGGAATAAAGAATGGAACTATGTTGAGTTGAATCCCGAATTACCATTTCATTTATTTAAAATTCAAAAATAAAGATGGAAAATAAAATTAATGAAGATGAATTTCAAAATCCATTTGTGTTTAATACAGATTGGAAAAATGCTTTTGAAGATGAAGAATTTATAAAAGTTTTTTCTTCGGATATTTTAGAAAACTATATCATAAATAAACGATGGTATGGAGGAAAAGCGAGTACTTTAAAATATATTGAAGTAGTAGATTCATTTAAAATCAATTCTAAAAACAACACTTATTTTGGAGTTTTATTAGAAGTGAATTTTAAAGAAGCATTTTTTCAGAATTATTTTATGCCACTGGGTTTCATGTCAGAATCTGAACTTGATACCAACACCATTATTGCCCCCGTAAAAATGAACGGGCAAGAAGGATTTTTGGTAGATGCGTTACACCAAGAGGATTTTAGAAAATTACTTTTTGATAAGATTTTATCCTCTGGCGACAAAACAGATTCGAAAGTGAAGTTTCATAAAGGTGTAAAACTGGAAGATAAAGAATACAAGAGTTCTAAGTTTATGGGGGTGGAGCAAAGCAACACTTCAATAATATTTAATAATACTTTGGTGCTAAAAATTTTCAGAAGAATTTATATCAGTACAAATCCCGATTATGAAATTAGTCGTTTTCTAACAGAACGAATGGATTTTAAGAGTTCACCAGCCTATACAGGTAGCATTAGTGTTGTTCTAGCAGACGGAAATATTACTTTAGGTTTGATGCAGGAATTAGTTCCTAATCAAGGAGATGCATGGCAATATATGTTAACAGAAACAGATCGTATTTTTGATAATTTAAAAAATAAAAAAATAAAAATTAACAAATTACCCGATGTTGAATTGTTTAAGAGAATAAATTTAAACGAAGTTCCACACGAAATTATTGATTGGGCAGGTTTAAACATATTTACTAGATTACAAACTTTAGCAACTAGAACTGCAGAAATGCATATTGCTCTGGGGGGCGATGTTCACGAAACAGCTTTTACTCCAATTACTTATAACGGTGATTATACAGTTTGGTTAAAAAACAGATTAACCTATCAGTTTCAAAATAGATTAAATATTTTAGAAAATAATCTTCACAAACTAGATGGATTAGCATTAGAATTAGCCAATCAATTTCTAGATAATAAAAAACAAATCAGAAAATTATTCCTTGATTTCGATTGGACAAAAATGAAGTCAGAACGCATTCGTATTCATGGCGATTATCATTTGGGTCAAGTGTTAGTAAATGGAGAAGATTTTATTATCCTAGATTTTGAAGGGGAGCCAGAAAGTACTATTAGAGACAGAAAAGTAAAACAGCCGCCATTAAAAGATGTAGCTGGTATGTTTCGTTCCTTTCATTATGCTATTTATGCTACAATTTTTAATAATAAAGACAAATATCCTTATGAACAAAAAGAACTTTTTCAAGCAGGAGAAATTTTATTTAAATATTTCGTAGGAGTTTTTATTCAGACTTATACTGATGTTGCACAGTCAGGTAATTTAAACATAGGTTATCGCAAAGAAATAGATTTTTTATTAAAATATTGTTTACTCGAAAAAGCAGTCTATGAGTTGGGGTACGAATTAAATTCAAGACCACGGTGGGCTGTAATTCCATTAACAGGAATTGCTAGTATTATGGATTTTAAATAATTTTATTTCTATACAATACAAATTTTTATACCTTTTCAAAATGATTGGGTATTATTAATGAAAATTAAATTAAAAAAATATAATGAGTAAAGAACAAATCATCATGAATAAAGTACAATCCTACTCGCTTTTAACCGATTTCGATATCGATTTATTCAAAGCAGGAAAACATTTTAGATTATATGAAAAACTCGGTGCACATCTACTAGAAGTTGACGGAGTAAAAGGGGTATACTTTGCAGTATGGGCTCCTTCAGCTCGCTCAGTTTCTGTAGTAGGAGATTTTAATTATTGGATTCAAGGTGAACATCAATTGCAAGTTCGCTGGGATTCTTCAGGAATTTGGGAAGGATTTATTCCAGGAATAGAAAAAGGAACAACCTATAAATATAAAATACAATCTAACAATAACGGGATTATCACTGAAAAAGCAGACCCATTTGCTTTATATTGTGAGCATCCGCCACATACAGCATCTGTTATTTGGGATTTAGACTATAAATGGAAAGACAAATCTTGGATGGACAACAGAAAAGATAAAAATGGATTGGATAAACCTTATTCTGTTTATGAAGTGCACTTAGGTTCTTGGAAACGCAATGCCGATGGTAAGTTTTTAACTTATGTAGAATTAGCTGAGGATTTAGTAAAATATGTAAAAGAAACAGGTTTTACCCATGTAGAGTTTATGCCAATAATGGAATATCCTTATGATCCGTCTTGGGGGTATCAATTAGTAGGCTATTTTGCTCCAACATCTCGTTTTGGTAAACCACAAGATTTTATGCTTCTTGTTGATAAATTACATCAAGCTGGTATTGGAGTAATTTTAGACTGGGTTCCTTCTCATTTTCCTGATGACGCACACGGTTTAGGATTTTTTGATGGTTCCAATCTTTTCGAGCATCCAGATAGAAGAAAAGGATATCACCCTGATTGGAAAAGTTTGGTATTTAATTACGGAAGAAATGAGGTACGTTCTTTTTTAATTAGTAATGCTATATTTTGGTTGCAACATTATCATGTAGATGGACTTCGTGTAGATGCAGTTGCTTCGATGTTGTATCTAGATTATTCTAGAGAAGAAGGAGAGTGGGAGCCAAATATTTTTGGTGGAAGAGAAAACTTAGATACAATAAGCTTCTTAAAAGATTTTAACGAGGCTGTATATTCTAATTTTGAAGGGGTGCAAACTATTGCTGAAGAAAGCACTTCTTTCCCAATGGTTTCAAGACCAACATTTGTAGGAGGTCTGGGTTTTGGAATGAAATGGATGATGGGTTGGATGCACGATACACTAGAGTATTTTAAAAAAGAACCTATTTACAGAAAATACCATCAAAACGATTTAACATTTTCTATGACTTATGCTTTTTCCGAAAACTTTATGTTGCCTTTATCGCATGACGAAGTAGTTTATGGTAAAAAATCAATTGCTGGAAGAATGACTGGAGATGAATGGCAAAAATTCGCAAATCTTAGGTTACTTTACGGATATATGTTTACGCATCCCGGGACAAAATTATTGTTTATGGGAGCTGAATTTGGGCAAAGCAACGAATGGAATTTCGAAGGTAGTTTAGATTGGCATTTGTTACAATACGATTACCACGAAGGCATTAGAAAAGTAATTACTGATTTGAATGCTTTATATAAAACATACCCAGCACTTCATGAAAAACAGTTTAGTCCTGAAAGTTTCGAATGGATAAGTTATTCTGATTATCAAAATGCAGTGATGTCATATATTAGAAAAGGGCATAATCCTAAAGACGATCTTGTTGTGGTATGTAATTTTACTCCAGTAATAAGAGAAAACTACCGAATAGGATTATCTAAGAAAGGAAAAATCACCGAAATATTTAATAGCGATAGCACCATTTATGGAGGTAGCGGTGTTGGTAATTCAAAAGCAATAAAAATTGAAGCTGATCCTTGGAATGGTCGTGATTTTTCTGCAGAATTGGTTTTACCTCCACTTAGTGTTACTGTTTTTAAAATGTCTTAAAAACAATTGAATTTGTATTGAATAAATCTTTTACTATATCTTTAAAAACTTCAAATTTATTATAAAGAAGAGAGATAAGGTAAGAGATTTATTCATTTATAAGCAAATTAAATAAAAAGTATTGCGCATTCGATAACGTTTTCGTAAAAAAACCAACAAATATAAAAACATAAACCAACAAATTTTGTAAGTTTGATGCTTACTAAGCCCTTTAAAAAAAGGTTTTTTCAACTTAAATTATAATCATGATTACAAATACCGAATTAGAATACAAAGGAGATTTATTTCCTTCAAAAATAGTAGAATTTAAAAAAGAAGGAGATAGTGTTTATTTTTATACTGATAATAATGTTATTTTAAAAGTTACCGTTCTACGTGATAGTCTTATCCGCTTTAGATATACTACAAAAGGTTATTTCAGCAAAGATTTTTCATATGCAATAGATAAAAAACAGTCACATGGTTACAATTTTTTAGAGGTTACTGAAGAAAAAACATTTTACGCTATTCAAACAAATAAAGTTATTTGTAAAATTGAAAAAGAAGATTTAAGAATTGTTATTACAGATTTAAACGGACATACTATATTAGAAGATGAAAAAGGCTTTCATTGGGAAGAAAGTTATCATTTTGGTGGAAACATTGTTAAGATGAGCAAAGCATCTAAAGATGGAGAAAGTTTTTATGGTCTAGGAGATAAAGCATCCCAAATGAATCTGAAAGGGAAAAGAGTTGAAAATTTCGCTACCGATCAATATGCTTTTCATAAAGATCAAGAGCCATTATACAAAGTTGTTCCTTTTTACATTGGTTTGCAAAATAATCATTCATACGGTGTTTTCTTTGACAATACATTTAAATCCACATTTGATTTTTGCCACGAAAGAAGAAATGTAACCAGTTTTTGGGCTGAAGGTGGAGAAATGAATTACTATTTTATTTATGGGCCACAAATGCAAGATGTTGTTACGACGTATACTCATTTAACAGGAAAACCAGAATTACCACCTCTTTGGGCGTTAGGATATCATCAATGTAAATGGAGTTATTTTCCTGAAAGTAAAGTTAAGGAGGTTACCAGTAAATTTAGAGAATTAAAAATTCCTTGCGATGCCATTTATCTAGATATTGATTACATGGAAGGTTTTCGATGTTTTACTTGGAATAAAGAATATTTTCCAGACCCAAAGAAAATGGTTGCCGAATTAGCAGAAGACGGTTTTAAAACAATTGTTATTATAGACCCGGGAATAAAAATTGACAAGGATTATTGGGTTTATAAAGAAGCTTTAGAAAAAGATTATTTCTGTAAAAGAGCTGACGGGCCTTATATGAAAGGTAAAGTATGGCCTGGAGAATGTAATTTTCCAGATTATACCAATCCTGAAGTTAGAGAATGGTGGGCTGAATTATTTAAAGAATTAATTTCAGATATAGGAGTTAAAGGGGTATGGAATGATATGAATGAACCCGCTGTTATGGATGTTCCAGGAAAAACATTCCCAATGGATGTTCGTCATGATTATGATGGAAATCCTTGTAGTCATAGAAAAGCACATAATATTTACGGAACACAAATGGCACGCGCGACCTATCATGGTGTGAAAAGATTTGCGCATCCAAAAAGACCATTTGTTATTACGAGATCTGCTTATTCTGGTGCTCAGCGTTATACTTCCTCATGGACGGGTGATAATGTTGCCACTTGGGAACATTTATGGATAGCCAATATTCAAGCACAAAGAATGTCAATTTCTGGAATGGGGTTTACTGGTTCTGATATTGGAGGTTTTGCTGAACAACCTACAGGTGAATTGTATGCCCGTTGGATACAATTAGGGGTTTTTCATCCTTTTTGCAGAACACACTCTTCAGGCGATCACGGCGATCAAGAACCTTGGTCATTTGATGAAGAAGTAATAAATATTACAAGAAAGTTTGTTGAATTGCGCTATCAATTGCTTCCCTATTTATACACTATGTTTTGGGAATATATTAATGATGGAGTTCCAATGTTAAAACCCTTAGTATATTTTGACCAAGCTGATCATCATACACAGTATAGAAATGACGAGTTTATTTTTGGAAATCAAATTTTAGTATGTCCTATATTAGAACCAAACGCAATGGGTAGACGTATGTATTTGCCATCAGGAAATTGGTATAATTATTGGACAAATGAATTAGTTGCAGGAAAAAGAGAGTTATGGGTACAAACTGATTTTGATCAAATACCAATTTTTGTTAAGGAAGGTGCCATTATTCCAAAATATCCAATTCAGCAATATGTAGGAGAATTAGAGTTTGAAGAAATTACCTTAGATGTTTATTTTAAAAATGGAAAAGAAAAATCGGTACTCTACGAAGACGCTCAAGATGGGTACGATTATAATAAAGGACGATTTAGTTTAGCTACATTTAATTTAACAGGTAAAGATAACGAGTTAATTATTAAGCATCATAAAGAAGGTAAGTTCGAAACTAATTACACTAATTTTAAAATTAATTTTTATGGTTTACCATTTAAGATTAAAAAAATATTAATTGATAAAGAGCAAATAACTATTAGTAAAGAATCATTTGCTACTAATAGTTTAATAGTAAATAAAGATTTTACTGAGATACATATAATTGGAATATAATATCTTGAAAATTTGAAAGAATTTGATATTTTTCTACAACTTTAATTTTTGAAACAGTTGTATTTTTGTTTAAATTTTAATTAATAGATATGAAAAAATATATAATTATAATTGGCATTGTTGGAATGACTTTTTCCTGTTCTAAAAATCCTTTTACTGGAAAAAAGAACCTTAATTTTGTTTCAAATTCTCAATTATTTCCATCAGCATTTCAACAATATTCTACTTTTTTGAATGAAAATAAAGTAATAACAGCTAGTCCAGATGCAAAAAGAGTAGAGAACGTTGGAATGAAAATAAAAGCTGCTGCCGAAAAATACCTCAATGCAAATGGCCATGTGGGCTATTTAAATGATTACAAGTGGGAATATAAATTAGTAGAAAGTAAAGATGTAAATGCTTGGTGTATGCCAGGTGGTAAAATTGTTGTTTATACAGGAATACTTCCTATTACAAAAGATGAAGCTGGTTTAGCCACAGTTATGGGGCATGAAGTATCTCATGCATTAGCCAATCACGGAGCACAGAGAATGAGCGCCGCACAACTACAACAAATAGGAGCAGTAGGGGTTGCTGTCGCCACAGGGGGTCAGACCGCAGAAAGACAACAAATGTGGATGCAGGCTTATGGTTTAGGTTCACAATTTGGAGGAATGCTACCTTTTAGTAGAAGTCATGAAACCGAAGCAGATATGATAGGTTTAACACTAATGGCCATTGCAGGTTATAATCCAGAAACTGCTATCGGGTTTTGGGAAAGAATGTCTGCTAATTCTGGCGGTGGTGCCCCTCCAGAATTTATGAGTACTCATCCATCAGATGCAACTCGAATTGCTAAAATAAAAAGCTTAATTCCTCAAGCAAAGGCCGAAGCCGCAAAATATGGAGTTGTATTCAAATAGCTAAAATTAAAACTTTATAAACCGTTTCTTTAAATTTTAGAGACGGTTTTTTTGTTTGAACAAGATTTTAAATATGTAACTTCGTAAATAGAATAAATAAAAAAATATTATATTATGACTAATTTACCAAAAGGCAGTATAAAATTATTAAACGCATGGGCTTTTTATGATTGGGCAAATTCAGTTTATCCGTTAGTGATTTCGTCTGCTGTATTTCCAATTTTTTATGAATCATTATTTGCAAACAGAAGTCATTATATTTCTGTTTTTGGAATATATTTTAAAAATTCTGCATTAATTAGTTTTAGTACCGCTTTTGCTTTTTTAATTGTTGCTTTTATATCTCCATTATTATCTGGAATTTCTGATTATGTAGGCAACAAGAAATCATTTATGAAATTTTTTTGTTATCTAGGTGCTTTTTCGTGTATGGGATTGTATTGGTTTGATATAATTACCATTTATATTGGATTATTATTTTACATTTTAGGATTAATTGGATTTTGGGGAAGCTTGGTGTTTTACAATTCGTATCTACCAGATATAGCATTTCCTGAGCAGCAAGATAGAGTAAGTGCTAAAGGATATTCTTTAGGCTATTTTGGGAGTGTAATTTTACTAATTGTGAATTTATCCATGATAATGGTAGCCGACGATGCAAATAAAATAGATCAAATGCGCTATTCTTTTATTATGGTTGGAATTTGGTGGATTGTTTTTAGTCAATATTCGTATTATTTTCTACCAAAAGGGAGCGCAAATTCAGAACATAAAGTGACCAAGGCAGTTATCTTTAATGGGTATAGAGAACTAAAAAAAGTATGGGGTTTACTTGAAAATAACAAACCATTAAAACGCTACTTATTGAGTTTTTTTGTTTATAGTATGGCAGTCCAAACTGTAATGCTAATTGCTACATATTTTGGAGCACAAGAAATTGCTTGGCAATCTAAAAGTGAGAGTACAATAGGATTAATTATTTGTATTTTAGTAATTCAATTGGTAGCAATTGTTGGAGCAGTTCTTACTTCAAGTGCTTCAAAAAAATTTGGAAATATAAATACTCTAATTGTAATTAATTGTTTTTGGGTATTACTTTGTATAGTAGCGTATTTCATAACATTACCAATTCATTTTTACATAATGGCTGGTTTAGTGGGTTTAGTTATGGGAGGAATCCAAGCATTATCACGATCTACTTATTCTAAATTATTACCAGAAACCAATGATACTGCATCTTTTTTTAGTTTTTTTGATGTCTCTGAAAAAATAGGAATAGTAATTGGTATGAGTGTATATGGGATAATTGATCAAATTACCGGTAGCCCTAGACTTGCAATTGTTTTTTTAGCCTTTTTTTTTATAATTGGTGTAATTCTTTTGACAAGAGTTCCCAAAAAAGTTATGTTAAATGATTAAAAAAAATTATATTTGAAAAAATAAATTTCAATCTCATGAGTAAAAATAAATTTTTAGCCTTAATTTTCTTGTTGTTTTTATCAGTCCTATTTACTTCATGTGAAGATGAACCTATTGACCCAGCCTTTAATTCAGTGCCTGTAAATAACGGAGGAGGTGGAAACGGAGGAGGTGTTGTTACTACTTTTTCTGTAAAAGCAACAAAAGACGGAGTTTTAAAACAATGGAATATTGGAATAGCAACATATTTCAAATCATTAAAATCTTTTACAATTTTAGCATCGGATGTTGCAACAAACATTACAATTAGTATTGATGACCCAAGTAAAATAGGTATTTATCCTTACAGTTTTAAAACAAATTGTGTTTATTTTGAAAATGAAATTTTTTATTCAACTACTTATTCTGCTGATGAGTATAGCATTGGAAATATTACAGTTACAGATTTTGATGAAACAAATAAAACAATAAAAGGGACATTTAATTTTACTGCAAAAGATGATAATTTAGAAGTTTCTAAAATTTTTAATCAAGGTGAGTTTTCTGTAAAATATATAGAGCAATAGCTAAAATAAATGATTTTAGTTGATAAATGTTTAAGTCTTTAAAGTTTATTTATTTTAGTTTTCCCGCAGCTTATTAATTAATTCTTTTTATATTTTTCATTTTTTTATACTCTTCTAATTATTTTGTAAAACAATCACGAATGTTATTTGTATATTTGAAATGTGTTGGTTTATAAAAATCAACACATTTTAAGTGCTAATTATTATTTTTTTATACTTTTGATGAAGTTACCAAATTTCGATACATTATAATGAATTTTGAAAGAAAGAATCTTACTGATAATAAATTATTAGACTTATATAAAAGATTACTTAAACCAAGACTTATTGAAGAAAAGATGCTTATCTTAATTCGTCAAGGAAAAGTTTCCAAATGGTTCTCAGGTATTGGTCAAGAGGCTATTTCCGTTGGTATTACTGCTGTTTTAGACCAAGACGAATATATTTTGCCAATGCACAGAAACTTAGGTGTGTTTACAGGTAGAAATATTCCTTTATTTCGATTGTTTTCTCAATGGCAAGGAAAAGCTAATGGATTTACTAAAGGTCGTGATAGAAGTTTTCACTTCGGAACTCAAGAATATAAAATCATTGGAATGATTTCGCATTTAGGTCCTCAGTTGGGTATAGCCGATGGTATTGCATTAGCTAATAAACTTAAAAAGAATGGTAAAGTAACTGCAGTATTTACTGGAGAAGGAGCTACAAGTGAAGGTGATTTTCACGAAGCTTTAAATATAGCCTCGGTTTGGGATTTACCTGTTTTATTTGTTATAGAAAATAATGGATATGGTCTTTCAACACCTACAAGTGAACAATATCGATGTGAAAATTTAGCTGATAAAGGTATAGGATATGGTATGGAAAGCCATATTATTGATGGTAACAATATCCTTGAAATCTTCGAAGAATTAACAGAAATTGTAGCTTCAATGCGAATTAATCCACGTCCAGTTTTATTGGAATTCAAAACTTTTAGAATGAGAGGTCATGAAGAAGCTAGTGGAACCAAATATGTCCCAAAAGAATTAATGGATATGTGGGCAGAAAAAGATCCAGTTGAAACTTTTAAAAGATATCTTATCAAACTTAATATTCTAACTACTTTTCAAGACGAAACTTGGCGATCAGAAATTATAAATGAAATTGATGAAAATTTACTAAAAGTAGATGCTGAACCAGATATTATTGCTAATTATGATACTGAATTAAATGATGTTTATAAAGAGTATGATTTTGATGAAGTTATTCCTTCATCTGATTTAGAAAAAATTAGATTTATTGACGCCATTTCTCAAGGATTAAAACAATCAATGTTGAAACATGATAATTTAATTATTATGGGGCAGGATATTGCTGAATATGGTGGAGCTTTTAAAATTACTGATGGTTTTGTAAAAACTTTTGGAAAAGAACGTATAATCAATACACCAATTTGCGAAAGTGCTGTTGTATCAGCCGGTATGGGACTTTCTATAAATGGATTCAAAGCAATTGTTGAAATGCAATTTGCTGATTTTGTTTCAACAGGATTTAATCCAATAGTAAATTTGTTGGCAAAATCACATTACAGATGGGGAGAAAAAGCCGATGTAGTCATTAGAATGCCATGCGGTGGGGGCAGTCAAGCAGGACCATTTCATTCTCAAACTAATGAAGCTTGGTTTACTAAAACTCCGGGCTTAAAGGTGGTGTATCCCGCTTTTCCCTATGATGCAAAAGGACTATTGGCATCGTCTATTAATGACCCCAATCCAATCTTGTTTTTTGAGCACAAACAATTATATCGAAGTATATACCAAGAAGTACCTATACAGTATTATACATTGCCTTTAGGCAAGGCTATTTTGTTAAATGAAGGAAATGATATTACAATTATTGCATTTGGTATTGCAGTACATTGGGCTATTGAAACTTTAGAATTGAATCCTCAAATATCTGCTGATTTAATTGATTTAAGAACCTTACAGCCATTAGATAAAGATACTATTTATAGGTCAGTAAAAAAAACAAATAAAGTAATTCTACTACAAGAAGACACTCTTTTTGGTGGTATTTCAAGCGATATATCTGCAATAATTATGGAGGAATGCTTTGAATATTTAGATGGTCCCGTTAAACGTGTTACTAGTTTAGACAGTCCTATACCATTTACAAAAACGTTAGAAGATCAGTTCCTACCTAAAAGTAGATTTGAAAAAGCTTTGATTGATTTACTAAAATATTGATTTTTTTTACTTTTCATACTTTTTTCTTAATAACGTATAGAAATGTTTTAAACTTATTTTTTAAATATAAAAGCTAGCGAAATTTATGTTGAAAACATAATCATTTCAAAATAAAACTATATAAAGGTACTTAATATAAATAGTAAAAGGAGTTGAGTTTCTTTATTTACCTCTAGGAAAAAAGAGGTTTTCAATTAATCGTTACATTAGAAAATATAGCAAATTAGGTTCTTAAAAACTTAAATAATCTATTCAATGTATTTGATTTATTTATAGATAATTATTACTTATTTGAATAAAACAGAAGCATATATTTACTTTTCAGACTTTTTTGAATTACATATATATAAAATCAAATAAAAAAGTAAGAATAAATAATTCAAGATAGTTTCGTGCTGCATTAAGTAATTCAAATCTTAATTCCTTATGAAATAGCTACAAAATAAAATGAAAATATCTATAAATTACATAAGTCATACTAAAAAGGATCAGACCATTTTTTATCAGTATATACATTGGTTCCTGATAGCGTTTTTAAAAAGGCAATCAATGCATTGACTTCAGTAGCATTTAAATTGAGTTGCTGCCCAAAACCATTAGGCCTCAATTTTGGATCTAAATTGGTGTTTCCTGGTGCAAGATTAATAGTTCCATAATGACCAATTACCGTTTGCAATGTAGTGAATACCCCAGTATGCATCATTGGCCCATTTGTTGTGCCGTCAGTTTTAACCAAATCTCTTAACGAAGGTGATCTAGTATTTGTAATGTCGATTCCAGTTCCGTTTAAAATACCTATAATTCCGTTATTACCAGAATTTGGATTAATGTCAAATTCGGGAGCAGCATGGCATCCTGCACAACCAACACCACCTCCAATTCTAGATCCTGTAGCATTAAATTGAGGCGGAGTTAGAAATAAATTTTTTCCTTGATTTTCCTGCATTGTAAAATTTGCAAAAGGTTGGTTTTCGTTGCCAACTAAAGCCCTTCCAGCATCATATTTAGAGTCAAAAGATTGTATACTTCTAATAAATTGGGCTAAAGCAGTTTGAATTTTAGCTTCGGTAATGGTTGTACTTCCATAAGCAAATTGAAATAATTCCTGATAATACCCTATGTTTTGCAATTTTGAAATTAAAATAGAAAAATTTTCATCTCCATTTGTACCACTAAACCCCATTTCGATATGGTTTTCTATAGGCTGGGTGGTTTGTTTTTCTAGACTAGTTGCTCTTTCGTCCCAAAAGAATTTAGTTTCATTGGCGAATCTCGAATTAATCAATCTCATGGCATGACGGGTTGTAGTTCCATTAATACCTGTACTTGCTATGTTGCCATCGCTAAATGCGTTGGCTTGTTGGTGACAAGATGCACAAGAAATTGTATTGTTTGCCGATAAATTTTTATCGTAAAATAAAACCCGGCCTAATGTGGCAACTTTATCATTTATAGGATTTCCGTTGGTATTGTCTTTAGTAATATAACTCGGAATAGTCTGATTCGCATAATTTGATAAATTTTCTAAATCAATTTTAGTACCAAAAGCTACCTCAACATTAGGATAAGTTGTAGTTACAATATTTTCATAATTGTCATCTTCAGAATTACAAGAAATTAGAAAGAAGTAAATTGCACTGAGTAAAATTATTTTTTTGGTCATAATTAGCTAGATTTTGGTTTTATTTTGAGGTTTTTATCTTATAAGACTTTTATAGGCGTAAAAGGTTTAATTGATTTAGAAGATTTTTTTCAAACCACAATTATTCTTATATTTGACCTCTATTCAAAATAAACTAACAAAGTATATTTATATGAAATTACTAGAAGGAAAAGTAGCCATTATTACTGGCGCAAGTCGCGGAATTGGAAAAGGAATTGCCGAAGTTTTTGCAAAAAATGGTGCTAATGTTGCCTTTACCTATAGTTCCTCAGTAGAATCAGCAATGGCTCTTGAAAATGAGTTGAATGCCATGGGAATTAAGGCGAAAGGATACCAAAGCAATGCTGCCGATTTTAATGAAGCTCAAACATTTGTAGATGCTGTTTTAGCAGAATTTGGAACGGTTGACATCTTAATTAACAACGCCGGAATCACAAAAGACAACCTATTGATGCGTATGTCTGAAGAAGATTTTGATAACGTTATTGATGTGAATTTAAAATCGGTTTTTAATATGACTAAAGCCATTCAGAAAACATTTTTAAAAAAACGAGTGGGTTCTATTATTAATATGAGTTCTGTAGTAGGAGTGAAGGGAAATGCGGGACAGACCAATTATGCGGCTTCTAAAGCTGGAGTTATTGGATTTTCAAAATCGGTTGCTCTTGAATTGGGTTCTAGAAATATTCGTTGTAATGTTATTGCTCCTGGTTTTATAGAAACCGAAATGACGGCTAAATTAAGTGATGAAGTGGTTCAAGGATGGAGAGACGGAATCCCGTTAAAACGCGGTGGAACTACTGAAGATGTGGCTAACGCTTGTCTGTTTTTTGCTTCAGATATGAGCGCGTATGTTTCAGGTCAAGTTTTGAATGTTTGTGGAGGAATGCTTACTTAAAAAGTATTCAGTGTTTAGCAAGCAACTGAATACTGATCACTGATCACTAAATTTATGACAACAAACACTTTTCTATTTTTACTACTTTCTTTAATTTTAGCTGGTGGTTTGTCGTTTTATCAATACTTTTATAAAGCCAAAAATAGGTCTAAAGTGACTTTGTTTTTGGCTTTATTGCGTTTTATGACCATTTTCGGGATTTTGTTGTTGCTAATTAACCCTATAATTTCTAGAAAAACTTTCGAAACCATAAAGACACCTTTACCTATTGTGGTTGATAATTCGGGGTCAGTATTAGATTTAAAGGCTAATGAAGTTTCATTAAATTTGTATAAAAAGCTTTCTGAAAATAAAGCGCTTCAAGAAAAATTTGATGTTCAAACCTATCGTTTTGATAGTGAGTTTCAAAACGCAATAACATTTGATTTTAAAGGAACGCAAACCAATCTAGATGAAGTAGCGCGAAGCTTAAAAGGAATTCATAAAAACTCCAATTATCCGACGGTTTTAATTACCGACGGGAATCAAACTACTGGGAACGATTATGTGTACAGTTTTGATGCTAATAATAAAGTGTATCCTTTAGTTGTAGGCGATACCACGACTTTTTTAGATTTAAAAGTCAATCAACTAAATGTCAATAAATATGCTTTTCACAAGAATAAATTTCCAGTAGAAGTATTTTTGCAGTATTCTGGAAACAAAACGGTGAACGCCAATTTTAGTATTTCGCAAGGCAATTCTATACTACATAAACAAACTATTTCTTTCTCAACATCAAAAAAATCAACTGTTTTAAACGTATTGCTTCCTGCTAACAATATTGGATTACAAATTTTTAAAGCAACCATTTCATCTAAAGAGCAGGAGAAAAACACCTATAACAATACTAAGAATTTTGCAGTAGAAGTGATTGATCAGAAATCGAATATTGCAATAATTTCGGCAATTAACCATCCAGATATTGGCGCACTAAAACGTGCAATTGAATCTAATGCGCAACGAAAAGTAACTATAGTCAAACCTAATGATGTGAAGTCACTACAAGATTATAATGTCTTGATTTTCTATCAACCAACTGCCGAATTCAAAACGGTTTTTGAGAATAACAAATTAGCAGGAATAAATACTTTTATAATTACAGGAATCAATACCAATTTTACTTTTTTGAACCAACAACAAAACGATTTGGTTTTTAGAATGAGCAATCAAAAAGAAGATTATTTGGCGAGTTTCAATTCGCAATTTAATTTATTTGCTTTAGATGATATTGGTTTTGAACAATTTCCACCTTTGCAACATGCTTTTGGAACCATTACTACAAATGGAAATGTTGCTGTTTTACTTTCGTCTAAAATCAGGAATATCGATACGAATGCTCCATTGTTGGCTTTTGCCGAAAATCAAGGGAAACGCTCTGCTTTTTTATTGGGTGAGAATCTTTGGAAATGGCGTTTGCAAAGTCACGTTGATACCCAATCATTTGAGAAATTTGATTTGTTTATAGATAAAACTATTCAATATTTAGCCTCTACTAATTCTAAAAAATCATTGGTAGTGAATCATGAAAGTTTTTATAATTCAGGTGAAGCCATAGAAATTACGGCTCAATATTTTAATAAGAATTATGAGTTTGATGAAAAAGCTCGTTTGCCGATTTCGGTTACTAATAAAAAAACAAGACAGTTTAAAAAATACGATTTGCTAAAAACCAATACTGCTTTTAAGGTAAATCTTGACGGACTTTCAGCCGGGCAATACACTTTTTCAGTGAAGGAATTGAATTCAAATACGGCGTATAACGGCTATTTTGAAATCTTGGATTTTGATATTGAAAAACAATTCGTAAATCCTGATGTGTCTAAATTAACCCAGCTGGCAAAGCAAACACAAGGAAAAGTGCATTATCCAGATCAAGTAGATGCATTGATAAAAGTACTTTTAGAAAATGAAAATTATAAAGCAGTTCAGAAGGCAATCGTGAAGAAAACGCCTTTAATTGATTGGATTTGGTTACTTGTTTTAATTGCCATTACACTTTCTTCAGAATGGTTTATTCGAAAATATAACGGGATGTTATAACATATAATTAATTTTCATACTGTTTCTTTTTCAAAATATCTGAAGCAGTTTGGTAATAAGAAATGGTTTGGTTTACCAAATCTGTTCTTTCAATTGGTAAAAATGGCTGATTGTAAAAGATTTGAAATTCTGGTTTTAGTTTTGGATTATTGATTCTTTCTAATTGGTATTGTTTTATTTTTTGTTTTGGAGAAAGCACCGTCAAAATATTGTCTTTAATCAATCCTAAATCTTGATAAGTGGCAATAAAAGCTCTAGGCTTGTAATCGTCTTTAAATACATCTTGTCCAAAAAATTTACTTTGGTAGTTAAAATGTAATAATCCAAATACTGTAGGCATAACATCTATTTGCGACATTAACTCATTATACTCTTGAGGTTTTATAAAATCGGGACTATAAATTAGAGCTGGAATTCTGTATTTTTCTATAGGAAGCTCGGTTTTTCCTGCACTCGATGCACAATGATCGGCTAATATAACAAAAACGGTGTTTTTAAACCAAGGTTCAATTTTAGCCATTTCGAAGAATTGTTTCAGCGCAAAATCTGTATATTTTACACCACCTTCTCTAGATTTCGAATCGTTAGGAATATCAATTTTATGATTTGGATACGTAAATGGGCGATGGTTACTCACCGTCATAATATGATTGAAGAAAGGTTTATTCGCTTTCGCCTCTATATTCATTGTATTAATCGCTTTTTTATACATATCCTCATCACAAACTCCCCAAATATTTGCAAAAGATATTTCGTTGGGTTGAAATGATTTTTTGTCAACAATTTCATATCCATTTCCTGTAAAGAAATCACTCATATTGTCGAAATAAGCATCTCCACCATACATGAATTTGACCTTATATCCTTTTTTATGAAAAATGGCAGCCGTACAAAACTTATTCTTATTGTCTTTTCTCTTTATTACGCTTTCACCTGCAGTTGGAGGTATACAAAGCGTTACCGCTTCTAATCCTCTTACAGTTCTATTGCCTGCAGCATATAAATTTGTAAATAGTAAACTTTTAGTAGATAAACTATCTAAAAATGGAGTGATATTTTGTTCGTTTCCATCCATTTTCATAAAATCGGCGCTCAAACTTTCAATAGTTATTAATACCACGTTTTTACGAAGTTCAGGTACATTATTCCCTATTAATCTTGATGTGTTTTTATTTGATAGAGATGGAATTTCCTTTTTTAATAAAGAATAAGCCTCTTTTTCAGGAAGTATTTTGTAGAATTTAAAATAATCCAATTCGCTATTTAAAAAGGCAAGATAAAATTTATAAATACCATTGGCTTCCAATTCATTAGAAAAAATATTTTGTGAATTTTCCTTTGTAGCTAAAAACGGAATTGCCAAAAATGAAATCCCTAATAAACTTAAATAAACTCCAGAAATTTTTATTTTTTCAGTAAAAGAAGGAATGTTTTCAATATAGTTTTTAGATTGTTTTACAATGAGATAGGTTATGAGTCCAGCAACAATAAACAATCCTGTAAAAATTGGAATAACAGGATACGATTGCATGATGTTACCAATAACTTCATTGGTATAAATTAAATAATTTACCGCTATAAAGTTGTATCGTAAACCAAATTCATTCCAAAAAAAGTATTCGCTAATTGCGTTTTGAAGTATGATAACAACAAATAAGAAAATGACAAAACTAAAAAGCCAAAACCTGATTTTACTCCTGTATTTTGGTAAAAAAAGTAATAACCCAAAAAGAATTGTTTTTATTGCGATGAATGAAATACCAATTTGAGGAAGGGCACCTCCATATTCATTTAGAATTGTATTTCCAAAAGACACATAGGCTAAAAGTGTTGCTAATCCTCCAAAAATAATATAACCAGTTGGTTTAGAATATTTTGAATTTGAAATAAAAATAAGATACAACCATAAAAAACTACTGCCAACGACGAAAACAAAGAAGTCAGATACCAATCCGAGAGCGAATATTTTGATAATATCAATAAAAATAAAGGACGATTGCGTTATAGGATGAAAAAGCAATACTAGCCTCAAAATAAAACTGATAGAAAGATACAAAATAGCGAGATTATAGAAAGGAGATAGTTTTTTTTGAAATGGCATTGGAATATTTTATTTACAAAAATGAGGAAATAACATTTAAAATTTTGAAATTATATAAAAACGACATATCTAATAATTTTATTAGACCTTTTTACTGTAGTATAAAAACAATAATAATTTTAAACTATCTTTTCATAGTTACTTTTATGATAAAAAGTAATAGTATAAAGAATATAAAAGCAATTAAAACTTTATAAGACCCTTTATAAAATATTTGATGTAATTTAATGTCCTTCCTATAAGAAATAACCATAATGATTGTAAAAGTGATTAAAAATAAAACTGCGAAAATCCATTGTCCTGTGCTAAACATAAGTATAATTATTTTCAACAAAAATAGTCAATTGTAAGTAAAAGTTGCTATTTTACAACATCATTTAAATTTTTTAATATACTCAATTACCTAAAATTGATAAAAAGAGTTATGTTTTATTAAAAAGGTTTTGAATTTATTCAGTTTTAAAGAAAATTTTTAGAACGAATAATCTTGTAGACCTCATTTTAAAGAAGAACTATATAATAATGGAGTTAATTATAAATGTTGAATCAAGGAACATTTTAGAAAGAAAGAATTTGGAGTTATGAAGGTAAAAGATGTAAAAGTTGAATCTCTTTGTGGAGACAAATTATAATGCAAAGTTCAATTTTATCATTTTTGAATTGATACTTTACGATGTTATTAATGACTTCTACCAGAAATGGAATTTTTAGTAAATAAATTTAAAGGCAACTCAGATTAAAAAGATATAAACCATTTTGGGTAATAATTTATAGGTTTCAAAAGCAACGGAATAGAGATGTAAACTATACTTTAGAAGTAAGGATATAATTAATGAGGGTTGTTTTTACTGTTTAATCATCATAAATTTAAAAAGAAAATATATTCCTAGTCATAGCATAGTAGGAAAACTAAACACAGCTTATCTTACTTCTCAAACAATCCAATACTTCCACCAACCCAATCTTTATCTTTATTGAATTTTACGCCAATCATTTCACCACGACTTAAACGAACCAAATTACACAATAGAGTAGGAGCAGTATCATTTTTTTTCCAAACACAAAGCACTCTTACTTCAACTTTTACCTTGCCATTAGGTGATTGCAAAATTGGAATATAGTGTACTTTTTTTTGAAGAATATAGAGATCTTTTTCTTTAACAGCTTCAATATCTCCACTTTTTAGGTTAAAAATAACTCCTGATCCGGAAAAGGAGAATAAAGGTTTTAAGACATAGTTTTCTAAATCCACTGGAATTTCTTTTAAATCACTCAATAAAGTAGTTTCAATAAAATATTTTCCTTTTAAAAATGGTAAAATATATTTACTAATTCTGAAAAACCAATTCGGATGTCCAGCCCATTCAACATCTAAATTATCTGAGAAACTAAAATTGAGTTTTAAGTCTTTTCTCAATTCTAATTCATCAAAAATGACACGATTGTAAATTCGTTTTACTAAAATTTCTTCTCCATTCTTGTTTTTATAAAAGAGCTGATTGCCTCTTTTAATTATAGCTGTTACACAAATGGTGGGTATACCAATATCTCTATTGCAATACAAAAAATCAATTCTGGTGTTTTGTTTTTCGGGTTCAATTTCTAATAAAATAACATTTTCTTTTGGTAAATTATTACAAATAGCGTTTTCAATAATTGAAATGTAATCCTCTAGAGTCAACCCATCAAAAAAAGGGGTTAGCTCTTCTAAAAATGGATATTGATTTTTAAATTTAGTATACAGATTTGACTGATAATTATACAATGTTGGAAAACCTTGAACCTCTATTAATTTAGGCAATATTTCCCCGTTTTCTTCGCAAACTCCAAAATCTATTGCTAAAAAAGTAGTGTGTTCGTCTTCATTAGGCACCTTTGTGTTAAGCTCTAATGATTTGTCAGTAAGTTTTTTAAAATCATCTTTTTGAAGGAATTGTATAACATCATTACAACCTTCAATTAATTGTTGTTTTAATTCTTTTGAAATAAAAAATGGAGATTCTGCCAGCCTAAATGTTGGCACATAATTAAAATCGGAAGTAATATCGTCTTGTAAATCTTTGTATTTTTTTAAAGTAAAACTCTCATTAAATAAAGTACGATATTTAGAAATCATTATTGAAAGTAGTATTTAATTAGAAAGAATTTTTTTTGTTTTCAATAAGTCATTTATAGCAATCCTAAGAAAATTTGGTATTAAGGTTTCGTTAGTTTTATAAATTTTTTCATCGTCTAATAAATCCTCTAACATGTTTCTGAATTTTCTTTTCCCTTTCATCTTTTTGATTTTCTCTCTGGTAGCAGCGTTTCTCAAATTAGCTATAAAACTTATCGGATCAGCTTCAGGATGAAATTGAGTTCCTACAAAATAATCTGTAAAACGTACTGCCATAATAGCTCGTTCGTATTGCACGTGATCACGAATTTTTTCTAGTGAAATGATTTTTGCTCCTTTCTTTGCAAAAACACTTAGTTTAGGCTGAACCACTTGATAATCACGAGAATCAACTCCGTAAAAAGGGTCGGCTAAACCTTCAAATAAAGGATCTTTAATTCCTTCTTTTGTTTTATGAATCGTCATTACTCCGAAAGAAGTATCATTACGTTTTGTAATTTCGGCTAATCCGAAATGTTTACAAGCCATTTGAAAAGAATGACAAATAAACAAAACATGTTTTTTGACTTCATTGTCTTTATTCCAAACCATTAATTCATCAATAAAAGAATAGTATTTTTTATCCCAATTTCCATCACCTATTAAAGGGTTTCCTGGTCCGCCAGTTGAAATATAGATGTCGTATTCTTTAATAATTGGCAGTTCCGATTTTCGCCTAACATCAAAAATTTTGAAACTTACAATTCGATTAAATCGATTGATTATATCAATAATACAACGCATTCCTTGATTAGGCTCGCCGTCATACATATCTAAAATGGCGATTTTTATAGTTTGCTCACTCATGGTATTTTTTTAGAAAGTAAAACAGTTACAAAGATAAAATATATTATTACAACCCGTTAGTAAATTCACTAGTAATAAAATCTACTACTTTTGAGAGGTTATTTGTTTTTTCAAAAACTGCTAATTGTTTATCAGCGCCTGTTCCTTCTTTCATAATTGTATGAACATAATTAATTTGATCACGACTTCCTAATTCATCAACAACATCATCTATAAATTCGAGCAATTCTATAATTAAAATTTTGGTTTCTACTTCTTTTTGAAGTCCAAAATCTATCATATTTCCTTCTATACCATATCTTGCAGCACGAAATTTGTTTTCTTTTATTAATGCTAATCGATAAATATTGAAACTCATGTTATGCAAACTCAATTTGTATAATTTAGCAACAATAGCTTGAATAATTGCCACAATACACATGGTTTCATCAACTGTCAAACTCATATCGCAAATACGAAACTCAATAGTGTCATAAAATGGATGCAGGCGTAAATCCCACCAAATTTTCTTAGGATTATCGATACAATTTGTTTTTACTAGTGTTTCTAAGTAATTGTCATAGGAACTAACGGAATCAAAATATTCGGGCAATCCCGTTCTTGGAAACTTATCGAAAACTTTAGTTCTAAAAGATTTATAGCCAGTCTGTCTGCCTTCCCAAAAAGGAGAATTGGTTGAGAGTGCAAAAATGTGTGGTAAAAAATAGCATGCTTGATTTAGTATTTGTAAACCAATTTCCCTATTTTCTATTCCAACATGACAATGCATTCCAAAAATTAAATTAGAGCGTGCTGCATCTTGTAATTCATTAACAATATTATGGTAACGAGGATCATCAGTAATAGGTTGGTCCTGCCAGCGAGAAAACGGATGCGTTCCTGCACCACCAACAACTAAGTCTTGCTTTTGGGCTAATTCTAAAATTTTACTTCTTAATATTTTAATTTCACTAGTTGCTTCTTTTACATTCTTACAAATGTTGGTACCCACTTCAACAACAGATTGATGCATTTCGGCTTTTACTTGCTCATGTAAAATAGTTTTCGCACCATCGACAATTTTGGATAAATGAGAACGCAAATCTCTGGTATGTGGGTCAATGATTTGATATTCTTCTTCAACTCCCAGAGTAAAAACAGGTAGTTTTTTCATAATATAGACTTGTATTTTTTATTGATCTGAAGCTGCGTCTTTAATAAATGTTCCCCATGTCAGATTCATCTTTCCTGGTTTTTGTTTTTTTGCTGCTGCAATAGCCATCTTTGCAGCTTCTTCTACAACCCATTCAAAATTTTCTTCACCAACGGAAGTTAATTCTGCATCTGGAGCTGGATTTCCAAAATCAATAGCATAGGGAATTCCGTCACTAACGGCAAACTCTACGGTATTAAAATCATACCCTAAACCTTTACAAAGTCTTAAAGTATAGTCTTTTATAGTGGCTAAAAGCTTTTTATCTACTGAAGGACCATCAATTACATAACGTAAATGATGCGGGTTTCTTGGTTCATATTGCATTATTTTAACCGCTTTACAGCCTAAACAATACACTCTAAAATATTCGGTAAAGACAATTTCTTCTTGAAGCATCATTACAAGCTGTCCTGTTTCTTTATGTACATCCCAAAACTCGTCTCTATTTTCTAATCGATATACATTTTTCCAACCGCCACCTGCATAAGGTTTCATATACGCAGGAAATCCAATATATTCAAAAATTGCTTCCCAATCCATAGGGTATTTTAGATTTCGGAATGATTTTCCTGTGGTATCTGTAGGATGTTCTGCCGAAGGTAGAATTACTGTATTAGGAAGTGGTGCTCCTAATTTATCTGCTAAGGCGTTATTGAAAAATTTATCATCAGCACTCCACCAAAAAGGGTTATTAATTACGTTAGTACCAGTTAGTGCTGCATTTTTTAAATACGCACGATAAAAAGGAACATCCTGAGAAATTCTATCAATAATTACAGCATATTCTCCGTCTTTATTTTGAATAACTTTATCAATACTTACTGCTTCGGCTATAATTCCTTTCTCATTTTTTGAATTTACTCTGTCAATAAATGCTTGTGGAAATGTATCTTCCATCCCGAACAATATTCCAATTTTTTTCATTTGAGTATAATTTTAAAATTTAATTCTTGATAAATAATGGGGAAACATTTCTTTCCAAACTGGCCAATCGTGTTCTCTGTCTTGTCTAATGTCTAGCCAATGGTGAATATTTCTATCGCTAACAACTTTACTAAGTTTTAAATTAGCATCAAAACAAATATCCCAATTGGAAGTTCCTAAAACAATATCCATATTCCACAACTCGTTATCATTTAGTCCGAATAAATAATCTTCTGGACTGTTATAAAAAACATCATCATTATGAAAACCATCCATTAAGCTTTTTATACTAAAAGCGCCACTCATTGAAAACATATGACTCACATAACCTGGATGCCGAAAGGCAAAATTGGCAGCATGATAGCCACCAAAACTACAACCAGCAACTGCAACTTTTCCTGATTTAGCATTGTTTTTTACTCGTTCAACAATTTCGTGACAAATCATTTTGTCATACCAAACGTGGTTTTGAATGCGATGAACGGGATAAACATTTTTATTGTAAAAACTATCTTTATCAATACTATCTGGGCAAAAAATTTGAATTAATCCTTGTTCAATATACCATCTAGCAGATTCAATTAGACCCATATCTTTATTTTCATGAAAGCTTCCCATAGAGGTTGGAAAAAGAATAACAGGATAACCAGCATGACCAAAAACAAGCATTTCAATTTCTCTACTTAAATTTGGGGAATACCATTTGAAATATTCTTCTTTCATATCAGTTTGTTTTAGCAATTATAAATAAAAAACTATAAAAATAGCACTAAAATTGGCTATTAATTTATGGAAATCTGCCCCAAAAGTAATTTGTAGTTTTGTTGATATTTTAGTACTCATCAAATAATTGCGCTTGACTTTTTAATCTCTCTATTAGCATTCCCATCATTCTTTTATTTAAATTGGAAGAGTTTTTTATATAAGTTGAATATTCATCAATTGTAAATAGTCCTATAATCATTCCTTTTAAAGCATTTCTATACTTAATATCTTTTTGAACGGCATTTTCAATACTCATAAGTTTTTTTTCGACTGACTTGGTTTTAAAATCGATTTTGTTTTTACTGACATAATTTTTAAAAGACAGAACAAGCAAATCGTTTTGCAATTTTAAAATTGGTCGAAGTACCTGATTTTGAAATGCTTCGTCAGCTGATGAAGTAGCATTTACTTCACCAATAGATTCACCTCTGAATTCTTTTAGCAATACATCTCTTTGTATCATACTTTTTTGTTTTAAAATTAAAGAAAAAAGCAATAGTAAAATGATTATTTTTACATTAAATAAAAACAATCAAAATGCGATTTCATACAAGAAAATGGGTGAAGCCCGAAGATTTAAATCCCAACGGTACATTGTTTGGTGGCAAACTCTTAGCGTGGTTAGATGAAGAGTTGGCTTTATATGCAATTATTCAATTAGAAAATCCTAGAATAGTAACTAAACACATGTCTGAAATTAATTTTCGAAGTTCAGCTAGGCAGGGCGATATTATTGAAATTGGAATTGACGTGGTTAAATTTGGAACAACTTCACTTGTTTTAAAATCGGAAGCTCGAAATATGATGACACGAGAAACTATTATTACTATCGATACAACAACTATGGTTTCTCTTGACGAAAATGGTAAGCCAAAGCCACATGGCAAAACCGAAATTGAATATATAAGTGATCGTTTAGAAGATTAGAATTCACTATTTTAAACCGTTGAACTATTACCTGTAGGCATCTCAAAAACTTCTAAATCAAAATAGGTAATAGACGCAAAAATATGATCAAAAATATCGGCCATTATGTATTCATAATTTTCAAAACGTTTGTCTTTTGTAAAAGTATAAATCTCTAATGGAATTCCTTGAGCTGTTGGTTGCAATTGTCTACAAATTAGAATCATATCTTTATTAAGGCTGGGGTAATGATAAAGATATTCTGTTATATATTTTCTAAACAAACCAAAATTGGTTAGGTTTCTACCATTTATTGGTAACGATTTATCGATGTTATTTTGGGTATTGTATTTTTCTATTTCTTTTTGACGTGCATCAATATAAGAGCTTATAATTTGGATTTTTTTCATGTTTTCCAAATCGGTTTCACTTAAAAATCGAATACTTTTTGCTTTTATTAATAGATGCCTTTTTATTCTTCTACCATCAGAATTGAGCATACCACGCCAATTTCTAAAAGAATCAGAAATCATACTATAAGTTGGAATTGTAGTGGTTGTATTGTCAAAATTTCTAACTTTTACTGTAGCTAAGTTAATTTCAATTACATCTCCATCTGCACCAAATTTATCAAAGGTAATCCAATCACCAATTCGAACCATATCGTTTAGTGAAACTTGAACACTAGCCACAAATCCTAATATAGTATCTCTAAAAATTAAAATAACAATTGCTGAAACCGCTCCAAGAGTTGTAAATAAAGTGTTCGGTTTAATTTCAAATAATTCTGAAATAATGACAGTAATTCCAATCATCCACAATACTATCATGATAACCTGAATAAAGCTGTCAATGGGTTTGTCACTATATTCCGGTATTAGTTTTAGATAGTCTCTAAACGCATTAAAGATGGTTCTAATAATCCATAACACCAATAAGACAATATAAATGCCGACTAGTTTTCCGAAGATGGATTCCCAATAAACATAATCATTTAAAATAATTGGCACTGATTTATAAATGAATAAAAGTGGAATAAGATGCGAAATGTATTTAGTAGTTTTATTGGATATTAATAAGTCGTCAAACTTCGTTTTAGTTTTTTTGGCAATGATTTCCATTAATCGAACTAAAACAAATCGAAATACTAAATAAATGATATAGGAAAAAAAACAAAGAATCGCAATATTGACAACCAAACTCAAATAAGAAGCTAAGGTATCTTGAAATCCCCATTTTCTTAGTAAAGGATAACACCAATCAAATATTTTATTCAATGTGTTATGCATTTTTTAAATACTTTTTTTCAATGTAAAAAGTTCCAAATGGTATAAATGAAGCAATATTCACGACAACTAAGTCTTTAAAACTCCAATTTTGATTGTTTTTAATCAAAATTGAAAAAATAACATATCCAATAAATAATATTCCGTGCGCCATTCCAATAGGAAATAAAAAAAATTTATAGAGATCTGTGTTATTTGGTTTAATAAAAAGCATATTAGACAATAGTGCTAGGTATGAAAATCCTTCAAGTATCGCAGTATATTTAAAAATCTTATTCATTTATTTATTTTATTTTTTTTGATATTGCAAAATTAGTTAATATCATTCGTTTTTGATAGGTAAAGTAGCTTACTTTTGTTAAATATTAACAAATAATGAGCAAACGAGATTTAAAAAAATATATAACCGAACTTAATAAAGAACAACTTGAAGAGCAGATTCTTGAACTTTATGATAAGTTTACTGATGTAAAAGTATATTATGATTTTGTTTTTAATCCAAATGAAAAAAAATTAGTTCAAGAAGCTAAACTCAAAATTTCTAATGAATATTTTCCCATCCGAGGAAAAAAAGCAAAGCTAAGACGTTCCATTTCTCAAAAATACATCAAACATTTTATTCTTCTTGGTGTTGACTCATTTATTATTGCCGATTTAATGTTGTTCACCATTGAAATTGCTCAAACATATACTTCTGAGAAAGTAATCAAACAAGAATTATTTTATAAAAGAATGCTCAACTCTTTTCAGCAAGCTATTAGTTTTATGATTGAAAAAAATATTCTTTACGAATTTCAATCTAGAGCGAACACTATTAGAGATACTGCTATTTTACAAAATTGGTCTAATAATTACGAATTCAATGCCATTTTAGAACGCTTAGAATATTAATTTTTAGTATTTAAATCAAATACATTTATTTTAACATCGAATAACTCTTTTTTAGGTGTACTTTTGCAAAATTCAAAAATTAGAATATGTCTCAAAAAGATTTTGATCTTGAAGTAGAAGAGAAAAAAGAGCTTTACAGTTACCAAAAAGGTGACATTAATGCCATTTTTGAGCGTTTAGACAATTCTCCTAGCAATTATCATTTATTATATCAATTACCTACAGGAGGAGGGAAAACAGTAATTTTCTCTGAAATTGTTAGACGATATTTATCTAAACACGATAAGAAAGTTGTTGTACTTACCCATAGAATAGAACTATGCAAGCAAACATCAAAAATGCTAAAAACTTTTGATGTAAAAAATAAAATCATAAATAGTAAAGTAAAAGAACTTCCTGATCAAAACGATTATTCGTGTTTTGTTGCCATGGTAGAAACTTTAAAAAATCGTATAAATGATGAGAAATTACATTTAGACAACATTGGATTAGTCATCATTGATGAGGCACATTATAATTCTTTTAGAAAATTATTAAGTTCTTTCAAAAATGCATTTATACTTGGCGTAACAGCAACTCCATTAAGTTCTAATATCAAGTTACCCATGAATCAAAATTATGATGAATTGGTAGTAGGAGATACCATTTTGTCACTAATAAATAATGGCTTTTTAGCAAAAGCAATCACTTATAGTTACGATGTTGGGTTAACCTCATTAAAAGTTGGAATTAACGGTGACTATACGGTAAAATCTTCCGATGATTTATACTCTAATATGGCTATGCAAGAAAAATTGTTGCATGCTTATACAGAAAAATCGCTGGGTAAAAAGACATTAATTTTCAATAACGGAATCAACACATCGCTCTATGTTTATGAAACTTTTAGAGAAGCTGGTTACCCGATTCGACATTTAGACAACACAAGTAATGCTGAGGATCGAAGAGAAATATTAGCTTGGTTTAAAAAAACGCCAGATGCTATATTGACTTCTGTAGGCATATTAACAACAGGATTTGATGAACCTACGGTAGAAACTATTATTTTAAATCGCGCCACAAAGTCATTGACTTTATATTATCAGATGATAGGCCGTGGTTCTAGAAAATTACCTAATAAAGATACTTTCATTGTAATAGATTTAGGAAATAATGCGGCAAGATTCGGATTGTGGAGCGAACCCGTAGATTGGCAACATATCTTTAAATCTCCCGAATTTTATTTAGAAAACTTACGTGATGATGCTGAAATAGAACTCTATTTTAAATATCAAATGCCACCTGAATTGCGAGCTAAATTTAGTAAAACTAAAGTAGTTACTTTTGATATTGATGAAGAACACAAAATTGCCATTGCACAAAATCTTCGTTCTAAAGTTGTCGTTGAAAAATCTTTAGAACAGCATGCTAGTATGTGTGTTGATAATTCAGAAGGGTTGTATGAAGCAAAACAATTAGCAAAAGAGCTTCAAGACGATATAGAATGTAGAATGAAACGCTATGCAAAATGTTTAAGTCATTGCAGTAAAAATTATAGAGAATGGCTTATCGAAGACTACAAATTGAAACTAATTTTACTTATTGGAAAAAAAATTAGAGAAAATATGTTCTAATTTTCATTTCCTAAAATGGTCAACTCGATGAAATACATCATTTTATCGATGTACTAACTTTATTTATTTTAACCTATTTTTTGTAATCACATTTGGGATAACTAAACGTGTATTTCATCGGTTTTATAAGTGTTTACAACAGATTTCAGAGACATTCTTTTTTTATTAAATAAAGTCAAAATATCTTTGCTAAAGAAACAAATGTTAAAACAGTATTAAACTCACTTTATACAAAAAACCATTGGTTTTAGAATGCAAAGAACAAACTTTATAAAATATGAAAAGCAAGTACGATGTAATGTTAATTTTAGAAGGAACTTATCCATTTAATGGAGGTGGAGTTTCAACTTGGGCTCATATGCTTTGTAATAAAGTTAAAAATGTTAATTATACTTTATATTCTATTAATGCAGATTTTGAGCAAAAATCTAAATATGAATTGAGTGATAATGTAAAAAATGTTATACAAGTTCCACTATGGTCTCCGCTTGAGCCTCAAGAACTTATAAGTTATGGTAAGAAATACCACAAAACAGTAAATAGAAAGGAACAAAACGACTCAGATGAAATAGTCGAAAAATTTATTCCGATTTTTGAAAGATTGTTGAATCACATATACAATGAAAAATCAGATGTAGAAGATATTGATGATACCATTTTTGATATGTGGCAGTTTTTTCAAAAACACGATTACAAAAATACTATGAAGAGTGTAGCTGTTTGGAAATCTTTTTGTAATACAGTTTCTGAAATAATTGCTAAAGACAACCATTATAGCGCAACATTATATGACTTTACAGTAGGAATGCGTTGGATTTATCGTTTCTTGATTCCAATTTCTATCGATGTTCCTAAAGTTGACGTTTCGCACTTAACATTATCAGGTTTTCCTGTAATTCCTGCTTTAGTTTTAAAATACAAATATGGCACCCCTATTATTGCAACAGAGCATGGTGTTTTCATTAGAGAACGATTGATTGCTATAAATTCATCTGAATATTCATTTTTCTTGAAAAACTTATTAATTAAGTTCTCAGAATGTATAACAAGAGTAGTGTATTACAAATCTGATTTAATTTTATCAGTAAATAAATTCAATATTTCTTGGGAAAAAATGTATGGAGCAAATCCAAACAAGATTGACGTAATTTATAATGGAATAGATGTTGATCTTTTTTCACCTATAGCAAAACCAGCACATTTAGAAAATGTTCCGACTGTTGTTGCAGCAGCTAGAATTTTTGAATTAAAAGATATTATCACAATGATTAAATCGTGTGATGTTGTAAAACAAGAAATCCCAAATGTGAAATATTTGGTTTATGGAGATAATAATGCAGTTCCAGAATATACAAAAGAGTGCACAACACTTATCAAAAAATTAGGCTTAGAAGAAAACTTCATTTTAGCAGGTTATCATGATAAACCACATGAACTTTTTTGCGAAGGTGATATTTCAATATTAACTTCTATTTCTGAAGGTTTTCCATATACTGTTTTAGAATCAATGAGTTGCGGAATTCCTGTAGTTGCTACTGATGTAGGAGGAGTAACTGAAGCATTAGATGAGAAATGTGGATTTATTTGTAAACCTAAAGATTACAAAGCATTAGGAAAAAGTGTTATCACTTTATTACAAGATGAAGTTTTAAGAAGACAAATGGGTAAAAATGCCCGTAAAAAAGTAATAGATAATTTTACAATAGATAAATTCATAAAAGAATATGAGATTGCTTACGATTTCATAGTCAACAAAAAAGTTCAAGAGCCAATATATCTTAATACACAAATACATCAAGAAGAGGCTATGGAGGCATCATAAAGAGCACTTTTTTTAATTAACCAAAAATAGAACCCAAATCTACAATGGAAAATCACTTCACAAACATTAGAGCCTTAATAGAAAATACTAAGGACAAAATCGGCAAGCCCGTAAGTAGCCAAGTTGTTGCTGCTACAATAGAATCATTAGGAATACGAGAAAAGGACACTAAAGATGATTATGGATTTAACTCCATAAAAGATTTAGCAGATTTAGTATTCTATGAACTAACAACAGATGAATATTATTTAGGAGCTAAAAATGCCAAAGAAAAAGAAGTTGAAGCTACTCAACCAAAAACTATTCAAGTTTCTGATTATTTGTGGGTAAAGGCAAAGATTTTTGCTGAATATTATTCACTAGGGATTTTTCATCTTCTGCCCATTTTAATTCAAATAGCTGCAATTATATTTTTTGGTTACTCCTTATGGACTTTTGTCGGATTCAACGAAATACAATCAACTGCCGTAGTACTAGGGGTAGTTGTTGGTTTAATATCTACTGGAGGTTTTGTTCAAGTTATTGGTAAGCAAGCATCTTTTTACTTTAATTATGAAGATTATAAAATGATGAAGCAAACCATTAACTATTTACACAAAGTTGGGATGATTTCAATTTTTGTAGTACTGGCAGTTATCTTTCTATTAAATTTCTTTTTTCATATTTACCCTTATGAAATCTTGTTTGTAGTTTTTGCATATGCTTTCTTAATAGGAATGTTATTATTACTATTAGCTCCTTTACACACTATTAAACAACGCTGGGTAATTACTTTAGCTATTTTTTCAGGAACTGTCGTTTCGATTGTTTTGAAAGAAACAACAACTTTATTGATTTTTGCAACCCATTGGATAGGTATTGCAACAGCTATATTAGTATCAAAATTATTTTTAGTTATATACTTTTCTAGATTAACAAAAAATAAAAAATCTATAAGTGGTAATAAAATCAAGGTTCCCGTTTTGTTGTATCATAACTATCAATATTTCTTTTACGGGATTTTTATTTATGTATTCATCTTCATGGATAGAATCATGGCATGGTCTTCTGGAATTAACGGAAATCTACCTTTTTTAGTTTATTTTGAAAAAAATTATGAGTTAGGAATGGATTTAGCTATATTAGTTTTTTTATTACTCTCAGGAGTTTTAGAGTATAGTATAGCATCATTCACAAGATTTATTGATATAGGACAAAAAATTACTGATCACAAAACTCCAGAGGTATTTAACAATCAGCTTCGTAAAATGTATTGGGAACAAGTTTTATTGCTTTTTTTAACTAGCTTTGCAGCGTTTACATTCATTTATTTTATAATAACGGCCTCTTGGGGATTTGAAGCCCAGTTTCATGAAGTGCTATTAAATTTAAGTATAAAAGTATGTGTAATAGGAGGAGTAGGGTATATGTTACTTGCCTGGGGGATGCTTAACTCTTTGTATTTATTCACATTAGGTCAGTCGTTAAAACCATTAAAATCAATAATTTATGCCTGTTTACTTAATTTATTTTTAGGTTTTGTGTTAAGTCGATTTTTTGCTTATGAATACAGTGTTGTTGGAATGCTTTTTGGAGCAGGACTTTTTGTAGCGTTAACTTTGCAAGCAAATATCAAGTTTTTCAAGAATCTAGATTACTATTATTATGCAGCTTATTAAAATTTTGCTTTATATTTTACCATCAATATTGACTAACACACCATTCCAAAGCACTGTAAAAAAAAGTACTGTTTTGGTTTGTTATGGTAAAGTAAAACCAGAATCTATAAAAGGCTATACTTATGTTATATTAGAGTCGTTGAACTACACTTCTAAGCAAATTAAAACAATCAAAGCTCAAAATTCAAAAGTATTTGCTTATATTAGCTTAGGTGAGGTAAATATAAATGCTCCTTATTTTAAAGTATTAAAAGAAAATACAATAGGAAAAAACGAAAATTGGGACAGCTATTATTTAAACCTTAAATCAAATAAAACTCAAGAAACTTTATTAAGTATTGTAGATAAAACGCTATCAAAAGGATTTGACGGCCTGTTTTTAGATAATATAGATAATTTCACGATTTATGGTCCTCAAAAAGATCAAAAAAAGGATTTAGTTAATTTATTAAAAAAGATAAAAGAAATTTATCCAAAAAAGGAGTTTTTACAAAATGCTGGTTTAGATTTAATTCCCGAAACTGCGTCTTACATTAATGCAATTGTTATAGAGTCAGTTGCTAGCAATTATAGTTTTAAAGACAAAAGCTACAATTTAAGAGACAATAATGAATTTATTAATCAATTAATTAGATTAAAATCTATTAATGAAAACTCAAAGATTCCAGTTATTTTAATTGAATATGCTGATTCTAAAAAATTATTCAATCAAATAGTTGAAAAAATTGAACCATCAAAATTTGAATACTTTATAGGTAATATTGACTTACAAAGTATTCCTAAATTTAAATAATAAAAGTATGATGTTTTTAACAAGTTCCATATTAATGGGTTTTTTAAGACTTTGCGGTATCATACTGTTTTTATTTTACTTACACAGGAAATTTGTAAATGTTAAACGACATGTAAATTTTTTAGATTTTATTGTCACCAATTGGTTTCGATACAGTAGTATATTAATCGTAATGATTTTTATTTTAGTACAATTAAACGCATATAATTTATTTAACTGTTTAATCATCTTTTTATTTATCATTTTAATTGATATTATAGGAATAAAAAATCTTGCAAATCCTAGGAATTATTTTAATACTCAAATAAAGACTGCATTATTAGACTTTTTGAGAAATATTGAAAACAAAAAATCTTTTTGGTTTTGGTTTTCATTCGAGTCTTCAAATAAAGAAAGAAACAACAATACTCTAATTTTAATTCTCACAATATTAATTGGCGCTGTAACATTTGCCAGTAGGTATTACTTTATAATATATGATAATTATTCGCTGTCAGATGCTTGGATTTATGATTTGAATAAAGTTATTCAGTTTGATAATCAATATTGGTTTACTTACGAATTAGCTACCGATGCTGAATTAGCTTTTGTTAATTTTTACGGCAAAATTACTGATGTAAGCCCTGAAATTGCACTTCAAGTAATTTCAATTTTAGAGTCAACACTTATAGCCATTATTATATTTTGGATTATCAACAAATTAACTCCTTCTAAAATACTTGCTCCTACAATTGCCTCGCTTTTTTTTGCAATGGTTTATGTTTTGACACCTCTAAATATTTACTTTTTACTAAAAGGCAATCCAACTTTTATGGCCCTAACATTTGCTTTACCCGCTTTTGTATTTTATTTAAAACCAACATTGTTAAAAATAAGTAAAGTCTCTTTTTTGGTAAGTTTTGTTTTAGTTTTTACAACTATTGGTTTAATAGATTTATTTACACTTTTAATTTTAATTCCTCCTTTTTTAATAATTGGTTTAATTTTTACAAAACGAAAATATAAGATAGATAACTTAATTGCATTTTCATCTTATTTTTTAGCACTTCTTTTATTATTTGCTATTTATAGTTTTGCATGTTATTTTCAAAGAATTGGAATAATTGATTATTTGCAATCCAATTTACTTTCGGTGAGTTCTTATACCTATGTACCACAACTAATTTTACCTTATAAATTAATCATCTTTTACGCTCAATTAAGTACTTTCATTGGCTTATTTTTTGTATTATTGTTGGTAATATTAAGAAAAGAAAATTGGAGATCAGCCATTGTTTTTTTCATTTTTTTTAATTTTCTAATTGCACTTACTTATGTTAAAAGCGAGTGGATTGATATTGACATGTTGCATAATTCTTTATCTATTTTTATTCCTATAGTTATAGGATTTAATGCAGCAATTGTTATTAGAATATTGAATTTTGTATTTCATAGATTTAAAAGGTTTAGTCCTTTAACTGTTAGTGTATTAATAACTGTAATAGTCTATTATTCTATACATTACCAAAAGAAAAATATTAATTTACTAACCGAATCTGATCAAACTCCAAAGGAAATATTAAATGCATACGATAAAATCTATCAAAGTTTCTTTCATTTGAAATATTCAGTTGTAAATGATCCTGCTACTGAGGTTATAAGTGCCAATAAACACTTTTTTATAAACTATGAATTCTTTATAGAAGACTATCTTAAAAGAGATGCGATCTATTTTAAAAACATAAAAGACCCAAAATTTTTAGTAAAGTATCCAAAATACACACTAACTAAAAGCGTTTTGGTTTTTGTTTTAAATGACAAAAGTAAAACTGAAAATAATGCTTTTGCAGCAAATAAAAATTTAAATTCATTGCTAAAAAAGAGACTTAAAGAATTGAAAAATAGAGGCAGAAAAATAAATCTTTTTTACAATTCAGACGTACTAAAAGTTTATGAAATTGTTAATGAACCCGAAGAAAGTAAAATTTCTGATTTAATATTTTAAAATGAAATTTATAAACACAAAACTTAAAGTAAGTTTAAAATTCCTCCTATTTGTATTAGGATTTCTTGCTATATCTAGTTGTGAGGGTTTAGATGATTGGTCAGATTTAAAAATTGCGGATTTAATTGATTTAAAAGAAGATGTAAAAAATGAAGAAGATAAAGTATTTAAGAGATATGCCGAACTTGGTATGAGTAATCAACCGCTAATAGAATTTATAGTTGACGAAAAAGAGATTCAAAGCAAGTTGTATAATGCAAATATTAAAAAAACATGTGACTATACAAAACTACCATTTCGCTCCATACCACTAAACTTATGGAATTCAACTATTAAGATAGCTTCATCCACTAGAGTTTTATCAGTTTATGATACAAAAAAGTTAAATGATGCTTCTATACCTAAACTATTAGATTTTGTAACCAATGGAGGAACACTTTTTTTGCCATATGCAAATGAAGATCATAGATTTTCTTACTTTTTCGGATTTATACCAGAAGCCGAATTTGCCACAGATGTCAAATCCTCGGGATTTTATTTTAATTATAATATTTTCCCAAACGCAAAAGATAAAAAGTACTTCTCTAATTTGAAACATTATGGATTTGCATCATCAAATTTCTCTAACAAAATTAAATTTTTGGCAACAGCTCTTAATAATAAAAATTACCCTACAATTATAGAAAATAAAATAGGTACTGGTCGTGTAATTCTCATTAATAGCACAAACAATTTCCTTAAAGAAGATAGAGGATTATTATTTGCAGGAATTTTAAAAGGTCTAGAAGCAATACCTTATCCTGTTGCAAATACAAGTACCATATTTCTTGATGATTTCCCTTCTCCTCTTTATAATATTATGGCAGAACCAATTGCTTCAGAAATGAATATGAATATGGAGGATTTTGTAAAAAAAGTATGGTGGCCCGATATGAAAAAATTAGCTAAAGAATATAAAATTCCTTACTCAGCAATGACCACTTTTGATTATAGAAATAAGATAGTTCCACCATTTACTTTAGACCAATGGAATTCAAGAAAAATTACAATAAACAATAAAACTGAACCTATTCCTGATTGGCTTGTTAAAGATGTAGCTAATGACGGTCACGAAATTGCTTTTCATGGATACAATCATGTTTCTTTATTAAAACATTTATGGAAAAATCCTATATTTATTAATACTTCCATGAATACCGTGAAGAAAAAATGGGAAATCAGTAATTTTGGTAAATTACCTACAACTTATGTACCACCCTCAAACGACATTGATAAAGAAGGAATTAAAGAACTTAAAAAAGCAATGCCTTCGCTAAAATATATGTGTAGTTTGTATTTAGGTATAAAAAAAGAAGGTGGGGACAGAGAATTTGATTATGATCCTTACAATAACGATTTTTTTGATTATCCAAGAATTTCAAGTGGCTTTTACATGAGCGAAGAAGCAAAGTATTATCAACAATCAATGTATTTATTTACAGGAATTTGGACACATTTTGTGCATCCTGATGATGTTTTTCAAATTCCTAGTACTGCAAATGCAAGAGCGGGACATTATAGCTTAAGAAATGAATTAAATTATGGTTGGAGAAAATCAAAAGGCAGTGATAAAGCCATGCTTCCTGAGTTTAAAAAATATATCAAACAAATAACAAATGCGTATCCACAATTACGTTTTTTAAACGGAAATGATGCTGCCGAAATTGTTATTGATTGGCGTGCATCAAGATATAATCATAAATCCGAAAATGGATTGTATACTATTAGTCAAACCAATCCAGGAGAAGTAACAAAACAATATTGGTTCATGTACGGTAGTGCAGAAAATGCCGAAAAAATTGAAGGCAGACTCAAAAATGAAGTGGCATTATTTTCTAAAACCCCTTTCTTAGATGGCTATATGTATTCTATTTATAACAATAAACCTAAAATAACCATATTAGATTTAAACTATAAAACACCAAATCAGAAAGCAAATCAAGCAAGCTTAAATAGGGCAGTACTTGAAGAAGTAAAACTCTATAATATTGCTGTAAAGAAATTTAGATCAGGCGCTTACTTTGAAGAACTTGAAAAGAAAAAGTTAAATATTTATTTAGCTAGCTTAAAAAATAAAATGATAAATACTCCAGATATTGATTCAATAACTTGGAATAAGTATAGTAAATATATGTCTTGGGATGAAAGAGGAACAGAAGTATGGAAATTATTAGACGAACATGTAAAAAAATATCCTACAAAAGAAAACATCATGTACTCAAAAGAATTAGATAGAGTAATAGGATATCCCAATGATGCAATAACAGAAAAATGGACTACGGAGCAGTTATTAGTCAATCCGTTTGATAAAGAATTATTAAATACTTATATTAACAATTACAATACTGAGGAAAATGAGTTAAAAATTAGAATGGCGCTGAAAAATTTATATGCCATTGACAATTCTACTACAAATTATAAAAATTATCTAAGGCATTTATTAGAATACGATACTTTAGAAGCTATTAAAGAGTTAAGTGATAAAAAACCAACAGAAGATTTTGCTGAGTTTGGCGAGCAAATAGTTTGGTTATATGCCGATAGTTTAGATTATCGTAAAGCAATAGAATGGTCGTCAATAGCAAAGAACATTGATTTTGCAACCAAAATGGGGTGGTATATTGAGTCAGGACAATCTAAATTGGTTGAAAAAGAATACTTAAAATATATTGCAGAGAATCCTAATGATGATAAGGCAAAAATACTTATGAGTAATGTATATCATGAAATGGGTCGTTTTAAAGAGGCTTGGATTTTAGCTAATTCTTTACCTGAAAGTGAAGATAAAGAAGATTTAAGAAAAACATACAATAAAGATGTTGTGTATGAAGAGGATGAAATTCAACAGTATTTAATAGAGAATGAGTCTGAATTATTCTATCCAAATGTTATGAAAGCTATAGTTAAAGAATACAGATTAACTAAAGGTGATTTTGTTGATTTCAATTCTTTACTGCAAACCAATCAAAATGTAAATTCATTTTTTAATAATATTTTTTCCTATAATTTTTATGACAAAAAGGAGAACCTTCATAGCGTAGGAGTTACTCGAACTAAATACTATAAATTAGTAATTGATACCAATTACCCAAGTAATTATGAAAACACATTGGGTGGTTTAGAATACAAGTTTAAAACAGCTGAAATAGAGGGTAAACCACAATACTGGTATAGAGCTAGAGTAGAGGCAAATGAAGCTACAAAAGCCTATTATCAAGCTGGTTTAGGATATAGTAAAGCAAAAGAAAAAAGCTTTAGATCGGCCGAACTTAATCTGTTGCCAGTAGAGTTTGCACCTGGATTAAACCAGAATATATATAATTTACGTTTGAGTTTAAACCAAGATTTTTATTTATTTAAAGTAATTAATACTAACATTTCATTTGAAGGAAATTATTATACTAACGGATTACTTTCAAGAGACACTATCAATACCGCAATTCTTAATCCAAATAGAAAATCACCATTGGCCAGAAAGGTATTTACAACCATTGACAAGGATAATTATGAAATTGCCACTTTTGATGATGGTATAGAAGGAGCTCTATCATTAAGAATGGTTTTAGACAAAGGCGTAATAAGAAAATCAAAATTTGTACCTTTTATTGAAGGTCAGATAACACGAGGTAACAGAGATTTAGAAGATGGATATCCGTATTGGATGCTTTCAAATAGAAACTTTGGAGGAACAGGTATAGGTTGGGAATTTAAAATTAGGAATTTTAATTCAAGAGTAGAAGCCGGATATTTCCTTGACGATTATACTAAAAATTTCAGACGTTATATAGGTAATTTATCCTATCAATTATTTGATTATACAGCGCTGACATTTAATTTTGAGATTTATGATCAAGATAAATTCTATTCAAATGCTTTTCGATTTGGAGTAAAATACAACTTGAAAAAGAAAACAAAAAAGAAAATTATTATTGAGCAACAATAAGATAATATTAAATTTAAAAAAAAGGATTATATAAAACATATAATCCTTTTTTTATTTTGTATTAAAAATTAATGTTTAATAATAATTTTTCTAGTATCTCTAAAAGCACCTTTAGCAAATTCTAAAAAGTACAATCCTTCACTTAAATTTGATGTATTAATTATTGTTTTATTAGCTTCTGATTTTTTTGAAATTATAACGTTTTGCCCTAACGAATTAAACATAGTAATTTGATAATCGTTAATACCTTCAAACTCTACAGTCAATTCATTGTTACTAGGTATAGGATAAATAGTCATGTTAATTTTAGAAGAATCAACTGTACCTAAATTAATGTCAGTAACATTAATAGTATAATTTAAATCATTATAACCAGTGGTAGCATCCCAAATATTATCGTTTGCAAAACGAATCGCATATTCAGATCTATTTGCCAATGTAGGCATGTTATCAGGAAGATGTAAATACAATTTATAATTACCAGTAGTTAAATTAGTTGGTAAAGTAAGATTTTCGTTAATGGTTAATTCAGTTGGACCAAGCCAAGTTCTAGGGTCTGAAGCCATCAAAATTGAAAAGACTTGATTAGTTGCCAAATTTTTTAAAACTAAATAGGCTTTTCGTTCATTAAAAGGAGCAGCAAAACCACTATTTATAATTTTTAAAGTAATTGGTAATTTATCTTTTAATAATTGTGATTTTGGAAAAGTAGCAGTTGTTAACTGAAATCGGTAACCCAATTCTTTTTGAACATCTGTAAAACAATTGTTGGCTTCAAAACCATCAATTACGCCAGGATAATAATCTAAATTTAAAAATGACCAATGGAATTTTTTCATTTCTGATAGAGCAGTGGCACAATCGGTTCTTGGAGAATTTAAAGTACAAGTTTCGCCTCCCATAGGAACAAATTTTGTGTCTTGAGCTAGATAAGGATATTGTGTAGTTACGTCATTATAAGTCCCATAATCTGAAGAGCTGGCTAAGAAACAATCATTGTGATGTCCTATTCTTGCTAAAGATGTTTCTGAAAATGCTTGCGTAGTAGTTAATGCATTTTTAGAATACAATCCTTGTTTAAATGTAGGAGTTCTCACTTGAAGCATTCTGCTTGCAGGCAAAGCATCTAATAATGCTTCAACAATCTCTTTCCTATTATTTATGTTAGTTGTTGTTGCTTTTAAGCCATCATAACCTTCACCACCAAAATCAGCTTGACTGGTATAATACCATTCGCCCCAAGCTCCTATAAACCCAGCCTGCATTAAACTTATAACATCTTCATTTGCTTGTAAAAGCGGTTTTATTTGCTTTATATGTGTTAACATCATTTCTTTAGTAGCATCTCTCTTGGGTACATCTTGATCATCAGAATAGGTAAAACGAATAAAACATTTTATTCCAGCTTTTCTAATTTTATCAAAATCACTCTGCATATTGGCTAAGTAACTTTCTGAAATAGGTGTATCTATAAAATCATTTAAAGGAAATGCTCTATATATTAATGAAATATTATTAAGAACTCTGTAATTAGTTATAGTTGTTTGAGTCAAAGCTTTATAAGTTCCAGTACCTGCCGAGGTATGTTTATAAAAACCTCGTTCTGGGTTTGAGAAATTTAAAGTCGATGTTTTGTAAGTAACATTTGTCGTTTGGGCACTTCCTGAAACAAATAGAAGAACTCCCAATAGAGTACATAATTTTTTCATAGTAAGTAGGTTAAGATTTTAACTAGCGTTATGTTTAATTTTTTTGTTTTTCAATTTGTTTATATCGTTAATTTGGGATTAACAACTCAACACGACAAATTTATATAGATTAAGTGCAATAATAATCGACGTAAATGTTAAATTTTCTTATTTCATCGATTAAAAACACTATTTATCGCTAATACGTAAGAAAAATAATATAATATGATTATTATTTGTAAGAATTCAAGTAACAATAAGCGCAAAAAGATATTAACAATTTAATTTTGAAGTGTTTATAAATACCAAATTAGTAAGAAAAGCATTTAATAAATATTAACTGTATTTATAATGCTGATAATTATTTATCATGCTATTTAATTTTTTAGTCAAAAATAATAGGTTTTTACAGGCATTTAAACAAGTATTGTTAAGAACTATAATTTATATTATGTAAAATATAAATTGTTCATAACAGTGTGTAGATTGTCTATATAAACCTAGTATAAACCTTAAATGTTTTCTATTTTTGCATATCAGTTTAGTTTATATTTTAATTCGTTATACTTTAATATTTTATATATTTTAATCAATTATGAATGCTATTGCCGAGCGTATTGCTGATTTTTTAAAAAAGTATCAACCGTTTAATATTCTATCATTTGAGGAATTAACAAGTGTTGCATTAAGTATTCGAGTAATAAATCTTGAAAAAAATAAAATACTGTTCCAAATAAACGATGTGCTGCACGATAGTTTTTATGTTGTTGCATCTGGTGTAATCAATTTATCAGTAATTTCAGATGCCGAAGAAACACTTTTAAATAAATGTATTGAAGGTGATGTTTTTGGGTTACGCCCCTTTTTTGCAAAGAATAATTATATGATGACAGCAAAAGCTCGTGAAGAAAGCATCGTTTATGCCATTCCTATTGCAGCATTTCGTCCTTTTGTAGCTCAAAATGCAGAAGTTTTAAACTTTCTTCTTGAAAGTTTTGCTAATAACACCGCAAATCCAAATGATATAGAAAATAAGGGTAAATTTTTATCTGACAACGTAGTATTTTCTTCAAAACCCTCTGAAATTCAATATTTCCAATCTTTATCATACAATAAAACACCATTAAAAATTGAAAAATCAGCAATAGTTAGTCAAGTTGCTCAATTAATGACGGACAACTTACTAGACAATGTAATTATTACTCAACAAAATATGCCTATCGGAATTGTAACTGATACAGATATGCGATCTAAAATTGCTACAGGTCGGTATTCTATTACTTCAACCGTAGATAAAATAATGTCCTCGCCTGTTATTACAGTAAATGAAAATGTGTCACTTGCCGAAGCGCAACTGTTATTACTTAAAAATAATGTAAGTCATTTATGTGTAACATCTGACGGAAGTGATACTTCAGAAGTTAAAGGCGTAATTTCAGAACATGATTTAGTAGTTGCTCAAGCCAGTAATCCAGGTATATTAATTAAGGAAGCTAAACGATCAAATGATGCTAATGATTTGAGAAGAGTTCGAGTTAAATTATCAGAATTAATTCAAACATCAATAGCTAAGAACATTCCACTTTTACATATTACCAATATTGCTAGTGAAATCAATTTTGCCATTTTTAAACGTGCAGTCGAATTGGCTATTCTAAATTTAGGCTCTCCCCCTGCACGATTTGCTTGGCTGAGCATTGGAAGCCAAGGCAGAAAAGAACAATTATTAGTTACCGATCAGGATAATATCCTTGTTTTTGAAGATGTTGCCACCGAAAAGTACAGAGATGTTAAAGATTACTTTTTAAAATTAGCAAAGAGAACTGTTGAAACTTTAGAAAAAACAGGATATTTACCTTGTTCTAACGGTCATGTGGCCAGTAACATGCAATGGTGTAAATCATTGACAGACTGGACAAAACAATACAATAACTGGATGAATACTCCAGGTGAAAAAAGCAATGAAATCAGTAGTGCTTTTTTTGATTATGAGATTGCTTTTGGAGAATCAAAAATTGAAGATGCGCTAACTGATATTATATTTAATAAAACAAAAAAGCAAACTCTTTTCTTTGACTATTTAGGCAATGATGCTTTAAAAAAACCATCGCCATTAAGCTTTTTTAAAAAATTCAATGTTGAAGAAGAAGGTATTTATAAAGATAAGTTCGATATCAAAACTCGAGGATTAATGCCATTAATCGATGGCGCCCGATTGTTTACCATTAGCCAGAATATTCGAGGTATAAATAATACCTATTTAAGATTTAAACAATTGGCAATTGTAGATCCAAAGCATTCAGAAATATTTTTAGATTGTGCTGATGCATTTATAACGCTATCAAAGTTCAGAACACTAGAAGGATTAAAAAATGATAGTAATGGTCAATATATCAACTTAAGCGAGCTTTCGAAAGTCGATAAAGAAATACTAAAAAATGCCTTAGCTCCAATGAGAGAATTAGAAGATTTAATTAAAGATACTTTTCAACTGACTCAATTTTCGTAACTATGTTCGATTGGATTAAAAACATTAATAAAGAATATCCTGAAATTTGGAAAAACTATATTTCAAAATTTGAAAAAAGGTCTAATCGGTTCGTTGTTTTGAGTACTGAAACCACAGGATTAAACCCTAATAAAGATGTGATTTTATCGTTTGGAGCAATTGCAGTGCAAAACAATAGTATTTTAATTGGAGATTCTTTTGAAGTTATGCTTTTGCAATACGTTTATCTTCACGATAACGGAATTTCTAACGAATTTATAATCGAAAGTAAGCAACCTAAGCTTGGAGAACGTGAAGCGATTCAGGCTTTTTTAGAATATATTGGAAACGCAATTTTAGTGGGACACCGAATACATTTTGATGTTGACTTGATAAATGTCGCACTTGAAAAACTAGATTGCGGAAAACTAAAAAATGAAGCTTTAGACATAGAGATTATGCACAAGAAGCTAAAAGATATTAGTAGTGAAAAACCAATTTCTATAGATGAATTGTACGAAATTTATAAGGTTCCAAAAAGTGAACGTCTTTCCTCATCAGAAGATGCTTATACCATTGCCTTATTATTTCTTAAGCTTAAGTCTAAATTAGGATTGTAAATTTTCTTTGAAAGCATTACAATTTCCTCAAAATCTCCATGATTACTTATTGAAATTGAATTATTATAACCATCAATAACTGGAATTCCCTTATTTTTTGATATTCCTTTTCTAGTTTCAAGAAATATAATTCTTTTAAAATCTGATAATTTATTTACAGCGACAGTACGAATATATTTTGTAGAAATATGTGTTTTTGTATAATAACAAGTGTCATAGCAAATTACTTTACCAAGGCACTTTGTAATTTGAAAGCATTCTAATTGTAAAGGAATAAAAGCTCTAATTTTTGTTTTACGGTTGTATATTTTATATACCGCTTCCTTCCTACTCCACAAATTCCAGACCATGCTTTCTGGATATTCGGAATTTAAAATTAAAATTCGTTCTCTATCTGTAAAAATTTTTTCTAAAAACCCTTTACGTTTCCAGTTGCTTTCTTTTTGTGCTAAAGCCAAATCTACAATGTCGTTACCAATCATTTTTCTGATAGTTTCGTTTCGATTATTTCTACTGTCGATTTTACATCTATCATTCGTTCCATCGATTGGTTATCAATTACAATAGTAAATGCTTCTTCAATGTCTAAAATAACATCAACCAAATTAGCCGAATTTATATTTAAATCATTTATAAAATCAGTGCTTTCTGTAAAAGTATCAAATGCCTCTTGATTTTTTATATAAGGTTTTACTATTGTTTTTAATCGCTCAATTATTTCTTCTCTATTCATAATTTGTATTTTTTAAAAATGACACATCCATTTACATCTCCAAAACCAAAACTAGCTTTAGCTACTATATTTACTTCTTTTTTGATTAATTGTTGAGGAATTCTAGATGTATCAATAATTGTTGTAATTTCAGTATGCAAATCTTCGCAATTGCTATTCGGAAAAATAAATCCGTGATACAATTGCAAAATTGAAGCCACGCACTCTATACTTCCAGCTGCTGACAAACAATGTCCAACTATTGATTTTAGTGAATTTATATAAGGGAAATCAATTCCTTTTCTACCTAAAGCTTCACTCCAATTCTGAATTTCCAAACTATCTTTAGAAGTAGCTGTTAAATGTCCATTAATAGCATCAATTTCGTTTGCGGTAATTTTTGAATTTGCTAATGCACTTTTGATGCATTTTTGAACAGCAATTGGGTTTGGAGCTGTCATTGTTCCTAAACCACGTTGACCACCTGAATTTATATTTCCACCTAGAACTTCTCCATAGATGGTGGCTCCTCTTTCTAATGCAGTATGTAAATCTTCAAGTAGTATTGCCCCTGCCCCACTTCCTGGAACAAATCCTGAAGCACTTGCGCTCATTGGTCTTGAACCTTTTTCAGGCGTTTCATTATGCTTAAAAGTGCAGACTTTCATAGCGTCAAATCCTCCCCAAATGTAAGGACCACTATCGCTAGTACTTCCAGCTAAAATTCGTTTGGCTTGACCTGATTTTATTCTCTCAAAAGCCATTAAAATACTCTCTGTTCCTGTAGTGCAAGCCGATGAATTGGTTGTAACTTGGTTTCCTAATCCCAATTTTCCTCCTAAATAAGCACTTATACCACTATTCATAGTTTGAGCAACGGCAGTACTTCCTAGTTTTCTAGTCTGAAAATCATCTATTTTATAGATACTTTCCCTAAATTTATCAATACCCGAAGTTCCTGTTCCAAAAATAGTTCCGCTGTCCCAATCAGGTTCATCTTTTATTTTCATTGACAATCCCGCATCTTTCCACGCGTCAATACCAGCAATTACACCATATAGAATTCCTGACGAATTAAAATTTCGAAGTTCTAATTCGGTAAAATATTGTGTTGCTAATTCAGTAGAGATTTTTGGTTTTCCTGCAATTTGACAGGAAAATTGTAATCGTTCTAATTCGGAATCGTGTTTTATTCCTGAAATTCCATTTTTTATGGCATGTGTAAATGCATCAAGTCCTACTCCATTTGGAGCAACAACACCTAGACCTGTAATTACGACACGTTTATTCATATAAAAATTTTAATAGCTATTTCAATGATAATTTGAAGAAAATTAAACAATCATTCCCGCCATAGTTCCACTACAGACTTCTTCATCTTTTTCATTAATCATTTTTACTTTACATTTCAATTTTCCGAATCTAAAGTATATTTTTTCTGATATTACTGTTACTTTTTCATTAGGGAAAACAGGTTTTAAAAATTCTATTTCAGTTGATGATAAGGCAATTGAAGTATTTTTATTAAATGTATCATTTAATAAAAAAAATCCTAAACAAACTAATCCTATTTGTGCCATAACTTCTGTTAAAATAACACCAGGAGTTATTGGATTATCTTTAAAATGACCTTTATAAAAATCTAAATCAGAATCAAAAGTATAGCTTCCTTCTACTCCATTTTCAGTAATACTAAGGATTTCATCCACAAATAAAAAAGGTTTTGAATAAGGTAGTTTAGCTATAATTTCTTGTTTATTCATTCTAAAATAGCAATAAAATTCTTTGAGCAGAAAATCCTGGTCCAAAACTCAACATCAATCCTTTTTCACCTTTTTTAGGTTGTTTGTCCATAATTCTTTCTAAAACATACAAAACAGTTGCACTTGACATGTTTCCGTATAAACGCAAAACTTCCTTTGTGTCATCTATATTTTTTCCTAAATCTGAAAATAAATCTTCAACCGTTTGAATAATTTTTTTCCCACCAGGATGAAAAATCAAATGATTAATGTCTTCCATTTTTAAATTATTTTTTTCTAAAAAAGGATGAATAATTGCTGGAAAATGTGATGCTATCGTTTCAGGAACTTCAATATCTAAAACCATTTGCAAACCTGAATTGGTTAGTTTAAAGCCCATCATGTGAATGTTATCATAAAAATGATACATTTCTTCAGCAAGAATCTCTGGACCATTGTCATCTTTATGTGAAGAAAGTAAAACGCAGGCAGCTCCGTCTCCAAAAATAGCGGCACTTACAATATTTGCCATCGAAAAATCATCCAATTGAAAGGTAGCCGTTGGGCTTTCTACGGCAACTACTGCAGCTCGTTTTCCGGGATTGGCTTGCAAGAAATTTTTAGCATAAATAATTCCAGAAATTCCTGCAGCGCAACCCATTTCTGTTACAGGTAGCCTAACAATATCTTGGCGTAATTTTAATTTGTTTATTAAATAAGCATCTAATGAAGGAATCATAATTCCAGTGCAGCTTACGGTAATGATATAATCTAAATCTTCGGGTTTCCAATTGGCTTTCGTTAATGTTTTTTCTAGTACTTTTTCACCTAAATCAATTACTTCACGAACATAAATATCATTTCTTTCTTCAAAAGAAGATTTAGTAAAAACTTCAACAGGATCCATTATAGAATATCGTTTGTCTACTGCAGCGCCTTCAAAAATCTTTTTGACTTTTCTAATAAATCGTTCCTCCTGGCCAAATAGCCAAGTATCTAGAAAGGGAAGAATTTCTTCTGTAGTTCTGGAATATTTGGGCAACTGTTTGGATACGGCTTTAATTTTTACACTCATTTTTTTAGGCTTTTAGATGATATATTAAAATAGCGAATTTTTTAAAAGACTTTTTCTATTAGCTCATCAACTTAACATCTCTTTTTACAACCCATTGGTAACGGAATGCCCATTTCCATTCGATTTTGTAGTATTTTAATTTTAATTTTTTTGAAAATTGAATTAATTCTTTTTTTTTGAATCCTCTCAAAATAGAGGTTAATCCGTCTTTTCGTGACATTTCGTTTAATCTAAAAACAATACAGACTAATTGAAAGAGACGATATGCAATAGAACTTCGATGCAAATCATTAACAATAAAACCAATTCTAGAATTTTTTTTAAAAACAGTCATTAACTTAATGATTTCATCCTCTTTAAAATGATGTAACGTAAGCGTACATAATGCAATATCATACTTTAATTTTGTAAAATAGTTGTCAAAAATATCCAAACATTTGTAACAAATATTTGGATAATGAATGGAAAGTTCGCTTGCATAATTTATAGTAAAATTATTGGCGTCTATTCCTATTAATTTAAAATTGAAATCGTTCTTTTCTCCATATTCCGCAAGTGCTCTCAACATATCTCCATTTCCACATCCGATATCAATAATTGTTATACTTTCTTTTTTAGAATAGATTGATAACAAATCATTTACTCCTTGTATTATTAATTGATTTCCTCCTAAAAGCTGATTGATTTTTGCGATTTTGTCAAGAGCATCTTTTAAAATTTCACCCTCCATAGTAAAATCATCCATAATTTCGGGATTGTCAGTTCTATATTTTGTATCTATAAACATATATTACTTTACAATTATAGGTTCTCCATGAGTTTTCCGGACAATCAAAGGTAGTAAAAAAGGGAAGTAAATTAACAAACGAATGAGTACTTCTGTCAATTTAGGCTTTTGTAAAAGATTGGATAAGAATCGCCCAGTTTTCAATCTTTTTTTGAAATTATAATTCCATTCCTTAATGTATTTACGTTCTAATGCTGTCCTTGATTGTATTTCGTTTTTGTAATATTTCTCAATTAATTCTGAAACAATTTTAGCACTATGAATTGCCATTGCCATACCATTTCCGCATAGAGGATGAATTAAACCAGCGGTATCACCAATCATTAGAATATGATTTTCTACAACTTGTTTTTTCTCAAATGAAATTTGGCTTATCACCAATGGTTTTTCAAAAAGCATTGTATAACTTTCAAAAATAGCTTTCAAAAGTGGGTTTTGTGAAACAACCTTTTCTTGATAATCATCTATATTTTTATAGTTCTGAAATGTTTTATAATCTGCCAAATAGCAAATATTTACAATACCATTTTCTACTTTTGAAACACCACAATAGCCTCCGGTAAAATTATGTAAACCAACTAAATCATCAGGAAAATCTCCTTTGTAATGGGATTTAACAGCCAACCAAGGTGATTTTAAATTAATGAAATTCCTGTTTAGCTTTTGGTCGATGTTAGAACGTTTCCCAAAAGCTCCAACAACAATTTCTGATTTTAAAATGGTATTATTTGAGGTAGTTATTGTAAATTCATTTTCATGAAAAACAATATTTTCAACCGTTTCTTGAATGATTGTACAACCACTAGAAATTGCTTTTTTGTATAAAAATTCATCCAAAACAAATCGGCTGATTCCGAATCCGCCTAGTGGTAAAATAGTATTAATTGTTTTTCCTTTAACGGATGAAAATTGTAGTTTAGTAATATTCGTTGGCTTTAAATCGGAAATAGTAGTATCTAGCCAATTGAGATATGGTAAAACTTCATTAGAAATATACTCGCCGCAAACTTTGTGTTTTGGAAAACTATTTTTTTCTAGAATTGTAACTTGAAACCCAATTTTTGACAAATGGATTCCAGCGGTTAAACCAGCTAATCCACCACCAATAATAATAATTTCGTTATTTCTCATACCCTAGTAAATATATAAAAATGGTTGAGAATAATATTGTAATATTATGTAAAAAACTTTCAGAATTACGATATAAAATTTTATGCCCTACAATTCAAAAAACAGAATGTAAGGCATAAAAAAATAAGAAACTATAATCGTCCTTGCTTAATTTCTTCAATAATTTCAGGATTTAGAAGTGTTGAAGTATCGCCAAAATTTGAGAAATCACCTTCAGCAATTTTACGCAGAATTCTTCGCATGATTTTACCCGAACGTGTTTTTGGCAATCCGGAAACAAACTGAATTTTATCTAATTTTGCTATAGGACCAATATGATCGGATATTTGTTGATTGATTTCTTTACTTAAATTATCTCTATCACGAGTTTCTCCTGACTCTTTGAGGATTACAAAACCATATAATGCATTTCCTTTAATATCATGTGGAAAACCAACAATGGCACTCTCAGCAACAGCAGGATGTTCGTTTATAGAGTCTTCTATTGGTGCAGTTCCAAGATTATGACCAGAAACAATTACCACATCATCAACACGACCAGTTATTCTATAGTAACCAACCTCATCTCTTAATGCTCCATCTCCAGTAAAATATTTACCAGGAAAAGTACTGAAATAGGTATCAATATATCTTTTATGGTCGCCCCAGATAGTTCTAGCAATACCAGGCCATGGAAACTTAATACATAAACTTCCTGTAACTTGATTGCCTTCTATTTCATTCCGTTTTTCATCCATTAATACAGGCTGAACTCCAGGTAAAGGTAGTGAGGCATAGGTTGGTTTCGTTGGAGTTACAAAAGCTATTGGCGAAATCATTATTCCACCTGTTTCTGTTTGCCACCAAGTATCCACAACTGGGCATCGCTTACCCCCTACGTGATCATTATACCAATGCCAAGCTTCTTCATTAATGGGTTCGCCAACCGAACCAATTACTTTTAATGATGCTAATGGATGTTTCTGAACAAATGATAAGTTTTCTTTTGCTAAAGCGCGAATCGCAGTTGGAGCTGTGTAAAACTGAGTAACTTTATGTTTCTCAATTATTTCCCAAAAACGACTGAAATCAGGATAAGAAGGAACTCCTTCAAAAATTACTGTAGTTGCTCCGTTTAGTAGTGGGCCATATAAAATATAGGAATGTCCAGTTATCCAACCTATATCGGCTGTACACCAAAAAACATCATTCTCTTCATAATTAAAAACATTTTTAAATGTATATGCGCTGTAAACCATATAGCCAGCTGTGGTATGCACCATGCCTTTAGGTTTACCAGTGGAACCAGAAGTATATAGAATAAATAACGGATCTTCTGCATCCATGATTTCAGCCACATTATTATCTGTAGCTTCATCTAAAAGTGGTTGTAGCCATTGGTCACGTCCTGATTTCATATTTATTGAAGTATTAGTTCTTTTTACAACTAAAACTTTTTTTACACAAGGACTTTTATCTAATGCTTCATCAATGATACCTTTTAAATCGATAGTTTTATTGCCTCGATATCCTCCGTCAGAAGTAATTACCATCTCACATTCGCAATCGTTAATTCTTGCAGCTACTGCCGATGCAGAAAATCCAGCAAAAACCACCGAATGTATGGCTCCTATTCTGGCACAAGCCAAAACAGAAACTGCCAACTCAGGTATCATTGGTAAATAAATGCATACTCGATCTCCTTTTTTAACGCCTTGCTCTCTTAGGACATTAGCCATTTTAGATACCTTTTGGTGCAATTCATTATAGGTAATGTGTTGCGCTTGCTCTTTAGGATCATTTGGTTCAAAAATAATTGCAGTTTTAGTACCTCTCCTTGCCAAATGTCTGTCGATACAGTTTTTAACAATATTTACTTTAGCTTCGGTAAACCATTTTATTTCAGCATCAGCCATATTAAACTCGACCACTTTATCCCATTGTTGATACCAAGTAAAATTTTCCTCAGCTATCTTACCCCAAAATTTTCTTGGCTCACGAATCGATTTATTGTAATGCTTGAAGTATTGCTCTAAATTGTCAATTTTGTAATAACTCATAGTAATTCTATTTTTATTTCTTTTTTGATGAATCGTATTCTCCCATTAAAGAATAATAACCAAATATACCTAATCCCAATACAATTAATGGTGTTAATATAAAAAGTATAATTATCCCGAAAACTAAATCTTCTTGTTTACCAGATAAAAATTTTGGTAATCCAAAAATAAAGATACAAAAGTAAGCAGAAGCAACTGCTAATCCTATCCAAATCATTCCTAAAATTCTTTTTAACTGATTCATTGTACTTTAAATATGTTTATTTTTATTTGTATTATCTATATAAATCATCCCAATTATAAAGCAAACAGAAGCTATGATTATTGGATACCATAACCCTTCTAGATAGAATTCTGCATCTCCAGCATCTTTACCATTTATAACAAAATAGGTAGAAATAGCAGGTAGCAATCCCCCAAAAATTCCGTTTCCAACATGATAAGGCAATGACATCGAAGTGTAACGTATTTTTACTGGAAACATTTCAACTAAGAAAGCGGCTATAGGTCCGTAAACCATGGCAACAAATAGCACTTGAATAAAAACCATAAATACTAATAGCCATTTGTCGTTTGAATTAATGGTAATTATTGATTTTATTTCTGTATTAGATTTTTCTTTATTTAAGGTTACTGTTTTTATTTCGTGGTATACCGTTCCATCCGTAAACTCTTTACTTAAAGTAAAAATTGAATCTAAAGCATGCTCTTTATTCTTTTTTAGTTCAACTATGGTTTTGGTTTTTTCTGAAATTTCTACTTTATTGCTCAGTAAAGTAGTCTGATACATTGTTTTGTATATTGGTCGATACAATAAAATAGCCAATAACATTCCTCCCATCATGATGTACTTTCTTCCAATTTTATCGCTAAGCCATCCAAAAAAAATAAAAAAGGGTGTTCCTAATACTAATGCTATTCCTAATAATTCATCTACTTGCGATGAATCTATAGCCATTACGGTTTTCATAAAATTCATCGCATAAAATTGGCCTGTATACCAAACTACTCCCTGCCCCATTGTAGCGCCAAATAATGCTAGCAAAACAAATTTTAGATTGTACTTATTTCCGAAACTGTCTTTTAAAGGATTTGAACTTGTTGTTCCTTCCTTTTTAGCTTTAGCAAAAACTGGAGATTCATCCATATTTTTTCTAATCAAATAGGAAACAAATACCATAACTATTGAAATCCAAAACGGAACTCTCCAACCCCAGTTATCAAATTCTTCAGGACTAAGTGCATTTTTTGTAGCTAATATAACCATCAAAGAAATAAATAATCCGACTGTTGCAGTGGTTTGTATCCAAGAAGTCCAATATCCTCGTTCTCCTACTGGAGCATGTTCAGCTACATAAGTTGCAGCACCTCCATATTCACCACCTAATGCTAAACCTTGAAGTAAACGAAGAATTAATACTAATAGTGGTGCAAAAAAACCAATGGTTTCATAACTTGGGACGCAACCTATTAAGAATGTTGCTCCACCCATTAACAATAATGTAGCCATGAAAGTATATTTTCTACCTATAATATCTCCTAATCTACCAAAGAAGAGTGCACCAAACGGTCGAACAACAAATCCTGCCGCGAATGTTGCCAATGTTGATAAAAAAGCTGCTGTAGGGTTATCAGAAGGGAAAAATTTAGTTGAAATAACCACCGCTAAACTTCCGAAAATGTAGAAATCATACCACTCAATCATAGTGCCCATTGAGGAAGCAGAGATTACTTTCCAAATGCCTTTTGTAGATTTATTACTCATTATGAAATTTATATTTAATATTTTTAATTTTCAAATATAAAAATAGTTATAGTAATAATACTATTCGTAATCTATTAAAATAAAAAAGCTTCCATTTTTGGAAGCTTTTTCAGTATTATGAATTTTGGTTTTAGCGTTTTAAACTAAAATGAGATTTAAATAGTTTATTAAGATCATTATTAGGCTCTACATAATCAACAGTAAACCAGTAATCTGCAGCTGGTAATTGCACTCCATTATATGTTCCGTCCCAACCTTGTCCTTTTGGACTAATTTGTTTTAATAATTTTCCGTAACGATCATAAATTAAAAGTTTCGTGTTGCTTTGATCACTTAATCCTTTAATATTCCATGTATCATTATATCCATCTCCGTTTGGGGTAAAATATTTAGGATAATCAATTACTAATACATCTTCACTATAATCAGTGCAACCATCAGAATCTGTTATTCTTATAGTGTAATTACCTGCTCCTATTCCGCTAAAAACATTTGAAGTTTGTAGTGCTCCATCATCAATTTGATACAAATAAGTTGTAATGCCATTTTGACCGGTTACTGTAATTGTAGCAACTTCAGTAAATGCATCAGATACAATTACATTAAATGAATTCGTTGGATTTACTTCTGTGACAGTTGAAGTGTTTGATTTAATAGAACATCCGGTTGATTTAAATCTTACATTTACATAATAATCTCCCAATTCTTTCGCTTCAAAAGTGCTACCTATTGCTCCAGAAATTGGTGAAATAGAGTTGTTAAAAAACCATTCAAAATCGTATGAATTAGTACTCAAATTAGTATCTAAAATTAAGCTATTCTTTAAAGTCCCATCTACTTCTAAACATAAAACACCACTTTCAAGAATTACACTTGGTGCTGGATTTACATCAACAGTAATTACAATTGGTCTTCCTGAACAATCTCTAAATGATGGAGTTACAGTATATTCTACTTTTCCTAGACTATTTTCTGCTACTAAAATTTGATTAATTTCATCTCCATTCCCATCAGATGCCCCAGTAACTTTATTAGACAAATGAGTCCAAGTAAATGAAGTTCCAATAATAAGTGGAATTAAACTAATTTTAGGAGACTCACCGCTACAGATTGTAGTTGAGGATTGACCAAATACTTCAGGAGTTGGATTAACTTGAATCGGAACAATAATTGGATTTCCGATACATGAATTAATTTGTGGTGTAATCGTATATGCTGCAATTCCTATACTATTTCCCGTAGTTTCGATAATTTGTGCTATTGCATTACCAGTTCCTGATACAGCTCCAATAACATTAGTTTGTACTACTGACCATGAATAAGTAGTGCCAGGTACATTACTTGTTAAATCAATATTAGTTGCTGTTCCTGAACATATAGGATTATTAAAATCATTTGTTGAAACATTTGGTACAGGGTTGACAGTAATAGAAACTAAAATTGTCGATCCAATACAACCATTTAAACTTGGTGTGATTGCATAAACTGCTTCCCCGAAATTGTTTATAGAAGTTTGTAATACTTGTGCTATTGTATTTCCAGAATCTTGAGTAGCCCCTGTAACATTATTTTGAATGGCATTCCAGCTAAAAGTGGTTTGCGTATTTCCGCTTGATAAAGCAATAGCCGTTGTTTCACCAGAACAAATAATATCCTTATCTGGAGTTGCTACTGCTGTAGGCGTTGGTGAAACAGAAACTGTAATTACAACCGGCAATCCTGAACATCCGTTTGCTATTGGGGTAACTGTGTACTCTGCTGTACCAACATTAATTGGGGAACTAGAATTTAGAACTTGAGAAATATTATTTCCTGTACCTAAAAATGCTCCTGTTACACCCGATTCAATTACAGTCCAATTAAAAATAGTTCCTAATGTAGTACTTGTTAATAAAACACCAGATGATTGTCCCGAGCAAATAGACTGAGCAATTGTTGCAGGTACCACATCAGGAGCAGCATTTATACTAATAGTTGCAGTTCCTGTTTGAAGCTGCGAACAAGTTGTAGTTGTATCTGATACACTTACTAAACTATAAATAGTGTTTGAAGTTAAATTTCCAGTTGGTAAAGTAGCTTTTCCTATTGAATCTAAAACCATAATTTGATTAGTTCCTGAATCTATTGTATACGTTACCGTTGCATTAGGAGTTCCATTAAAAGAAATTAAAGTTGAAGCTCCAGAGCAAATTGGAGTTGTTCCAGAGATAGTTGCAATTGGTAACGGTGTTACAGTTATAGGCGCTGATCCTGATTGTAATTGAGAACAAGAAGTAACAGAATCTGAAACACTTACTAGTATATAAATGGTATTAGAAATTAAATTTCCAGTTGATAAAGATGCTTGCCCTAATGTATCTAAGTTAATAGTTTGATTGGTTCCAGAATTTACTCCATAAGTAACTATTGCATTTGGAGTACCATTAAACTGAACTGTCGATGCTGAACCTGTACAAATTGGTGATGTAGTAGAAATTGTAACTGTTGGTAATGAATTTATACTTATTGTGGCTGTTCCTGATAGTGTTTGTGAACAAGTCTTAGTTGAATCTTCTACACCTACTAAACTATAATCAGTTGCGGCAATTAAATTTCCAGTTGATACTATTGCATTTCCAGTTGCATCTAAAATTACGGTTTGATTTATTCCTGAATTAATAGTATATGTAACAGTAGCGTTAGGAGTTCCGCTAAACTGCATTGTAGTACTAGTTCCTAAACAGATAGTGGTTGAACCAGAAATAGTAGCTGTTGGCAAAGAAATAACTTTTACATTCGCTGTTCCAGGTTGTGTTTGAAAACAAGTCGTGCTTAAATCTTGAACACTAACTAAACTATAGATTGCATCAGATGTTAAATTTCCAGTTGGTAAAGATGCATTTCCAGAAGCATCTAAACTTACTGTTTGATTGGTTCCTGAATTTATCGTATAAGTAACAATTACGTTTGGTGTTCCATTAAAAAGAATTGATGTTCCAGTTCCTGAACAAATTGATCCAGTTCCAGAAATAGTAATAGTTGGTAGTGCATCAACACTTATTGAGGCATTTCCAGTTTGTATTTGTGAACATGAATTTGAATCAACTATGCTTACCAAACTATAATCTGAATTGGCTATTAAATTTCCTGATGGTAAGGTTGCCTGGCCAAATACATCTAGAAGTATGGTTTTATTAACTCCTGAATTAACAGTATAAGTAACGATAGCATTTGGGGTTCCATTAAATGAAATTGGAGTTCCAGAGCCAGAACATACAGCAGTTGTTCCTGAAATAGTAACTGTTGGTAATGCATTAATAGTAATTGTAACTGTTCCAGTTTGTGTTTGCGAACAATTTGTAATAGGATTCAGAACACTTACTAAACTATATATTGTGTTAGTAGTTAAATTTCCAGTTGATAAGGTTGCATTTCCTGAGGAATCTAAAACCAAAAATTGATTAATTCCTGAATCTACTGTATAAGTAACGGTTGAGTTTGGTGTTCCGTTAAAATTTATGGTTGTTGCTGACCCAGAACAAACAGCATTCTGTGTTGCGCTAATAGTAACGGTTGGTAATGGATTAACATCTAAATTAAATATCATTGCAGGACCAGTACAAGTGCCATCATTTGCGGTCACAGATATAGTTGCTGTTTGCAAAATAGCAGTTGTATTAATTACATTAAAATTAGGAATTAAAGCTCCAGAACCACTAGCTGCAATACCTATTGAAGTATTGTTATTAGTCCAGTTGAAAGTTACTCCGCTTATTACACTTGTAAAAATAGGTATCGCTACATTATCATTTGCACAAGACGGAAAGTCTGAAATCACATCAACAATTGGTGTTGGACAATTTGAAGAAACACAATTAGAAATTGACTGTTTACCACAAACACTTCCAATTGGAGTTAGTATAATGGATACATTTTGTCCAGGAGTAAGTCCATTAACGGTAAATGTTGTTGCTGATGATGGAAGAACTCCAGCAATTGGAGTTCCGGAATTTATAGTATAAGTGTAGGAATAATTGGTGGCATCAGGTATCGAATTCCAATTAAAAGTAACGCTGTTACCAGTTGCTGCTCCACAAGTTATTGTTAAAATTGGAGTTGCATTTACAGTAACTGATGCTGATGCTGAACAACCATTACTATTTTTGTAAGTAATTAAACTAGTTCCTGCCGTAATACCTGAAACAACACCTAAACTATTTACAGTTGCTACACTTGTTGAAGCAGAAATCCATGGTGCAGATGCATCAGGTAAGCTTGAGCCCGTTAAAGTGGTATTCAATCCACTACAAACATTTATTGTTCCTGAAATTGTTGGTAAATCATTAACAGTTACAGTTGCTGTTGTTGTACAACCATTATTATCTCTATAAGTGATAACACTTGAACCCGCAGAAACTCCTGATACAACTCCTAAGATTGATATTGTTGCCACAGTGGGGGTTGCAGAAATCCATGGATTTATTATATTGGGAGTCCCTGATCCCGATAAAGTTCTTGTTGAACCTCTACAAACACTTAAAGTTCCTGATATTGTTGGCAAAGCATTTACAGTAATTGTTGCGGTTGCTAAACAACCATTACTATTTTTGTAAGTAATTAAACTAGTTCCAGACGAAATACCTGAAACAACTCCTGAACTATTTACTGTAGCAACACTTGTTGAAGCAGAAGTCCATGGTGCAGATGAATCTGGAGTTCCTGAACCTGCTAAAGGAGTATTAGAACCACTACAAACATTTAAAGTTCCTGATATTGTTGGTAAAGCGCTTACAGTAATAATTGCAGATGTTGTACACCCGTTACTATCTCTATAAGTAATAACGCTTGTTCCCGCAGAAACTCCCGTTACAACTCCTAAGCTAGATATTGTTGCCACAGAAGGCGTAGCAGAAATCCATGGATTAATTGCATTGGAGGTACCTGATCCTGTTAAAGTAATAGTCAATCCAATACATACGTTTAAAGTTCCTAGAATTGTTGGAGTGTTATTAATTTTAATTGAAGCTATAGATGATCCAGCAGATTGGCAAATACCAGGATTTGCAGCTACAGAATATCTTATAGTATAAGTGCCACTTGTTGAAGCTGATAAATTGATAACTCCAGTTGATGCATTTATTGATAGTAAGCCTGTTGCATTATCATCGGTATAAGTTCCGCCAGTTACAAAACCTATTGCTCCTGTTGGAGTTGGATTTGTACTGTCTTTACAAAAAGGAGTAGCATACGAAAAATTGGTAATTGGTGCACTGCCTCCAATATTTACAGTCAAAGGAATAGATAAATTACATGACTTAGATGTTGTTGTACTGAATGAAATGTCGTCTAAAGCAAAATCATTTCCACCTGAGTCAATGTTTGTATCTATAATTTTAATAATTGCAATAGTAGCCGAGTTAGAATTCCAAGTTCCTTGAATTTGCGTCCACCCTGAACTACTCCCATTTGTAGCAGATAATGGAGTTATAGTTATTGGAGTGCCATTTATTAAAACTTGAAATTGTGCTGGACTTGCTGCTACTAAATTTTGCGCCCAAAAAGAAAAGTTATATATTTTTGATGTTTCAACAGGTATCGTTTGAGACCAAATTACACTATTGGCAATTGTAGCACCGTCAGCAACTAACATTTTTCCAGTTCCATTACCAGTTGTGTGATCTGAACTAGATACAAATCCGCTAAACCACGAATTTGGATTAGTTACTATACCATAAGCAAATTGTGTACCGCTGGTATTGGTTAACGAATAACCATAATCAGAGAAAAAACCAGATGTTCCGTTTTCAAAACCTGGATTTCCAATTAAATTTGCACTAGTAGTTGGAGAAACTGTAGTAGAGCTTACAGTATATGTAGTGTTCACAAGCGGACTAACATTTGCAATAGCATCAGTATCTGAAATAACAACACCTGTAGAGGCAGACCAACTATAGCTAGCCCCACCATTTGCCGCTGTAAGCGTGATAGGTGTTCCAGATAATATACATCCAGTTGGAGATGATGTTAATGTTATATCTAATGGATTAGAAACAGTTATATTTGGAGTAGTTCTTGTAGTTGCTGGAGAGTTCGAATCTGTTACCGATACTGTATATACTCCAGCACTTAATCCTTGAAAAACACCTGTACTATTTGTTGTAGTAGCTGCCCCTGATAATGTATAGGAGAAAGGTGCTACACCTCCATTAGGATATGCTACAATAACGCCGTCTGAGAGCCCTGGACATGATGGGTTTGTTAATGAATTTGAAATTGTTAATGGTGCTGGTGGTGCAAATAAAGAAATATCATCAATAGCAAAATCATTTCCATTTGGTGTAGCTCCAGGAGTAGATAATTCAAAACGAACCCATTTTGCACCTGTTCCACTTGGAGTGAATTCATATACTACTTGTTGCCATGATCCATTATTTACCGTTGGACTTCCTGATTTTAATACAACTGTACAACCACATTGGTCTACCGCAACAAAATTTATAACCGGATTTGGAAATGCGGGATTACTCGTGCCGTTTTTATTAACATTAACTACCCAATAAGAAAAAGTATAAGTTACGCCCCCTTGTAATCGTATATTAGGATTTCCTTGCCAAAAAATTTGGTTATTTGCATCTACAACCATCATTTTTGTACCTGAGTGCGGGGTTACACTTTTAAAGCTAGCTAAATTCATTGGACCAGAATCACCTGTTATGGCATAATTACTCGGAGCACTTGTACCACTAGTTCCAGGTGAAATATTAGTATATCCATTTGCCTGAAACCCATCTGTACCTTCAAATCCTGGATTGTTATTATTAGTTGTAAGTAAATTTTGAGCTTGACAATTTATGGCAATAAAAAAGCAATATAAAATACAAGAAATAAATCTATTTTTAAAAACTATAACACATTGAAAAAAGGAAAATAACATAAGTGGTGGTTAATTTTATAGTTATCAAAGTAATTCTAATATATTTATATTTCAAATTTTAAGTTTTTGTTAAATCTGATTTTTTGAAAAATATAAATTATTTTCTTATAAAAATGTATTTTTAATTTATTTAATAGCAATAAGACTCTAAATTTATATAATTTTTTTTTCATTTAACACGAGATGTATCATATCTACATACGAAAACGTAATAGTGTTGAAAACTTTGTATAATATATTACTTACAGTTTGAGCAAACATTATTCTTACGCTAGATAAATCTCAATTAAATATAAAATACGAAAGTTGTTCAAAAAACAAATCCCGATTACTAAAAGCAATCGGGATTTAAAATTATTGATGTATCTGATATTATCTCTTTAACGAAAAATGTGATTTAAATAATTTTTTAATACCAGAATTTGGTTCTACATATTCAACTGTAAACCAGTAATCAGTACCTGGTAAAAGTTGTCCGTTTAATGTTCCGTCCCAACCAGAACCAGAAGAGTTAACCTGTTTTATTAATTTTCCGTAACGATCATAAATATCAACATTAGTATTTGGTAATGCTCCAATTCTCCATGTGTCATTTATACCATCACCGTTGGGTGTAAAAAATTTAGGATAATCTATAAAAATAACTTTCCTGATTTCATTTGTACAACCTTGTTCGTCTGTTACTTTAACTTTAAACTCTCCACTTTTTGGCACATTAAATACATTAGAAGTTTGAGGAGCACTATCATCTAATTGATATAGAAATGGACCTGTACCCAATCCTGTTACCTCAACTGTTATAATTGGATTTTCTGAAAATGCGTCACTCACTGACACTAGTATATCATCTTCAGTGGCAGGAAGATTTTCTATAATTTCGGCATCTACTTTAGTCGATAGACAACCCGTATTTTTATTGGTTGCAATTACTGAATATTTGCCTTTTTCTTTCACTTCAAAACTTCTAGAATTGGCACCAGGTATTGGTGTTGGGCTATCATTAAAAAACCATCTAAAATTATGATTGGTATTGCTTAAACCTGAATCTAAAATATAAGATTTAAAAGTAGTCTTTGTTACTTGATCTACACAAATAATACCATTTTCTAAAACGGGTTTAGGCAATGGATTTACCTGTATAATAACATCTGTTGGTATTCCATCACATGAATTCAGAGTTGGAATAATCGTAAATTTTGCTGTTCCAACTTTTGTTTCAGCTATAAGAGTTTCGCTAATAATACCATCAATTGAAGTATCACTGTCTTTACCTCCAGTTACATCTGTTCGAAGCACAGTCCAATTGAATTGAGTTCCAAGAATACTAGGAGATAATGTTATATTAGTTGTTTCTCCACTACAAATTTTAGTCGATTGTGTTGGTCCAAAAATACCAGGAGTTGGATTAACAGTAATGGTAACCGTTTCTTGAGGTCCAGTACAAGTATTAGATGTTGGAGTAATAATATAATCTACAGTACCTTGAACAATACCTGTTGTTTTTAAAGTTTGAGAAATAGCATTTCCATTAGATGAAAAAGCGCCAATAACTCCTTTCGGCACTACAGTCCAACTGAATGTTGTACCAGCTACTTTACTATCATATTGAATATCGGTTACTTCTCCTGAACAAAGTAAAGGTTTTAGATTACTTGTTATATTTACTTCAGGAGCGGGATTTACATTTACTGTAACTTCAATAGGCAGTCCAAGACATCCGCCTGAACTAGGTATAACAGTATATACTGCTTTTCCTGCTGTAAATCCTGTAACAGTTAAAGTTTGATCTATTGTATTTCCAGATGCTGAACTATCACCAATCACTTCTGTTGGAATTACATCCCAAGCAAAAGTAGTAACTGTTCCAAGATTACTTGATAAAGTAATATTAGGAGCAACATCAGAACAAACAATCTGTCCGTTTGGTGTAGCAGTTGCAATTGGTAAAGGCAAAATGGTTTGAAATCCCTTAATCTGACTTGCACATAAACCTGTTGTTGGATTAAAATCATACGTTTTTACAATAGGTAAAATAGTTGTATTACTTGTATCTAAACTTGGCGACCAAGTTCCAGTAATTCCATTATTTGAAGTCAAAACTAACGGAGATATCGTCGTATTATCATTTGCACATCTATCAGGAAAAGGATCAAATGTAGGTTCTACTATTGGATCAATGGTTATACTTTTAGATGTAGGTACAGCATCACAACCTCCAACAGCTGGAAGTGTATAAGTGATGACTGATATACCTGGAGCAATTCCTTTAATTTGACCATTCAAATCAACTGTTGCAAATGTAGAATTAGACGAACTCCATGTACCTGTTTTGTCCGTAGCATCGGTGGTAAATATGGTAGTACCATTGTTACAAATAGTCGGAACCCCACTAATCGTTCCTGGATTTGGTATGCCTGTGACTTTTACATCTCTAATTGCATTGGCAGCAGTACATACTCCACTACCAGCAACAGTATATGTTATTCTTGCTGTTCCCGGTATTCCTGCAACTATATCGCCATTTGCAGGATTAACAGTTGCAACATTTGTATCGTCTGATGACCATATACCTGCTTCAAGTGAATCAGTTAAAAATGTAGTATTACTTCCTACACATATATCTTGAATTCCGGATAAGATTCCTGCATTAGGTAGGGCATCGACAGTAATTGAACGAGTTTCGAAATCATCATTACCAATACAACCACCTATTCCTAACATAGTATAAGTCATTATGGCATTTCCTACTGAAACCCCTGTAATTTCACCTGATGTAGCATCAATTGTTGCAATTGCTGTATCTGATGAACTCCAAACTCCACCCAATGAATTTGAAGAAAAAGTAGTTTTTAGTGCTAAACAAACATTTGTATTACCACTTAATATTCCAGCAATTGGTGCTTGGGTTACAGTTACAGTTACTGGTTTGATATCAANTGGTCCAATAGGTTAATGTACCTCCACCTGTACTTCCTGCTGTAACTGCTGGTAAAGTAATATCTACTGTAGATGGAGAACAAACCTCACCTGGATTGGTAATGCTTAAAACTGGAGTTATAGTAATTGTAACCACAACGGGTTTAATATCCGAACAAATACTAGAGACACTTCTAACGTAGTAAGTACCACTTGTTGCTATAGCTGCTGGTGTAGCTAGAGCTGTAGTTGCAGCTGCGTCACTCCAATACGATAAGATGCCACCACCAATACTTCCTGCTGTCACTGCTGCTAAAGTAATAT
>NZ_JBHTIZ010000014.1:0-18005 GCF_042677265.1 Flavobacterium myungsuense | reverse complement strand
ACTGGATTGGCTTGTTATGAGTCTGCTACTTTCAATACAACAACTTGTGATTGGGACGTAACTGGAACACAAATCATTGACAAACCAGTTTTAGCGGATGTATTAGGACAATGTACAGCAACTGCGGTAATTCCTTCTACAACAAATAACTGTGGAGAAACTATAATTGGTACTCCTAAAAATCCTTTAACATATAACATTGAAGGCGAGTATATAATCACTTGGGTTTTTGAAAGTGATGACAAAACCGTTTCTGTAACAGCAATTCAAAATGTAATTGTTAAAGATACTGAAGCTCCAATTGCTCCAACATTAGCACCTGTAAGAGGTCAATGTAGTGCTACTGTTAGAACACCAAGTACAACAGATGCTTGTGAGGGAACAATTATAGGGAAAACAGATGATGATGTAATTTATAATGCTCAAGGCACCTATGAAATTACTTGGACATTTACAGATAGTAAAGGAAATAGTTCAACTGCTAAACAAACTGTTATAGTAGATGAAACAAATCCTCCTACAGCTCCTATATTAGCACCAATAACAGGTTCATGCTCGGTAACAGCTACTGCGCCAAGTATTACTGATGGTTGTTCAAATAATGTTATTGTAGGTACAACAACTGATTCATTAACTTATAATGAAGAAGGTACATTCTTAATTACATGGACTTTTGACAACGGTAAAGGAAGTGTTTCTGCTCCTCAACAAGTAATTGTTACTGCTACAAATACTGATACAAATGGAAAACCTGGTTATGCAGAGTGTAATGCAGATATTGATTTATACAAACAAGATGATTATCCTGTTCTTAATTCTTTATTACCAGAAGGAACAGCTTCAGGTGGAACTTGGATTGATGAAATAAATCCATCTTCTATAGTTGATGTAAATGGAGAACAGAAATTTAACCCTTACCAAATTAATACAGGTAACTATGATTTAAAATATGTAATTACAGATGGCGCTTGTTCTAATACTGTTAAAGTAGTTTTGACTGTTGATGATGAGTGTGTACTATTACCAGCTTGTAATTTCTTAGTTCACAATGCTTTCTCTCCAAATGGTGATAATACTAATGAAGTTTTCATAATAGAAAACATAGATCAAACTGTTTGTTTCCCTACAAATACTGTAGAAATCTACAACCGTTGGGGAGTATTAGTTTTCGAAACTAATCAGTATGATAACAACACAAGAGTCTTTAGAGGAATCTCTGAAGGAAGAGCTACTGTTAATAAATCGGCTGAATTACCTACTGGAACCTACTTCTATATCATTCAATATACAGATGATAAAGGTGAGACATTCAAAAAAGACGGATATTTATACCTAACAAGATAACCAAACTCAAATCTAACTCCTGAGGGTTTACAACCCTCAGGTTAAAACAGGAATCTAATGAAAACAAAAATAGTATTTTTCGTACTGATGTTTACAGCTGTAGTAAGTCATGCACAACAAGATGCACAATTTACGCAGTATATGTACAACACCATCAATATCAATCCAGCATACGCAGGATCGAGAGGAGTTATGAGTATATTTGGATTGCATCGTACCCAATGGGTTGGATTAGATGGTGCACCGGTTACCAATGCATTATCATTAAACACTCCCATAAACGATAGTAATTTAGGCATAGGTTTGTCTTTTATAAATGATAGAATTGGCCCTACCGAAGAAAATGTAGTATCTGCAGATGTCTCTTACACCATTCAAACCTCAGAAAATTACAAATTATCATTTGGTGCAAAAGCAACAGGTAACTTTTTTAGTTTAGACGTTTCTAGATTAAATCCAGCTCAACAAGGCGATGCCCAGTTTCAAAATTTGAATAAATTTTCTCCTAATATTGGTGCAGGTATCTATTACCATTCTGATAAAAGTTATATAGGTTTATCTGTTCCTAATTTTATTGAATCAAAACAATATAATGCGGATGAAGTTGCTATCTTTAGAGAAAAAATCAATTACTATTTAATAGCGGGTCATGTTTTTGATTTGGATAGTGAGATTAAATTCAAACCTGCCCTACTTACTAAATTAGTAGAAGGCGCACCACTTCAAGTAGACGTATCTGCTAACTTCATGTTCAGTCAAAAATTTGTACTTGGGGCCGCCTATCGTTGGGATGCAGCAGTAAGTGCTTTAGCTGGATTTCAAGTGAGTGATGGTTTATATATAGGTTATGGTTATGACTTAGAGAGAACAAACTTAAAAAATTATAATAGAGGTTCTCATGAGATATTCTTACGTTATGAACTATTCAGCAACTTCAATAAAATTATATCCCCTCGATTCTTCTAAATCCGAAACATCATGAAAAATAAAGTAATCCTATTTATAACGTTTTTGAGTGTTTTATGCTCCGCTGGGCAGGCTCAAACTACTAAGGTAAAAAAAGCGAATAAAGAATACGACAAATTCGCCTATATAGATGCAACAAAAACCTACGAACGTATTGCTGAAAAAGGATATAAATCGGCCGATTTGTTTCAGAAATTAGCCAATGCCTACTACTTTAATGCTAATTTAGAAAAAGCTGCCAAATGGTATGGTGAGTTATTTGCAATGAACGAAGAAGTGGCTCCTGAGTATTATTACAGATATGCGCAATCGTTAAAATCTATTGGTGAATATGCAAAAGCTAACGAAATGTTAGTGCTTTTCAACAAAAAATCCAGTGAAGATTTAAGAGGTAAAATTTTTAATGACAAGCAAAATTATATGGATATCATTAAAGCCAATTCTGGCAGATACATTATAAAAGATGCTGGTATCAATTCGGCTTATTCTGATTATGGTAGTGCCTATGCTGGAAATAAATTAATTTTTACTTCTTCTCGTGACACAGGAAGCTTTTCTCAAAGAAAGCACAAATGGAGCAATCAATATTTTACCAATATGTATTCGGCTGATATTACTCCTAAAGATGCTCCTGGTGTTACTGAAGACAGTCTTACTGTTCCTGAAAAATTTGCTAAAAACATCAATTCTAGATTTCACGAATCAACACCTGTTTTTACTAAAGACGGACTAAGCATGTATTTTACCCGAAATAATTTTAATAATGGCAAAAAAGGGAAAGACGCTAATAAAATTACTTTACTGAAAATTTATAAAGCTACTTTAAAAGAGGGTAAATGGAACAATGCTCAGGAATTGCCCTTTAATAATGACGGTTATAGTGTGGCGCATCCAACATTGAGTGCTGATGAAAAAACAATGTATTTTGCCTCGGATATGCCCGGAACCTATGGGCAATCTGATATTTGGAAAGTGGCTATAAATACTGACGGAAGTTTTGGAACTCCTGAAAATCTTGGAGCCACTATTAACACCGAAGGAAAAGAGTCGTTTCCTCTTATTACCAATGAAAACGAATTGTATTTTGCCACTGATGGTCATCCTGGAATTGGTGGACTAGACATTTTTATGTCTAGAATGAACGCCGATGGATCATTCAAAGCACCTATTAATATTGGTGCGCCAGCAAACTCTCCCCAAGATGATTTTGCCTATTTAATTGACACTAAAACCAGAAAAGGATTTTTAACTTCGAACAGAGACGGAGGTAAAGGCTATGATGATATTTACAAATTCTTAGAAACAAGAAAACTGGTTTGCGAACAAGTTTTATCTGGAGTTGTGACTGATTTAGAAACGGGTGAAATTCTTGCTAACACTAAAGTTACTTTGCTGGATGATAAATTCAACACCATTAAAGAAGTATTTTCCGATGATAAAGGTTTTTACACTTTTGACGTAGAATGTGGCAAATCATATTACATTAGAGCCGAAAAAGAGTTGTATGAAACTAAAGAACAAAAAGTTACTATTCCTACTTCAAACGGAAAAACAGACTTCCCTATTCAGTTAGAGAAAAAAGTAAAACCTGTTACTGTTGGTGATGATTTAGCAAAAGCTTTTGGTATTAAGATTATCTACTTTGATTTAGACAAATGGAATATTAGACCCGATGCAGCACTTGAATTAGAAAAAATATTAGATGTCATGAAACAATATCCTAATATGAAAATTGATGTGCGTTCGCATACTGATAGTCGTCAAACGCATAAATACAATGAAAAATTATCTGATAGAAGAGCTAAATCTACTGTAGCTTGGTTGGTTACTAACGGAGTTGACGCTAGTCGTCTAATCGGAAAAGGATATGGTGAGACACTATTAGTAAACAAATGTGCTGATGGCGTGAAGTGCTCGGAAGAAGAACATCAAGCGAACAGAAGAAGTGAATTTATTATCACTGCATTGTAAAATTTAAATAAATTAATAAAAAAGCATCCTATTCTGGGATGCTTTTTTATTGAAAAGTGTCTTTTGTAATAGCTACAATCTATTCATCTTTATGAAAAACAACCAAAAAATTCGCAATGTAAAGTACACCTATAAAGACTACACCTTTCTTTTAAATTAAAAATTATTCGAAAAATAAATAAAAAGGAAATTATCAACATATAAAGGGCTATATCGATTTGAAATTGAGTATGTTTTGCTAATGCAGAATGAGACATCTAAAATATGGTTATTTTGATTGGTAAAATAAATCAATCTTATATATATCAAAATGTCCAGATCAAAAAATAAAGGGACTATAAACAAAAGTTAAATTCTATAAATCGGAAGGTGTTTTATATAACAACAAGCTTTTGTTGCCGATAAGACATACACCATCTTTGATATAATGATTGATATAATAAAAAAGAATATCAAATCGATATACAAAAAAACTCATCACCCAAACAATCGACCATTTTAAAAATGAAATACAAATAATATTTTTTTGCCTGTACCATATTCGAGCTAGATAAGTATATTTGCAGAAAGAATAAATGGAAGTTTGAAATAAGAATTTGGCATCTACAATTACTTTAATAAACTTCCTAATTATGAAACAAATAAAAAAACTGTGACAATTTTATAAGGAAAAAAAAAGCTAATGTGGTCAAAATAGTTTGTGATTTTTCATTTTAGATTAGTTAAATTACCACCGTCAAATTGAAGAGGACATTGAATCTTGGATCTGCTGAGGAGCAACCAATTAGCAATAGATTTGATACACATACGAAAAATGAGAAGCTGTCTCAGAACTAAAAATTGAAAATTTTACTAAGGATTTTTTAATAAATTTAAAAATTTATTGCTATATAGGTCAAAAGAGGTTTAATTTCTGAGGATTTTCTGTTAAAGAAAAAATAAAAATGAGGAAAACTCATAGTTTTGATACTCCTTCTTTTTTATGCATTTTTTGGTTTGTCCAATGCTAAAGAAAACCTACTTATAGATTTAATTTTTGTTATACAAAAACCATTTTAAAAAGTTATTGAGGTTGGCTAAACTTAATCCTCTATGAACATTCAAATTTCCTTTTAAATGTCCAAAAAACAATTCTAAAGAATTTGTTGTATTGGGTTTTTTGTCATCCTTTAAATAGAGAAACATATTGGGCAATACTTTTTTAATAGCTTTTATTGAAGATTTATCTCCGTCTGATGTGATGCTTTTTATTTTAATTCCTAGATTCAATAAATTCTGCAAGTCTTAAGTAATCTCTTCGAAATGTTCTCCATTGGTCATTCAATAAAGCAGCGTTAATCTTATATGAAAGTTTCTATAAACAACCAAACGGATATAATTTGGAAAATAGGTCCCATCCAGAACTAAATAAATTTCATCAGTATAACTAAATTCCAAAACAGGTGCCTTGCGTATCATTTTATAAAAATAACGCTGTAAAGTGCTTTTGTTGTAAACAGATACTCGGGAGATTTTATCAAAAGTATCTTTGCCAATTATCCAATTTTTGAATCAAATTCAAAAAAAATCATTTGTCTAAACATATGCTAATCCTAATAAAATGAACGAGTAGTGTAAGCAAATAAAAAAAACAGCACCAAAATCATTTTTGGTGCTGTTAGATTATTCTGTTTTGTCTAATAATATGTATGATTAATTAGACTAGTCTATTCTCTGATTTATCTTTTTACCATTCGAATCGATTTTACTTTATCGCCTTGAGATACAATAACATTGTATACTCCAGCTGGGTAATTACGACCTACTTCTAGAACACTTAGTTCTGATGCAGTAGCCTTACGAACATCTAGTTGTCTTCCTATCATATCGTATACTTTCATTTCTACTTGAGCGTCACTTGAACTCTCGATGTCTAAACTAAAGTGCGTTGCAAAAGGATTAGGGAATGCTTTTACGTTAAAGATGCTAGAAGTATTTGTGTCTGACATTCTAGAACTTGGAATAGTTAATTGACATATTGGTCCCCAATTATCTAAGAATACACCATTGTACTTAACATCTACTTGAACAGTATATACTTTACCTGTTCCTATCATTCCACCAGTTACAGTTGATGCAGCAAAATAAATATTTGGCGATTCTATTTCTGCTATTGTTGTTCCATCAGAAATTCTAAATTTATACGCTTCTGCATAAAACACAGTTCGAGCCATAACTACAAATCTTGTAGTCGTGTTTATGTTACAATGTTGTGCTACTAAAGAAGTTTGTGGCACACTTGGTGTGGTTATAGTACAGGTTTCTGTTGGTTCAATCCAAATACCCCCACTAAACGCTCTTACACTAACAGTATACTGTGTATTGTATCTTAAATTAGGAAAAGTAGTAAGATTGATAGCGATAGATGTTGAAGTCCTTGCTTGATTATATCCTCCTGGGCCAGTAATTCTAAACTCATAATTTGTAGCTAAATGAACAGGGTCGCACTGAATGTTAGTGTTCATGCTTGCTACTGTTTGGTTACAGAACCAAGGTGATCTTAACTTAGTAGGTAAAACTGTTGGCTCGTTTGGTGTACGTGCTGTACAGCTAGGTCCGTAAGCTAACCAAGTACCATCTATGAAAAGGGCTACTCGGAAACTGTAGTTTTTAGCCCAATTGAATCCACGGTTGGTAGGATGATCAAAAGTAAAAGCTGCTGGATTAAAAGTAAAATTACCGCTTGTAACAACTCTAACAACATTTGCCTCATCTGTTACCTCGAAACGATATTGCGTAGCTCCAGCAACGGGATTACATTGAACAATTTCATTTAGGAAACGAAATGTTTTTCCACAAAAATTATCTCGTAATTGTGTTACTAATGTTAATGGCGCTTCTGTAATACTTACCACTAAAGCCGTTGCACCACTAGATGGACTTATAGTATTAACTCCTGATGGCCATATACCATTTGTATCTGTTGCAGGAGTACCTACTGTTCCACTACCATCACTTAACCCAAATTGTTGAATTCTTCTCACTCCGTTTGCTAATGTATTTGGAATGATTGTTCCCCAAGCACCTGCAACTCCTTCTACACTTGTAGAATAAAAACTAGCATAACTATTTGCTGTAGTGTTTGCTACTCCATCACTTTCTACTGTAGTACCACTTATTGGTCTTCCAGTACCAGCAGTATTGTCCCACAACATTACGAAGTTTTTAGGGGTAGCGTAACTTGTACCTCGAATAGCAGTTCCTACATTAGCACCCGTAGTACCTAAATTAATAGCTGTAACCGTATTAGTAGTAGTTAATCGTGTTGCAATAGTTGTACCAACACCACCATCATTTAAAATAATACGCATTTTTACAGAAGTTCCAGGTGTAAATCGTGTAGCATTCCCTGATGGTTCAGTAATAAACCAACCGGTGTATGAACCTGTATTGTCTGTTGTAAATGTTGCATAACTACCCGCACTTGATAAACCTGGACTAGTAGTTCTAATAAAATTTCCTGACTGTGTTGCAAAAATACAATTACCAGCTCCATTAGAAGTAGCAAGTTCAGTTGTCGCAACTACTGAATTATAATATCTATACGTTGCATTAGGCAACAAATTAGAAAGAGTTGCTCTATAAGCATAAGGAATTCTATTTGTATTTGTAGAGGCATTACCTTGTATAAACTGCGGTAAGAATACCTCAGTTAATGCTGGAGAAACTGTAGGAGTTGCAACAACATCTGTAGTACCAGCAGACCATAAACTACCGTTTCTTGTAAAAATTTTAAAGCTGTAGGCAGTACCAGTTGTCAATCCTGTTACGGTTTGAGGGGAAGTGGTTCCTTTATAAACTACTCTTCCGTTTCCTAAAACACTACCAGTAGTGAAATTAAGAGTAGAAGTGTATGCACTTCCATCACCAGTTGGAGTACCTGAATTTGAAGCAGGGGCAACAACAATCATAATCTCATCATAACAACCCGTTGCTGGCAGAACAAATTCTACGCTGACTTGACCTACTAAACCAACAGCCGTTGCAACAAGCCCTGTAGCATTTGAAGGAGTAGAAGCCACAATAGTTTGAGTGCCAGATGCACTGCCACTTCCGGTTGGAGTTCCTAATGTGAAAGTTAAATCAGTATCTGCAATTGCATTTACGCTAATTGTGTTTCCAATAGTAGTAGCACAAGGTAAATCAGTTGTTAAATAAAGATAAGCAGTACCGGTAGGAATAGTTTGAGCAAAACTAGAGAAAGTTTGCACACCAGCATCTAACAAAGTAGTTTTAGTAGCCAACAATGTAGAAGTATTAGTAGCAAATGTCGAAGACGTAGAATACCATAACTTAAAGTTAGTAACATCAGCTGGAACATAAGTACCACTAGTAGTAAATGTTGCTGAAGTCAATGAAGCCGAAGTTACTGTAACGGCTACATTTGCTCTATAAATTACATTATTCACTGTTCCGTCATTTACGTTTGCAGCCGCAATTGTTGCACTCGATAAAGCAATTGAAGGCTCTAAAATCCCTAAAGTTACTGTACCACCAGTAGCAATTGCGTTAGTGTCGATAGTTGCATTACTTGCGAAAGTAAAAGCAGCATTTCCTAAAGCAGGAATAATAATTGTATTTCCAGAACCTGTCAAACCAAAATCAGCAATAATCCAAAAATAACGATTACCAACCGCACAAGCTTGAGCCAAACCAGTAAATGTTATTGTTGATCCACTAGCCAATGCAGTAGCATTTACTGTACTTAAAGCAGTTCCTCCAGGGAAAGATGTTGATGTTGATGTAAACAATTTAAAGTTAGCTACATTGCCCGCAACAAACGTCCCGCCAACCGTAAACGAAATGGAATTTAAAGTAGTAGCAAAGTTTGACGCATTTACTCTAAAATTTGAAACAATGTTATCCGTAGAATTTAAGTTCTCCGTACTTGCAGTGGTTTGAGTAATTCCTGTATGATCTAGTATCACAGAAGAACAATTCAATCCTGCATCTGTATTTGAAATTACAATTTCTGCTGTTCCTCCTGCTGGATTCACAGTATTTATTGAACCTGTTGTCCAAATACCGTCTGCATCAGTAGCAGAACAAATAACATCACCACCGTTTGCAAAAGCACGAGTTTCAATTCGTCTTACACCATTGGCTAACGTGTTCGGGATAATAGTACCCCAAGCACCTGCAACTCCGTTTACACTAGTTGTAAGAAATGAAGGATAACTACCTACACTACCATTACCATCATTTTCAATAAATGTAGCAGCAAGCGGTCTTCCTGTTCCTGCTGTATTATCATACAAACAAACAAAGTCTTTTGCATTTGCTAATGATGTACTTCTAATAGCTGTACCGTTGTTTGCACCAGCAGCATTAACTAAATTAATAACTGTAGATGAACTTGTAGTAGTAGCAATTCTGTCTACAAGAGTACCATTGTTACCATCATTCAATAGTATTCTGAAAAATACTTGATTACCAGGAACAAATCTAGTAGCATTACCTGTTGGTTCGGTGATAAACCAACCCGTATAACTTCCGGAACTATTTGCTGTAAATGTTCCATAAGTACCAGCTGTTGATAATCCAGGTGTTGAAGTCTGTACAAAATTAGCTGACTGAGTAGCTCCTACATAAATAATATTTCCAGCACCACTAGAAGTAGCACTATCAGTAGATATAACAGGTTGATTATTATAACGGTAAGTAGCATTTGCAGTCAATCCTGTAAGAGTTACACAATAAGCAGTAGGAATACGGTTATTGTTAGTACCATTTACACCTTGCATATATTGTGGAATAACCACTTCAGTTAATGAACTAATAGTATAAGCTCTAGCCGAAACTTCAGTACCTGCTGACCAGGTCGAATTGTATCTTGTAAATATTTTTATAAAATAACTAGTACCGTTTGTAAAACCGGTTAAGGTTTGAGGAGAAGTAGTTCCTTTATACATTACAAAACCACCTCCAAATGCTGTACCTGAAGTAAAAGCTGCATTAGCAGTATATAAACTTCCGTCTCCAGTAGGAGTTCCTGAAATAGTTGCTGTAGAAGCCACAACCATAATCTCATCATAACAACCTGTTGCTGGAGCAGTCCAAACTGCATTAATTTGACCCGCAGTACCATTACCAACAGAGGTATTAGTAGCAACATTAGATGGAGTCGTAGTACCAGCACTAATAGTTTGTGCACCACCTGCTGTAAAGACACTTCCAGTTGGAGTTCCTGAAGCAAATGTAAAATCAGTAGTAGCAGTTGCTGTAACGTTTATTGTAGCTCCAATTGTTGCATAACAAGGAACATCAGCCGTTAGATACAAATAACCTGTTCCTATAGCAACAGATTGTGATAACCCGCTAAATGATTGTAAACCAGCTCCTATTGAAGATGTTTTAGTAGCTAACAAAGTAGCTGTACCTGAATTGAAAGTAGCATTTGTAGCATACCACAATTTTAAATTAGTGATATCAGAAGCAATGTAAGAACCTGCAGTTGTAAATGCAGCACTCTCTAATACAGCATTAGCATCGGTTACTGTAAAGTCAGCACGATACAATACATTGTTTGTAGTATTTTGATTAATAGAAGCAGCACCAATTGTACCGTTTGCCAATGCAATTAATGGTGTAACTTGTGAAATGGTTTGATCATTTGCACCAGCAGCTACAGGATTGGTTCCTGTTTTTGTACCAATAGCAAAAGTTAGATTATCAAAACTAGTTGAAGCCAAACGAATGGTGTTTGCCAAAGTAGCCGTTCCGCTAATACTTGCAGTTACTAAAATATAACCAGTAGTGCCTACAGCGATATTTTGCGACAAACCGCTTACTCCAACTGAATTTCCACTTGCTACAGCTGCTTGATTACTGCCTAATTGGGTAGCGCCAGTTAATGAGTTTTCAGTAGGATTGAACCAAAATTTGATATTCGTTAAATCCGATGTACTATAAGTTCCTGCTGTATTTACTGTTACAGCATTTAAAGTTGCTGATGAGGCTGTCACCGCACAAGCAATTCCACCTATTATATTGTCAGCACTTCCTTGATTTATATTTGAAGCTACAGGATGTGCAGCACTTAATGCCATACTAGGACTTGCTGGCGAAAAAGCCACTCCTTTTATAGTAGTTCCCGCTGGTGCAGTGTACAAGATAACATTGTTTGCAGGTGTTACGCTTATTGTCGTATTATGAGCAGCAGTGTCTGTTATTTTTATAATGCTATTAGCTGCAGTTGCTCCCGTACCTGTTGAAATATACAACTCAGCACCTGTGCCACTTTTTTTAGCACTAAGACCAAAACCTCCAAAAGTAGTTGTATAAGAACCATTTGCAACCCACGAACCAGTTACTAAAGAATATTTTGAAACTGTACCAGCAGTTGCCGATGTAGTTGACAAAATATACAAAACATCGAAAGTACTTCCGTTAGTTCCTGAAGAAATAAGATAAAAATCTTGCATATTTGTATTTCCATTTGGAAGACCAGAAAGAGCGGTATAAGTACCGCTAGTTGCAGCCGATATTATTCCAACTGGCGGTGCAGTTGTAGAACCGGTAAAGGCGTACATCGTACCTCCAAAAGCTTTAACCCCTCTAATATTTCCAGCTGGGCTAAACGCAGATGCACTATTTGTAAAAAAACCATTTTGATCTCCAATAAACCAATTGGTATTATTAATGCTTGAAGCACCTCTAGCTTGTTGTCCGCTAGTTCCGGTGTAGGTAGTAGCTCTATTAAATGCTCCTAAAGCATCATAGGTTACAACCGCTCTTGAAGTAATAGTGTTTGCATTTGTAGCAGAACCGCTAACGGTACTATTATGAGCCGGAAAAGAAAGCAAAGAACCATCGTTAGTATTGGCTAAATAAGCGGTTGAAGAGGCACTTCCTGAAACTCTTATAGCATTTGTTCCTGACGGAGTTCCTACATTGTATACAGTAGGAGTTTGCGCAGCCGTTGTAGTATTTACTTCTACAATAGCCGCAGAAGTATTGTTAGCTCCACTATTTACCGCCACAAGACCTATAATATTACCGGTAGTAAATGTGGGTGTTGCTGGCACAATAGCAAACGATCCTGCCGAAGGAGCTGCTGTAACACTACCACCTTTAGTCCCTGATGAAAAAGTAAAAGCAGTATTTGCTATAACAGGCATTGCAATGGTTCTACCCAAAGTAGCTCCCGATGCCACATCGGCAGTTATCCAAAAATGGTGCGTTGCTACTGTAAGTGAATACCCTAAAGTATTAAATGTTAGAGTCTCTCCAGAGCCTGTAGCAGCAGGAGTTAACGTTTTCAACAAAGTTGCTGCTGCAAAATCAGTTGTTGCGCCCCCATACAATTTAATGCTAGTAATATCCGAAACAGTATATGTTCCTGTTGTTGTAGCAACAATGTCAGTAAGATTTCCCGTACTGACGGTTCTAGCAATTTGAAATTGAGAAATAACCTGCGTTGTTCCTCGAGACAACCCTCCAATATTAATTTGGTTGGCAGAGGCAACAGTGCTCACTTGAGCATACCCTACAGTTCCTAATACCAAAAATAGCATTGGTAATAAGAACTGCCTAAATTTTCCTAGAAACGGCTTCGACTTTCTAGTCGTACTGTTTCTATTACTGGTATCAGATAACTCTATGTTAGAGCATACCTTCAAACCAATGTTCGAATTAAGTAAGTTTGATTTCATTTGTTTAAAATTTTAAGTTTTTGAAATGCAAAAATATTTTTAATAATGCCTTCTTAAGATAAATTAATATTATTGAAAAGTTAAGAAATTGTATTCATGCATATTGTCGTTATTTAGATACGTTTAGTCGATTATTTTAAATATAATGTATTGATTTTTATTTGTTTGTAGGATTAATAAGAATTCCTTAAAATGGTTCGTTTTATATTTTTTGAAGGGGAGAATTCAGAAAAATATAATGTTACAAAATTGAAATCACTTGAAAGAAAGTAGGACTTATCGTGTTTAATGAGGAAATGAAATAATTACCCAATAATTTTTTTGTATTGATAAAAAAATAACAGTTTTTGTGATAAAAAAATATTTTTCGAAAAACGATTACAAGATTATAAATAAGCAGGATATGTCAAAATAGTTATTTTTAATAAAGGAGGCAACAACGACTTATTTTTTAAAATAATATTTTTTATACTTTAATTGCAAGATTTTGAGTCTAATGTAAATTAAAAGTTAATAGTAATTAAAAAAAATTACAAATTGTTAACATGTAACTTTTCTTTATAAAGTGAAAGCATGGTTTCTTTGCAAAAAAAATAAAAATGAAAATAACATTCCTTTATTTTAGTTTTCTTTCACTGTTATTTTGCTCTTGCACCACTGATAGAGAAATTATTACCAAGACAGACACCATAATTATAGATCCAAATAGTGAACTTATTTACTATTGGAATTTTAATTTAGATTTGGCAGAAGTTACCGAAGTTCCCCCAAATTATTCATCATCAAATACTTTAGTTGCTAAAATTACTTATCCAGGAATAGGTGGGATAATGGATATTGACTCGGACGGATATGTTACGAATGCAAGAAATAATGATCCTGCCGAAAATCTTTTAAAAGTAAGAAATCCGAGTAATACCAAAAATCTTGTTCTGGATTTGCCAACAACAGGTTACAATAAAATAGTACTGCAATTTGCCACCGCAAGAAGCAATAATGGTGCTAATATTCAAAATTATACTTACACTATTGACGGAACAAATTATACAAACACAGGATTGATCAAAACAGCTCATAATCCAAAAGCAGATCTTACGCCACCACTTCCTGATGTAGATTTAGTGACTTTAGATTTCTCAAGTATACCAGCTGTTAATAATAATCCTAATTTTAAAGTAAAAATAGAATTTGCTGGGGATGCAGCAACTGGAATAACAGGAAACAATCGTTTTGATAATATTACTTTAGTAGGAGTTCCAGCTACATTAGTGGTGGTTGATCCAAATTTATATTTATTTCAGTATTGGAATTTCAATAATTTGCCTGCTGGCGAAATCACTTCGCCAATACTTCCTGATGCTTCATTAATTACTGCCAATACTGCAAACATCACTTATATAGGAACTGGTGGAATTTTAGATCCTGTTACGCCCGGAAATGCTTTAAACGCTCAAAACGGTGATGCAGAAGGCTTTGGTTTAAGAACTAGAAATCCTAGCAATGCTAAAGAACTCTTGATTAAAACTTCTTCTATAGGATACAAAAATATAATACTGAAATTTGCAACAGCAAAAAGTTCCGCCGCTGGAGCATCAACACAAAATTATTCGTACAGTTTAGACGGAACTACATTTATTACAACAGGACTTGCCGTTACCACATTTAGCCCAAATATAGAACCTATTTATGACATCGTAACGTTAGATTTTTCAAAAATTATAGGAGCCAACAATAATCCAAATTTTACTGTCAAAATATCTTTTTCAGGTCCAGAAACTTTTAATACAACTGGTAATAATCGTTTTGATAACTTCACTTTACAAGGAAATAAACTATGATAACTTTAAAAAAACGATATGCGGTTTTTGTTGTTCTTTTTTCATTTTGTATTTCGGCACAAAAAACTACAACAATCAAACCAACTAAATTTGTAGCAACAGCTATTCCTGAGCCTTCAGACATTTGTTATAACTCAAATTCTGATACCTTTTTTGTGATAAGCGATGATGGCGTTTTATTTGAAACCGATTTATCGGGAAAAATAATTCGCAGTAGTAAAGAAAATGATGCCGACTTTGAAGCTATTTATGCTGACGATACCTATGTATATGCCATAGACGAAAGACATCGCAAAATTTATACATACAATCGAACTTCTTTACAAAAAAGCAAAACTATGACGGTGCCTTTTGGTGGTGGAAGAAACAGAGGTTATGAAGCATTTACTTATAATAAAGTTACAAACACATTTGTATTAGTTGTAGAAAAAGACCCGATAACACTTTTAGAATTGGATGCGGACTTTAATATCAAAAATGAAGTTAATTTATCTAAAATTGCTAGAGACATTGCCGCAGCTTCATTTCATGATGGGTTTTTATGGTTGTTAAGTGATGAAGACAGGATGGTTTTAAAATTAAATCCAATTTCGTACGAAGTTACTGCAAAATGGAAATTACCGGTTATAAATCCGGAGGGATTAGCATTTGATAAAGATGGAAATCTAATTATAACATGCGATGACATGCAACGAATCTACTATTTCAGTAATCCAGATAAACAATAAAATGAAACCAATTTTACTAGCAACAGCAGTATTCTTATTTTTGGGTAAGACAAATGCTCAGGTTACCATTTCAAACGGCAAACATATTATAGAAATTTCTGGAAGTATTTCGACGTATTATAATAATCGTCAATTAAAGTTTGGCGAAGAAGATAAAAATAAAAATCGGTTCAAACTTCGTGATGCACAATTGGATATTGAAGGTCGTGTTGGTAGTGACTACGAATACAATCTTAAGCTTGATTTTGCAGATATGGCAGCCAATAATTCTGGTGTAGAAATCGATCCTGAAAATCCAGGTTTGATGGAAGCGACTATAAAATATAAAGGATTTCAATTTCTTGATGTTGAAATGGGATACGGAAAAGTGTATTATTCTAGAAGTTCAATGAATCCGTTCAATTATTCTCCTTATTGGCAAAGAGCAGAATTATTAAGAGGCTCTATCTTTTCTAGACGAGATGTAGGTGCTACTTTAATGAAAAATTTCTGGAAACAGAGAGCTAACATCTACATTGGTGCTTATACCGGATTGGGTGAATTATCTTTAACAGGAGATAATGATCCTAGTGGTCAATTAGAATACATTGGCCGTTTTGATATTGCTTATCCGTCAAGATATCGCTATAGAGAAATTGACGATAGAGTTACTCCAATACCGATGTTCTCTCTAGGTCTCAACGGACGATTTATGAACAAAAAACTACCTGCTGGAGAAGATTTTCCTACCAATGCTCTTGGCGAATATGGCATAAAAGTAATCGATGGAAAAAGATATGTTTACGGATTGGATGCTTCTTTTCAATATATGGGGTTCTCTGGTCAATTTGAAATCCATCAAGTTAGATCTGAACCACAAAATGAAAACAATCCGTTATTTCAAAATTTCACATCGCAACAAACCAAAGGATATGTACTTTCGGGAGGTTATATCGCACAAGCCAATTATTTTATCAAAAACATAAAAACCATTGTTTCTGCGCGATATGAAGAATTAGATTTGAATGATTTGGTAAAAGGAAGATCTGAACGTTTCTCTACCGCTATCGCCTATCAAATGAATGGTTATAATGCGATGATTAAATTTCAGTATTTCAACATTATAAAAGAAGAAAGTATTGATCCTTTAAAGTGGGACGAGCAATTTAGATTAGGAATGCAGTTTCAGTTTAAATAAGGGTCAGCCAGAAATTTTTTTAACGCTGTTTAAAAAAAACGCTATACAAGTTTATAGCGTTTTTTTATGGAATTTTTTTCAACGAATTAAAAAATAGTTCTTCAATACTTTGAATTAAATTTAAAATTATTGAAATCAAAAACTTAACATTGGTGTATATATTTATTAAGTAAATTTGTTAACTTAAAATTTACAATTAAATAACATTAAATTTATGATACGAAGATCCGTCAAAAAACCATTGGAAAATAGTGAAGAAAATAAGAAGAATATTATTCAGGAAAACACTGAAGAAAAAATAAATGAAACCACTCCTGCAGAACAAGAAAATTCTGAAGAAGCTAGTGAAGAAATTCGACCTGAAAGTGTTGAAGAAATAGCTGAATTAAATGAAGAAGTTACGGTAGAAAATATTGATACCGAAACCAAAATTGTCAAAAAAAAATTAACAAAGGCGAAAAAAGACGAAAAAGTAAAATCTAAAGAGAAAAAAGAAAAAGCTAAGAAAAAAGAAAAGGCAAAAAAAGCGAAACAAAAAGAGAAGGAAAAGGAAAAAGCAAAGGCTAGAAAAGAAAAAGCGAAACAGAAAGCTAAAAAAGAAAAATCTAAAAAGAAGAAAAAATAGTTTTTAAAAAAGATTATGACACTATCCTTTAAAATTACTAGTTTTAGATTTTTTAAATAATAAGTATTTAGAAAAAATTCTTTAACGAAATAGAAATCTCTTGAAATATCTAAGAATTATTGTATTTGATGGGTAATCAATATAATTTTCCCGCAATAAAAGGGTAGTATCCCATAAAGTGTGTAAGTAAAAAATATTATTGGAAAAAAATCACACTTTATGGGATACTACCAATTTTTTGAAAAACGCTCACAAGATTATAAATAGTACACGCATCATCTAACTTCAATCTATAAAAAAACCGCCCCAATATGGGACGGCTTCTACATTAATAGATTTTAAATATTATCTTTTAACCATTCGTAATGATTTGACTTTTTCTCCTTGAGATACAATAATATTGTATACTCCAGCTGGGTAATTACGACCTACTTCTAGAACACTTAGTTCTGATACAGTAGCCTTACGAACTTCCAATTGACGTCCTATCATATCATACACTTTCATCTCTACTTGAGCGTCGCTTGAACTCTCGATGTCTAAATTAAAGTGCGTTGCAAAAGGATTAGGGAACGCTTTTACGTTAAAGATACTAGAAGTATTTGTGTCTGACATTCTAAAACTTGGAATAGTTAATTGACATGTTGGGCCCCAATTTTCTAA
>NZ_JBHTIZ010000013.1:0-174170 GCF_042677265.1 Flavobacterium myungsuense | reverse complement strand
TTTCAAGATACTGAATTTCAGTATCTTGAGCAATATCTAATCAATATTTTTTACTTCAAATAATTACACCCAACGGGTTAATACTATTAAAATTCTTCTTGAAATTAGTATCATAATTTTCTTGTAAAGATATGTTTTTTAAATATATATATTTAAGCGTTTAAATAACTATAAAGTACTTATAAATTAAATATTTTTCCTTTAGTAGCCCTTAGTTTTTAGAAGTGTTTTCAATTTCTTTTTTCTTTTTTTCTTCAGCTTTCTTCTGTTTTCTAAAATAACCTCTTAGAAAAAAATTATGTTTTGCAGCTTCTTCAATCTCTAATAAATTTTTAGAACCTTTTTCGATATTGGTCAATGTAGAATCTAGCGAAATTGCCAAACGTTCGTTGGTTACCAATTTGGACAAAACACCTTGATTTGAATTTAGTTTTTGGGTAAAAATATCGAATTGTGTTGTGCTTTTTTCGAGATTGTCTAACGTTTTTTTAATTGAGTTTGAATAATCGGGACTGGTCATTAACTTATGTAATGAGCCGTTTTTATCATTTATGTTTTTTGAAAAAAGAAGAAACTCATCGGAACTCATTTGTAAGTTATTAAGTATTTTTTGAATACTATTTGCAAATTCTTCATCAGTTAAAACCTTGTTTAACGCTCCTTTTCCATTATTGATTTTATAGCTAAATTGAGAAAGTTGATTTGTAATTATTTGAGCATTATCGACACTCTTTTTTAAATTTTTCATCAAATCTTCTAATTCTACTGCTTCATTAGAAGCTATCGTAGCATTATCTTTTACAATAAATTCAGATGATGTCCCAGGAGAAATAGTTAATACTTTATCACCCATTAATCCATCAGATCCAATACTAGCAGTGGCATCAGCTTTAATGTATTGTTGTACTTCTTCTCTAATAATCAAATTGACCACAACAGCTGAGTCTGAAATAAATTGAATTTTTTTTATGGTACCTACATTTATTCCTGAAAACCTAACATTGTTACCCACTTTTAAACCGCTAACATTTTTAAAATTAGCATTAAGATGAAATGTAGATCCAAATAAGTTTTTGCTTTTACCAATAAAATAAATTGTAATAAAAAATAACGTTAATCCTAAAAGAACAAACATCCCTAATTTCCAGATATAATTTGAAGATTTTTTCATGTTTATAATTTTTAATTTTTCTCACTTCGTTTTTAGGTTGTATCTATGAAAAGAAAGAACAAACCCATTCATCAGTACTTTTTTTAAGTTCTTCATAAGTTCCTTCGGTATTTATAACCCCATCTTTTATAATCATAATTCTATTTCCTGTCATTTTTGCACACGACATATCGTGTGTAATTATAATAGATGATGCTTTGTATTTCTTTTGTATAGAAACAATTAATTCACTTATTTCTCTAGATGTTATGGTATCTAAACCCGATGTAGGCTCGTCGTATAAAATAATTTCAGGATTGATAATCAGGGTTCTAGCCAATCCAATTCGTTTTCGCATACCGCCGGATAATTCAGATGGCATTTTGTCTATAGCCTCTTTTAAACCTACATTCTCTAATGCTTCATTAATTTTAAATTCAATTTCTTGATCTGTTAAATCTTTAGTATGATGCTTTAATGTAAACGCTAAATTATTCCTTACAGACATTGAGTCATATAATGCACCATTCTGAAACATAAATCCAACTCTTACCCGAATTTTGTTTAGTTCATTATTTCTAAGTTTCGTAATATCCGTTCCAAAAACGTTGATTTCGCCTTTATCGGCTTCAATTAAACCTACCAAGCATTTTATCATAATTGATTTTCCTGAACCAGATCTTCCAAGAACAACCAATGCTTCTCCTTTATTTACTGTAAGGTTTATACCTTTTAAAACGTTGTTCTTTCCAAATGACTTCCACAAATTTTTAATTAATATGATAGGTTTTTCGTTCATAATTCTAAAAAAATAAATCAGTTATTTGCACCGCAAACATATCAATTATAAATATTGATAATGATGCTGTAACAACAGCCTCATTAGCAGCAATTCCTACACTAGCTGTTCCTCGGGAAGCATTAAATCCTTTATAGCAACCAATTAATCCAATAAAAAATCCAAAGAAAAAGGTTTTGATGACAGCTGGCATTACATCTAAAAATTCAAGATGTTCAATTACTTCTGAGAAATACCGAAACGCTCCCATACTTCCATGTATATTATACCCTACATAGCCCCCAAAAATGCCAACAAAATCTGCAAATATCACTAAAAGAGGTACCATGATTGTAGTAGCTAAAATTCGAGATACTACCAAATATTTATAGGGATTGATTGCTGAAACTTCCATAGCATCAATTTGTTCAGTGACTTTCATAGAGCCTAGTTCAGCACCAATGCTTGATGCAATTTTACCTGCACAAATTAAAGCGGTAACAACAGGAGCAATTTCTCTAATTAAGGATAGCGAAACCATACTGGGCAACCAAGATTCTGCTCCAAATTTACTCATCGTAGGTCTCGATTGAATGGTAAGTACCAAGCCCATAATAAAACCAGTTATCGAAACCAGTGGCAATGATTTATATCCAATAGCATAACATTGGCGTAAAAATTCATTGATTGGAAACGGAAGTCTGATAATTTCTTTAAAGAATCTTCCTGTAAATAATGAAATAGTACCAGTATCTTCAAATATGTTTTTGATATAGGTTTGCATGTTTTACTTGTTTAAATTCCAAAGAGTATAATTTAAAATAGCGGCAAAACTTACCCAAGAAATGTATGGAACTAATAGCCAAGCAGCAGTTTTACTGATTTCTGAAAATCGGATAATGGTAAAAAATATAAACACAATCATAAATATAATTTCTACAAAGGCAGTTAGAGGAGATTGGAATTTAAAAAACAAAATAGTCCACCAAAAATTTAAGAATAATTGTGCCGCAAAAATGAGACAAGCTACCATTTTTTGATCCTCAAATGCATCACTCTTCCAAACTATCCAAAGTGAAATAGCCATTAAAAGATATAATACAGTCCAAACAGGTCCAAATATATAGCCTGGCGGATTCCAAGAAGGTTTGATGATTGCATTGAACCAAATATTATTTTGAGTGTTAGTTAATAACCCTGAAATAATGCCTGCAACTTCACAAATTATAATACAAATTACTAATTTCCAATTATTTGGTATAGTAGTCAATGTCTCCATAGGTTTGATTTAAATAATTAAAATAAACCTACAAAATCATAAAAATCTTGTAGGTTTTAAAACTATCAATGTCATCTGTTAGTACCAAAAGTCTCAATTTTTGGTGAACATTTTCTTCTCTTGACAAATAACATTGATCATTCTGTGTGTTGCTTTTCATTAGCAATTGTATCACGTAATTGCTTTACTTTGTCATGATCTGCTTTCAACAAAGCATACTGTTTATTTAACATCTCTTGTTGTTTCCAATTGATATCTTCATGGTCTTCATGGTTATCACTAAGTACATTTTTATACGTTTTTAAAGCGGCATCTTCTCCATACTCACAGGAATCTAAAATAGATTTTCGGTCATTTCCTGTTAATGCGGCTTTAACATCCATCCAAACTCTAAAAAATTTTCCTGTGGTTCGTGTACCTTCATCTGGAGTTCCGTCAAGTTTCTTCACTTCTGCTACTAGTTCTTTTCGACATTCTACACTGGTTTGCATTAGATCTGAAAACAGCATTTTTAAGTCAGTCTCATTAGTTTCTTCATTAGCTGTTTTATATCCTTCTATTCGGTCGTTATTGATTACGATTAAGGAATTAAGCGCTTCAATTATTTTTTCATTTTCCATCTTGATTTGAGTTTAATTTTAGTGATTTTATAATGGTAAAATTCTATACATTAGACAGTTAATTTGTTATATAACTTTTTAAAAAAGTTGTAGGATTCACAGATTTTGTTTTCTTCGAGGATGGCTTTTGATAATTGTTTGTCGAGACTATAACTATCGTTTCGAAAATTTAAATTGTTTTTACTATCCACCCAAGCGGTAAAGTGAATTATATAAACAGGCATCTTTGGTTTAATTGGCTTATCTGTTTCTGTATTTTTTCATGATTTTATCTGTGTTTTCTGTCTTTCAAATAGTTTTGAAAATCTTTTTCAAAGACTCATTTTTTACTTGACTCGATGCATTTCATAAACTCATCAATAAAAATTTCTGCAAACGCGTCAGTTTCTTGTTTGTTGGTCGGAACACCATAATCGTCAAATTTTTCTTGTACTCTCGACACTGGAAAATTGGCTGTAAAGGTCCAAGCTCTTATTTTCCAAAAGATAAATTGCAACTGAGTTAGTGCTTGTAAGCCCCCGAAGTCTCCTGATGAAACTGTTGAAAAAGCTACAGGTTTTCGATGCCATTCTTCATACAACAAATCAATGGCGTTTTTTAAACTGGCGGGTAAACTTCCGTTATATTCTGGAGTAACTACAATTACCCCATTTGATTGAATAATTTTATTTTTGAATTCTAAAGCATCAAAACTCGGATTGGTTTGGTGTTTTAATGGTGCTTCAAAAATGGGAAAATTATAGGAAGCTAAATCCAAAATTTCTACAGTTGCTAATTTATTCTCATTTAAAAAGTGTTGCAAGTAGAGTGCAACAGCGTGACTTTTTCTGCCCGTTCGAATACTGGAAGAGATGATTGAGATGTGATACATTTTGAATGGTTTTATAAGTGTAAGATGAAACAAATATGACTATTAAAAAGTATGCTCCTGTTATATATAAATTATGAAAAGTTATGTAATTCATACGTTTTAAAACGCTGCACGAAGTATCCTGTCTTTATACCCATTTCTATGCATCATTATAATTCTAGTATGTTTTTTATTTGTTACACTGCGTTAGTTGCCTATTTTTCTAGCTACGGTCGGGAGACTTCGCAGAGCAAAGGGTTTACTATAAAAGATTTGATATTTATTGTAGGCACGGATTGCAAATCCGCGCTATCTTGGTCGATATGTCATTATAATTTTAGTACGCCTTTATTTGTAGGACTGCTTTAGTTGGCTATTTTTCTAGCTACGAATTTGGGGACTTCGCAGAGCGAATCTCGAAGATTTATACTATTTTTTTATATATTTGAAAATAAAATAAAGCGAAGCAAACATGCTCCAAGCTACCCAATTTTGGGTGTATATGAAGGTCTGTTTCGCGTATAATATGTTGTGAGCCATTTGGAATTTCCGTACTAAATTTCGACCTTTACAAAAAAAGAAATCATGAATGCATTAGAAAACATAAAAAATAGTTTAATAGACAGAATACTTGCAACACGAAATGAGCAATTATTGGAAGCTATTAAAATTATTTTTGACTCGACTCAATCAGAAGAAATCATTTCTCTTTCAACTGAGCAAATTGAAATGTTATCTTTGAGTGAAAAAGATATTGAAGATGGAAAATTGGTTTCAGAATCTGAATTAAGCAAAAGAGATTCTAAATGGCTCAGTTAACGATACAGTGGACCGAAACAGCAATTAGACAAAGAAATTTTATTTTCGAATATTGGATTGAAAGAAATCAAAGCACAACTTACGTAAAAAAACTCAATGAGAAAATAAAAGAAAGAACAGATCTTTTAAAGCAAAATCCTTTGTTGGGCAAAAAAACAGATTTCAAAAATACTAGAGCAGTTTCTCTTGGACATTATAGTATTCTTTATAAAAAAAGTAATTTTAAAATTATAATAACTGGTTTTTGGGACAATAGACAAGAACCTGAAAAGTTATTGATATTCCTTAAAAAATAAATAATCAAACGGCTTACTACACTTGCTAAAGCTCATGGCTAGTTTTTCGGTAAATTGTTCGTTTACTTTTCATAACTTCGCTGTAAGGTTATGAAAAAAGCTTTCCATAAGCAACCGCGAGCTCTAGTATCGACCGTTATGGTCAAGGCTAAAAGAACGACTCAACGAAAATAAACGACTAATAATGCAACAACGAATAATAGGATTTGCCTTACAAGAGCAATGGTGGTGAAATGGTTTGGAATGAGGAATTGGAAAAGGAGATTCCTGTGGGGTGGAATGTTTCAAAACTTGGGAAAGAATATGAATTAACAATTGGAAGAACACCGCCTAGAATTGAAAGAAAATGGTTTAATCAAAATGAAAATTCAATAAATTGGATTTCAATTAAAGATTTAGCTTCTTGTCAAACTTATATTTTTGATACAAATGAAAATTTAACATTAGAAGCAGTTAATAAATTCTCAATTCCAATTATAAAAGAAAATACGACTATAATGAGTTTTAAGATGTCAATTGGAAAATTAGCAATTACTACTAAAGAAATGTTATCCAATGAAGCTATTGTTCATTTTAATCGTAATGATAAAACAAAATTGAGTTCTGAATTTATTTATTGTTTTCTAAATCAATTTAAATTTAATATTCTAGGTTCAACTTCTTCAATTGTTGAGTCAATTAATACTCAAATCATTAAAAATATAGATTTTTTAATTCCTATTGATTCAACCCTTAAAACCTTCGATAAAATAATTAAACCCCTTTTCAAAAATAAAAAAAACATTGAACTACAAAGCCAAAGATTAGAAGAATTAAAGGATTTGTTATTGGCGAGGATGACGAGGGTTGAAAGTGCGATGGAAAATATAAAGAAATAAAAATATAAACAAAATATTTATGAAATATAAATACCAACTAATTTTATTAGGTTCTGATGTTCCAGAAAAGCATCATATTCTAAGTAAGGTACTTGATAAACTAAATGATTTAGGCTTACCAAACTCTATTTTAAAAATAATTGAGAGTGATAAGCTAAATGAAGAATATTTAGGTAACCAACCAGCTTTCGGTTTGTATTTTGGAGACATCGAAAAGAATTATAAAGACTTGGATGTTTCTCACAAGCTAATCAAGTATGGCACGATGATTCTTCCTATTTTTTTTAATTCCTTTTCAGATGATATTCCTTGTATTTTATCCAATCAAAACGGTATTCAATTTAAAGAATCTGAATTAGATAGAATAGCTAATATTATTCTAGAATCATTTGAATTACTGCGAAATACTAGAAAAATATTTATAAGTTACAAAAGAAATGAATCTACATCTGTTGCAATTCAATTATATGAAGCTCTTGAGTCTTTTAACTATGATGTCTTTTTAGATACACATTCTATTGGTAAAGGAGAAGCATTTCAAGATGAACTTTGGCATAGAATGACAGATTGTGATGTTATTGTGCTTCTAAATACGCCTGGCTTTCTCAAAAGTTTTTGGTGTAAAGAAGAATTTGCAGAAGCTGGAGCTAAACAAATCGGTATGATTCAACTAGTTTGGCCAAATCATGAAATAAAAAAAATAGAACCATCCTCTTACATAAGTTACCCAATACAGTTAAAGAGTTTAAATTTTTTAGATGGTATTTTCGATGATAAAGATAAATCCAAATTTATACCAGATTTCGTTGACAGAATTATTCAAGAAGTAGAATCGGTAAGAGCTAGGAATCTTGCGGCAAGGCAAGATAATTTGACAACAGAATTTCGAAATATCGCTGAAAAAAACGGTAGAATTGTCACTGTACAACCCGAAAGATTTTTAACAGAGGATTTACCAGACGGAACACATATAATCTATATCCCTACAATAGGAATCCCACAATCAACAAGTTGTCAATCGGCAGAAATTAAAAAAGAATTGTTAGGATATAAAGATGTCACTATTAAAGTAATTTATGATGATTTAAGAATTAGAGATAAATGGTTAAATCATCTGGATTGGCTAAATGATAATTTTAAAAAAGATATTAAAACTTTAAAAAAACAAGACTTCGAATCATGGCTACAACCACTCTAAAAAACATTTTTCTTTCTGCGAGTGTACCATTACCTGAAAGAGACCAAAAATATATTGAAACAGCTGACATTATTGCAATTCGTGACTCAGTTATTGCTTTTGCAACTGTGGTTTTACCACATCATAGAATTATATGGGGAGGTCATCCATCTATTACCCCATTAATTTATTATGTAATGGAAAAACTTGATTTAAATATTCAAGAACATGTAACCATATATCAATCTAGATTATTTGAAAAGTTTTTTCTGGAAGATAATAATAAGTTTAAAAATGTAATTCTTACAGATATCATCGATAATGATAGAGAGAAATCTTTATTGCATATGAGAGAAAGAATGCTTGATGAGTCTGAGTTTTCGGCAGCTGTGTTTATTGGAGGAATGGAAGGAATTGATGGAGATAAAGAAAAAGGAATAGAAGGCGAATATAAAATGTTTATTGATAGACACCCACAAGCTTTATTATTGCCTATTGCTAGCACTGGTGCGGCGACTAAAATTGTTTATGATAATCTTTTTCCTGAAGAATTCAAAAATGAAAGGTTAGTTAAAGATTATGGCTATATGAGTTTATTCCAAAAGTTATTAATTGATAAAATATAAAAGATGGCTAGAAAATATTTTGTTTCGTATAAATACAAAGATGAGAAAGTGCAAAAACTAAAAGACTTTTTCTACGAAGAAGTTAACGGAAGTATGCAGTTTAATTCCAGAAATACAAGAGTTCGAGATTATGTAGATTTATTGCAAAATAAAATCGGAAGTGATCATATTAATCTTGGTGAAAGGGATGGTGAAAGTTTAGAAGAATTCTTAGACCACGAAATTGAATCGGAATTGAAGAGAAGAATTCGACAATGTAGTGTAACAATTGTGATGATTTCAAAAGGAATGAAATTAACTAATAAAACTCAAAAAGAACAATGGATTCCTTGGGAAATCTCATATTCTTTGAGAACAGTCCCAACAGGAGGAAATACAAAACAAATGAATGCTGTTATAGGGGTGGTTTTACCTGATGAATCTGGAACTTATGATTGGTATTATGCTTATAATCCAAACTGTAATAGTATAACTCATCATACCAATTTACTATTTAAAATTTTAAGTAGTAATATGTTCAACTTATGGGAGAAAGAAACTCGTGAATGTAATGGTTCAATAATTACTATATCTAACGAGCCTTCATTCATAAAAACTGTAAAATGGAGTGATTTTATGTTTAATGATAATTTCAATTCTCATCTTGAAAAAGCTATCGAAATTAAAGATAACAAAGGATTATATGATTATAAAATTAATTTAGAGTAAACAAATGGCAAAATACAGTGTACATCAACAACCCGTAGAAACTTTATTAAGTTGGATCAAATCTGGCGATATTGCTATTCCGGAAATACAAAGACCTTTTGTTTGGAACGGAGCCAAAGTAAGAGATTTAATTGATTCATTGTATCAAGGATATCCTGTAGGGTATATTATCACTTGGCGTAATCCTGATGTGAAATTAAAAAACGGCGAATTATCAGCAGGAAAAAAAGTATTGATTGATGGCCAACAGCGAATTACTGCTTTAACCGCTGCCATTGTTGGGCAAAGAGTATTAGATAAAAATTATAAAGAAATCAATATTCGTATTGCGTTTAATCCATTGGAAGAAAAATTTGATGTACTCAATAAAGCCTATGAAAAAAGCCCGGAATGGATAGATAATATTAACCCAATTGTAAACGATGAGATTTCCATTTCTAAAGCTATTCGGAAATATTGCCAAGAGAATCCTGAAGCTGATGAGGAGTTGGTAGAAGAACGCATTGAAAACTTGAAACGTATTAAAACAAAGCAAGTCGGCATTATTGAATTAGATGCTAGTTTGGATATTGATACTGTTACCGAAATTTTTATCCGTATCAATCAAAAAGGAGTGGTTTTGAGTAATGCTGACTTTGTCATGTCTAAGATTGCTTCTGACGAGCAACATGGTGGTAATAAAATGCGAAAAATGGTAGATTACTTCTGCCGATTACTAGTTGATAAAGGTTTTATAAAACACATTCAAGACAATGATACTGTCTTTACGCAGTCTGATTACTACAAAGAAATTAAGTGGATGGCTACTGGAATTGATGATTTATATGTTCCAGATTACATTGATATGCTTAGGGTAGCTTTTACTTTTAAATTCAGCCGAGGAAAGTTTAGTGATTTGGTAGCTTTGTTATCTGGGCGTAATTTTGAAACACGTTCTTATGAAGGTAGCATTGCCGAAGCTAGTTATGCCAAACTATCTGAAGGTTTATCTGCTTTTGTGAATCAAACCAATTATCAGCGTTTTGTGATGATTATTAAATCGACTGGATTAATAAGCAGGAAATTAATATCTTCTCAAAACAGTTTAAATTTTGCCTATGCTTTATATCTTAAATTAAGAGAAGATGGTATGGGAGAAGCAGAAGCTCAAGGTTATGTAAAACGTTGGATGGTGATGAGTATGTTTATCGGTCGTTATTCTGGTTCTGCTGAATCCCGTATTGATGAAGACATCAAGCAAATTAATGAAAAGGGAATAGCGGCTTATTTAATCCAAATGGAGCAAGCGCATTTAGGAGCTGGTTTTTGGGATTTCGGAATCATTAATGATTTGGAAACTTCAAGTGTCAACAACAATGCTTACAATATCTATTTAGCGGCACAAGTAAATAACAATGCGGTTGCTTTTTTATCTAAAAACATGAAAATTAGCAGCTTAATAGAACAACGTGGTGATGTACACCATATTTTTCCTAAAAAATACTTGATGAATAATGGCTATCCTCAAAAGGCATACAATCAGGTAGCCAATTTTGTATTCACAGAACAAGCTACTAATATAAAAGTGGGTATGTTAACGCCTAAAGATTATTTAGATAAGGTAAAAGCTCAAATACAAGCAGGAACCAATGGCATTAGTACTTTGGATTCTGATAGTAGCCTACAAGAAAACTTGATTAATAATGACATTCCAGGAATTATAGAGGAAGCAAGTCACCTAGTATATGAAGATTTTTTAGAAGAGCGCAGAAGATTGATGGCTAAAAAATTAAAAGTTTATTATAGTCAGTTGTAGAAAAAGAGTAAATGTCAAGTTTTTGGAATAGAAAACTTGACATTTAAGAATATATAATCATTTTGCCGACGTCGGGAAAACGATGCAAAATGATATATAAGCAATTTTTAGTGCATAAAATCGCTTATTATTGTAAAAACTATAATAATAGATAGTTTTAAATCTGCTTATTTTTTATACATTTGCCTAAATAAGATAAATTATGAAAATTTCAACCCTTATTCCGCAAGAAAAAATTATAGAACGTTTGCGTTATGAAAACCCTTGGTGGGTAACGCAGGTTATTCCAGAGCTTTATCGTTCTATGTCTAAACGTTTGTATTTTAACCTCTTTTATCCATTTGTTGTAGAAAAAGAAATTAAAAGAGCGGTGGTATTAATGGGACCCAGACGTGTGGGTAAAACCGTGATGATGTTTCATACCATTGATCAATTGATACAGGATAAGATTAGCCCTCAAAAACTTTTTTTTATTGGTATCGATAATCCTATTTATATCAATTTGAGTTTACAAGACATTTTGGATTTATGCACCGAAGCCTTGAAGATTAAAAATCTTGAGGATTGTTATATTTTCTTTGATGAAATTCAGTACCTAAAAGACTGGGAACGCCATTTAAAAGTATTGGTGGATACTTATCCTAAGACAAAATTTATAGTATCAGGTTCTGCTGCTGCTGCTTTGCGTTGGCACAGTACAGAGAGTGGCGCTGGTCGGTTTACTGATTTTATGTTGCCTCCTTTGACCTTTCAGGAGTTTATTCATTTAAAAAATCGTTCCCATTTAATGGTAGAAGGAGCTATAAAATACAACGGAAAAGAAATAGTGTATCAACTAACCAATAATATAGACGAGCTCAATAAAGAATTTGTAAATTATCTCAATTTTGGTGGTTATCCCGAAGTAGTATTGTCTGAAAGAATACAGGGCGATATGGGAAGATATGTAAAAAACGACATTGTTGATAAGGTGTTACTTCGCGATTTACCTAGTTTGTATGGCATAAAAGATGTGCAAGAACTCAACCGCTTTTTTACCTATATTGCTTATAATACAGGTAATGAATTTTCGTATGAAACCATGTCAAAAGAGAGTGGTATACAAAAAGATACTTTAAAAAAATATTTGGAATATTTGGAAGCTGCTTTTTTGATTAAAGTGCTTAACAAATTAGATATCAACGCTAAAAAATTAAAAAGGGTTACTAGTTTCAAAGTATATCTAACCAATCCCTCATTGCGAACTGCTTTGTTTTCACCTATTTCAGAAAGTGATCAAGAAATGGGGAATATGGTAGAAACCGCAATACTTTCTCAATGGATGCACAGAGAAAATTTGAACCTTAATTATGCGCGTTGGAAAGACAAAAAGGAAGGTGAAGTAGATTTAGTTTTACTCGATGATAAAAATTTTAAACCGGTTTGGGGTATTGAAATAAAGTGGAGCAATCGGTATTTTGAAAAAACGAATGAATTAAAAAGCATGATACAATTTTGTGACAACAACAACCTAACTGGTGCATTAATCACTACAATAAATCAAGAAGGAAACAAAACCTTTCAAGATATTGAATTTACCTTTTTACCAGCGGCTTTGTATGCTTATAATGTTGGGGTAAATACATTGAAAATGAAAGGCAATAATGACTAATATAAATGTGTGAATAAGCAATTTTTAAATGTAAAAAAAACTTATTCACCTCAAATCGAAATAAATAAGAAGGTTTAAATCTTTTTATTTTATTATTTTAGAACAAAATGAAATTCACAGAAGCACAATTAGAACAAGCCTTTATTAACTTACTGCAAGAAGAGGAAATGACTCATGTGGTAGGCGGTGAAGTGCGAAAGATTGAATTTATTGGCGTATCGGAGCCGCCGACTGCCTATGGTCATGTGGTGAGCGAAAAAGTCTTAGTGACGGGTGATTTGAGAGCGTATTTGCGTTTGCACTATGCTGCCGAACACATTACTGAAAACGAGATTGCATCTATAGTGCGTGATTTGGAACGGTTGCCTTCCTCGGATTTGTATGAGAGTAATAAAACCATTATGAAAATGGTTAGTGATGGTTTTTTATTGAAACGAGAAGACCGCAGTCAGAAAGATATTTATATACAGCTTATTGATTATAGCGAAGCGGATGAAAACATTTATAAGATAGTGAATCAATTGGCCATTAAAGGCTATGAAATGCGCATACCCGATTTGATATTGTATATCAATGGTTTGCCCTTGGTGGTTTTTGAATTTAAAACTGCGATAGAGGAAAACACAACGATTCATGATGCGTATAAACAATTGACTACTCGATACAAAAGAGATATTCCAGAATTGTTTAAGTATAATGCCTTTTGTGTGATAAGTGATGGTGTGAATACTAAAGCCGGATCTTTCTTTGCGCCGTATGAGTTCTTTTATGCCTGGCGCAAAATTGAAGGTATGGTAACGGAAGTTGACGGTATTGACGCTATGTTTACTTTAATTCAAGGGATGTTTAACCGTAAGCGATTGCGCGATATTATTCATAACTTTATTTATATTCCTGATAGTTCTAAGAAAAATGAAAAGATAGTTTGTAGGTATCCGCAATATTATGCTGCTACCAAATTATTTCAAAATATAAAATTGCACCAGCGTCCTGATGGTGATGGTAAAGGCGGTACTTATTTTGGCACCACGGGATGCGGCAAAAGCTACACCATGTTGTTCTTGAGTCGTCTGCTGATGAAAAGCACTTATTTTGGTAGTCCTACCATTGTTTTAATTACCGACCGTACTGATTTGGATGACCAGTTATCGGGACAGTTTACCGATGCTAAAGGATTTATTGGCGATGACACGATTATCAGTGTTGAAAGCCGTTCTAATTTAAGGGAACTAATGCAAGGCCGAAACAGTGGCGGAGTCTTTTTGACCACCATCCATAAATTTACGGAAGACACTAAATTACTAACAGACAGAACCAATGTAATTTGCATTTCGGATGAGGCACATCGAAGCCAGACCAATTTAGACCAGAAAATTAAAGTTAGTGAACATGGTGTTACCAAAACTTACGGATTTGCAAAGTACTTGCATGACTCATTGCCTAACGCTACTTATGTAGGTTTTACAGGAACACCCATCGATGCCACTATTGATGTTTTTGGTGATGTTGTTGATGCCTATACCATGACGGAATCGGTTGCAGATGAAATCACGGTGCGTATTGTTTATGAAGGACGTGCAGCCAAAGTTTTATTGAACAACCGAAAACTTCAAGAAATTGAAGAGTATTACAATCGTTGTGCAGAGGTAGGTAGTAATGAACACCAAATAGAGGAAAGTAAAAAAGTGATGGCTCAAATGAATGCCATCATAGGTGATCCAAAACGATTAAAGGATTTGGCTGAAGATTTTGTAAAACATTATGAGAATCGAATAGCCGAAGGAGCTACTATAAAAGGAAAAGCGATGTTTGTATGTAGTAGTCGTTCTATTGCCTATGAATTCTATAAAAACGTTTTGGAACTAAGACCAGAATGGGGTGAAATAAAAGTTTGTGATGAAGGTACTGTCCTTACCGATAAAGAGAAAAAGGAAATCAAACCGATGGAGCGCATAAAAATGGTCATGACCCGAGGAAAAGATGATCCTGAAGAGCTATATTATTTATTGGGTACAAAGGAGGATCGAAAAGAAATGGATCGCCAATTCAAAAATGAAAAATCCAATTTCAAAATAGCAATTGTGGTCGATATGTGGCTCACAGGTTTTGATGTTCCGTTTTTAGATACGATGTATATTGATAAACCCATCCAGCGACACAATCTAATCCAAACCATTTCAAGGGTTAACCGTAAATTCGAAGGAAAAAACAAGGGTTTGATTGTGGATTATATCGGTATTAAAAAACAAATGAACTTGGCATTGGCGCATTATAACAAAAAGGATTCCGATATTTTCGAAGATATCGAGCAATCCATTGTAGTAGTGAAGGATCAAGTGGATTTGTTGCATAAACTGTTTCATAAATTTGATAGCAGCAAATACTTCAAAGGCACACCACTCGAACAACTCAACACTTTGAATAAAGGAGCTGAGTTTGCTCAAATAACACAAGATATAGAAAAACGGTTTATGTATATCGTAAAACGGTTGAAAGCAGCTTATGATATTTGTTCTGGAAGTGAATCTTTCTCGCATCACGAAAGAGACGAAATTCATTTCTTTTTGGCCGTCAGATCCATTGTATTCAAACTAACCAAAGGGGTGGCACCTGACACTGCTCAAATGAATAATAAGGTTCGGAATATGATTCAGGATGCAATTGAGAGTGAAGGTGTGGAGGAAATTTTTAAATTAGGAGAAACAGGAGAAACAGAAGTCGATATTTTCTCGGATGATTATTTAGCCAAACTAGATAAGATTAAACTCCCGAATACCAAAATTAAATTATTGCAAAAACTCTTGGCAAAAGCGATAGAAGACATTCAGAAAATCAACAAAATAATGGGAGTTGATTTCACAAAGCGTCTGCAATTTATTGTCGATAAATACAACGAACGAAAAGAAAACGATGTTTTAGACAGTATAGTACTGGAGGATTTTACCGATGAGATTATCGATTTGTATTTTGCTCTGAAAAAAGAAAAGGACTCTTTCAAAGACTTAGGCATAGATATAGAAGAGAAAGCCTTTTACGATATTTTAAAAGCCTTGGCAATCAAATATGATTTTGTGTACCCTGAAGACAAGCTTATTGTACTTGCTCAAAAAGTCAAAGAAGTAGTTGATGACAAGGCAAAATACACCGATTGGAGTAAACGGGACGATATTAAAGCTGAACTTAAAGTAGGATTGATTATACTATTAGCTGACAATGGATATCCACCAGTTGATAGAGATGAAGTCTATAAAGAAATCTTTGAACAAGCAGAGAATTTTAAGAAATATCAAAAGTAACGCACTATGTCAGACCAAGCGAAATTTCAGAAAATGCTCGAGGTATTGTTGTTGTTGGATTGCCAATATGGTCGAACCATAACAGAACTATCGGAACGATTTGAAATTTCACCACGAACTGTTTACCGCTATCTTGATACTTTTAAGCAAGTAGGTTTTGTTATTGAAAATACCAATGGTTATTTTAAAATTGATAAAGAAAATACAACCGTTCAGGAAATTAGTCATTTATTACATTTTTCAGAAGAGGAAGCTTTTATACTAAGCAAAGCCATTCACAGTATAGAGGACACCGATGAATTTAAAAGCAAATTGGTGAAAAAGCTATATAGTTTGTATGATTTCGACAGGGTTATACATGCTATTTCGAAAAAAGAAGAAAGTGAAAATATTTATACCTTGCTGCAAGGTATAAAGCAACAAAAACAAGTTGTTTTGCAATCCTACAAATCGGGAAATAGTAAAAATATTAGGGATAGAATTGTGGAACCAATTGACTTTACTGTCAATTATACTGGTGTATGGTGCTATGATATAGAAGATGGAGTGAATAAAGTTTTTAAGGCCTCGAGAATAAAACACGTTCAATTGCTAGAGTCTTTTTATAATTATAAGCCTAAACATAAAAAAGGAATTATTGATATTTTCAGAATGCAAAGTTTTGAACCTTCAGCTATTATTTTAGAACTCTCTTTGGTTGCCTATAATTTAATTATTGAGGAATATCCTTTGTCTGAAAAGTACATTTCTAAAGTAACAGATAATTTGTATCGTTTGGAATGTGAAGTTGGGAATTTCTTGGGTGTTGGTAGATTTGTGCTTGGACTTCCAGGAGAGATAAAGATAATAGCATCTGAGGCTTTCAAACAATATGTTCTGGAGCGACATCAATTATTTAACAAATAACAAAACCTATTCAGATGAATAGGTTGGAGGTAAGTGGTTTCATTTTATAGCAACTATATTTCAATTTTAACTCTACTATTGATTTTATTGAGAAAATCGATGTATTCCTGCAGCTCGTAGAGATGGATGAGATTTTTGGGATTTTGAGGAAGTTGTGCTAGTTGTACCAAAGAAATAGTTTTTTTGTACTCTACTTCGCCAATAAGGTCCTGGATTATTATTTGAATTGCTTCATCGATAAAATCGTTATCAAAATGATATTTGAAATTTTTCATGTATACCACAATTTTCATTTTCTTTTGATAAGTGTTGAATTCTAGCGGTAAGAAGTATAATTCGCTAGTTTTGAGCTCGAAATCACGGAAGATATAGGGTTTGTCAAAGCCTTTTTTGAATTTTTCTAGGTCTGTTTCGGGTTGAATGAAGGCTTGAAAGTTAAAGCTGTTTGATTTTGGAGCATTGTTGATTAAAGCGTTTACTTTTGGGAATAGTTTTTTATAGCCGTGCGCTGTCATGATTAGTTTAATTCTCTCGGTGTTTGATTTGTGGCCGATTAAAATAAAACCTATTCTTTTTGAAACATAATTCAGTTTACGGTTTAGGTGGTTAAAAACCTCATAATGGTTGGTGTGGTTTAAAAATGCTTCTAGAATTTGGGTTTCGTTTTGTTCGAACCATTTCCAAAATGATTTGATTTGTTTTAGGTTTTGGGGTGTTATTTGTTTTTTCATTCTTTTTGTTTTAGTTTTTATAGGGTTCTCGATTTGGTTCTCTTTATTGTTCTCGATACATTTTTTGTTTCATTGCATTACACAAAAAACACTCGAACTGACGTTAATACTTATTTCTCGATGTTTCCCTAGCGTTTGTCTATAGAATCTGGACTGAAGCTTATTAAATTAAATATTTACTCATTTGTGTTATTTAAATTTTGGAAATCGTGAATGTTTAATTTATCTCTTGTCAATTGAATCTTTATCGAACGCGATTAAATTAAATATCTGTCTCATACGGGAACGTACTCGGTCACCATAGAAGGCTTCGAGTTCTGAAGCTGAGAGGTTAGTGGTTACATGTGTCATTGTTTTATCGTGTATAAAGCTGTCGTATCGGGTTAAAAGGATTTCTGCCATTACATTGCACTCGTTTCCGAAATGTTTGATTTGCTTTTCGGTTCCGAGGTCATCAAAGCAATAGGTGTTCATGCGGGTTTGTTTTGATTCCTTTTTTATGAAAGGGTTGAGTGCTTCATAACCTTTTGAAGCAAACTCAAAAGCAATATCTCGACATGGTTTCATTTTGTAATTGAAACTATTTTGGAAAAAGTAATTCAGTATGAACATGAGTGATGTTTTACCACAGCCCACTGGACCTGAAAGAATAATTCCTTTGTTGATGTTCATGTTCATTTGGGAAGCTGTAAGTTCGTCTCGAATTGCATAGATGATCAATTTTTTAATTACCGGTAAATCATTTTCGTATACTTTGAACTGGGGACCAAAATGAAAACGACCGATATCTTCGAGTACTTCGATGCATTTGACAAAATCATAGATTTTGACACCGTTTTTTACTACGAATACTTTTTGAATTTCGTTATAGGGGTTCATCGTATTTTTTTTGGTTAGATGTTTTTAAATTACCAGGAACTGGAGTTGCTGCAGCAACCTGAATGGGAGTGAAACTTTGTAAATTCATAATCCAATTTTTAGCTGAAGCTTGCCAGTTTTTCATCTTGGATTTACCACCCACTAGCCAGCCGTTGCTTTGAAAATGGTTAAAAAATCTTTCGGCTTCGTTTGCATCGATATTCTGTGACATGAAATAACTCCTGACATCTTCTAATTTTGGCGGAATGATTTCGAATATTTCTTTTTTTTGGCTGAACTTTTTTTTCTTTTCTTCTTGAAAATTATTTTTTGGAATTTCTTTATTTTCGAATGCGTGCCCGTTTTCACTGTTTGAATTGTTTGAATTGTTTATACTGTTTATAGAAGGTACCAGTGCTTGTCTAGGAGTAGGCGAGGTACTTGTCTGGTAGTTGTTCGCTAGTTGTTCAATAGGATGTTCAGTAGGTTGCCTGATTTTTGAGCTTCTTTGGTCTTTTTTTGTTAGTGGCAATGCATTGACATCTAACTCAATAACCCACACTAAACTGCCTTTGAATGGATTGTGTGATGGCTCGTAATTGATGTAGCCTTTGTTGTGTAATTCGTTTACACATTTGTGATAGGTAGCTTTGGAAAATATTTTGCTGATGCGCATTACTTCGTTCCGAGTAATGCTTATTGGATTTTGGAAGCGGTTGAGATTCCATGATTGAAAGAGCGCCATGTATAGACTGACGTGAGTTGGGTTTAAGTCGGTGTCAAATACAATTCTGTTGAAGAAACCAGAGAGGTGTTTTATGTAGTTCATTTTAAGTATTAAGACTTTTTATGTTAACGGAATAGGGTGGGGTTGGCCGCTTTTTTGTTGCGTTCTAAGAGTTTGTCGATTTCATCGTTTGCATAGTAAATAGTGCCGCCGACTTTAGAGAACGTTAGACTACCATTTATGCGAAGGTTTTGAAGCGTTCCGGGTGAAATGTTTAGCAGTTCACGGACTTCGTTGGATTTGAGCCACTTCTGTTTTTTGGGAGGTGCTGCAGAAATGATTCCAGTAATTTCTTTTAGTAGTTCGTGTCGGAATTCGTTAAGGTCTTCCTTTGTAAGTACTTCAATTGCCATGATTTTAGATTTTAAAGATTGTTGTGGCAAAGGGATATAATATTGACACACAAAAACAGTTCAAGGGGTTGTACAACCCCTTATAAAGTGGCGTGAATAATAGTAATTTTGAAATAAAGTTTTATAATATTGGTGCAAATTGATTGCAATCAGGTTGATTTGTATAAATTTGTACAAGAATAAAGAATTGAGGTTAACCTCAATTTTCATATAGCGAAAGTTTATTTCGGAGCCACAGAAAACCGCCAAAGATTCTAAAAACAGCTCAAGATTTAACTGTTCGCCTACGCAATGCGTGGGCTCGGTTAATCGTGTGCTGTGGGTGCTTGGCGGTACCTCTGTGGCTGATGATCGATGTCCCACGCAGTTTGTTTTATACTGTTTGGGAGTTCAAATACCAATGACAGATGGAAGAGAAAGAAAGATACAATAATAGTAAAGAATTAGTAGAATTTATGGTCTTGAATACAATTCAAACCGTTGAGGAACTTGTATTATTATCTGATGAGGTTTTAGTTGACCTGAATGGATTTGGATGGCATTTACTAAAGGAAATTTTATTTCTTCGTAAGATTCAATAGTTCGATTATTTTTTCTTTAATCCTATTTTTAGTTGAAGTTTCTACATTAAAGAATTTAGAACTTAAGCTGTCCACAGAAATATTGTCTGTTACATTGGTTTTGAAATTATCAGCAATCATGCGGAAAACTTCTCTTTGATTGGAGTGCTTAATGATTCCTGTTTGCATCAAAATGTTTACGAAGTAACTTATTTGAGCTACTGATAAACCTAGTAGTATTTTATTGTTAGTTTTTATTTCTTTTGGGTTTCCTGTATGCTGGTCCTCTAGGTTTCTTTTTCGGTTTATGAATTCAATTTCTTCTTCTAACCAATTGCAGATTTGAACTTTGATTTCTGGGAGTTTTTCATTGAAAGATTTTTTTATTTTACTCCTGTGCTGGTTGAACTTTTTTAATTTCTTATAGAGCAGTTCTAATCTTTCATAATCTGATTCGCATGTATTTAATTCGAATTGCAATTTACTTGTGATGTAATCGAAATTTCTAAATGAATTTATGTTTAGATCTAATAACCAATCAAATATTTCAGATTCTCTTGTTTCATTTGGATTTTCAATTAATAATTGAGCTAATTCGGAGATGTATTCAACAGCATAATTAAATTGGTAGTAGGTGATTTGTTTTTGAATGTTTATAGTTGATACTATTAATACTGGGTCAAAAATTATTTTAAGTAGCTCTTGGTCTATTTCCATGGACAGCAACGAATCTCTTACAAAATCTAATTTGGGTTTGATTTCATATTCATTCATCAGTACTGTTCTCCAAGGCACCATTATATTGACATTTAGAAAATCATGGTACTCTTTTTCTATGAAGACTAAAAGGTTTTCTAAATTTCGATAAATACTTTTTAAGCAATCTGAATTATCATATTTATCTAAAAACTCATATAATTCATTATTTGTTTCTGGATTAATTTGTTTGATCAATTTATTCAGCTGGTATTCAATCGTCAGTTGGTTTTTGTGAATGTAATGTTCAATTTTGAGTTTTGATTTGAACTTAAAGACTTTTTCTTTGATGGCCAGTTTTATGTTTTGGTTCTCTAGATTTAGCGATTGATGACAATATAGAAAGAATCTTTCTTTAGGCGGTAGTTCGCTAATTGCACATTTTTCATACACAAAAAAAGTGTTTAGTCTTTCTGGGTCGGCAGCAAAAAATATTGATTCGCCAGTAAATTCGATATGGTTTTTTAAAATTGGAATATAGTTTTCAAATTCATTGAACTGAAAAAGGGATTTTAATTCTAATCTTAGTACCTTGGGGTGGAAGGAATGTTTTGGCTTGCTAATATTAAGTGTTTCTTTTCCTTCCCATTTTTTAATTGTTACACTGTAGATACGATAAGAATTAGATTCATTTTTTGAAAGGTCATCAAGAATATACTTGTTTGAAACTGTATGTGGAGAAGCGACCTGTCGTAACCTGACATCATAGCACTCTAATAAATATGCGATTTTCATAGTAGGTAATAAAATTCCTGTGTTATTAAAAACACAATTATTAGTGTAAAAACTAAATTTATTTTTGGAATTTTAGTTGTTTAACATCCTAAAGGGTGGTATGATGTTAAATTTTGTGCAATTTAATAATTAATTGAATATTTTTTAACTTTTGATATAAGATTTTACTTATTAATTTTTTGATTGCTTTAAGGCGTTGTTAATCAATATGTTAGAAAATTTATCTTTTAAGATTTTCATGTCTTCGCTTACTTTTTTATCCAAAACCTTAGCGTAATGTTGGGTAGTACGTAGGTTTTTATGTCCTAGCATTTTACTTACGGATTCAATAGGAACTCCATTTGTGAGAGTTATTGTGGTGGCAAAAGTGTGACGGGCGATGTGGAAGGTTAGTTCTTTATTTATTTTGCATACTCCAGCTATTTCTTTAAGATATGCATTCATTTTTTGATTGCTTAGAATTGGGAGTAGTTTTTCCTGGTTGCAAGACTGTGGATGATTTGCATATTTATCAATTATCATTTGAGTCACCGGAAGTATAGGGATTTTAGAAGCGCTCTCTGTTTTCTGGCGATGGGTAAATATCCATTTATCGCCATCGATTCCGATGCATACATGTGATTTAGTTAAATTTTTCACATCGATGTAAGCAAGTCCAGTAAAGCAGCTGAATAAAAACATGTCTCTTACTAAACTAAGGCGGTCTGTGCCGAAATCTTTATTAATTATTTCTTGAATTTCTTCTTCAGATAGATAGACACGGTCGACCTCTTTTACTTTTGATTTATAGTTGCTAAAAGGGTTTTTGTCTAACCAGTTATTAGCAATGCAAATCTTGATTATTTTACTGAAATTCTTAATGTATTTGACCGCAGTATTATTGGCACAGTTCCGAACGGTCCTTAAATAGAATTCGTAGTCTGTTATAAAAGCATGATCTATTTTGATTATGTCGATATCTGTAATGTTGTATTTCCATACTAAAAAGTCTTTCGTGTGCTTCAAAGAGGTTTCATAACGTTCTAATGTTCCCTGAGCGTATTCTTTACCAATTAAAGCTTTTATTTTGTTATTATGGTCTTGAAAAATAGGGATTAGGGTACGTTGACGTTCTTTCGAACCTTGAATTCTATTTTTAAATTCATCGACATTTAAAGAAATACCCTCTTTTAATAATTCAAATTGAATCTCATTAATTTTGTTCTTAGTAAAATCCAGTAAACTATTTATTGAACGAGCTTCCTCTGAACTGCCCTTCATTTTGCTTAATTCTGTTGACCATTTGGATGGCTCAATGAATTTTTTTGTACTGTACTCAAATCTTTTGCCATCTACTGTTAATCTGACATAAATTGGGAATAGCCCTACTGAATTGACTTTTGTTGATTTTGCATAAAAATGCAATGTTGTTTTTACATTCATTTTGGTAACCTTTAAATTATACATTAATTTATGATAAGGTTTGTCACCAAACAAGATGTTCATAATATGGTTCTTATACTCAAAAGGGTTTGCAACCCTAATAAAACATAGTTGTTTTGAAATTTTGAACCTTTTTAGCGAGACCCTGATTTTAATAATTTTTTAGGGTCTCGATTATGCACCTTAATATTTAATAAAGAATGAATCCTTTGGAAGTTTGATAAAAGAAAAAACCCCGAAAATCATATGATTTCGAGGTTTTTGATAACTTTTGAAAGTTATTCTGCGGAGAAAGAGGTACTCGCACCGCATAAGCTAGTTATCTGATTGTCAATTAGTTGTCGTTGTTCATGACGCGTCAACGTCACAAGTTGCAAAATGGTTTTTGGCAGGGCGACCGTTAATGCCAAATTCCCTCTTACAACGGTTCAAATTTAGAAAGAATCCCGAACCTAAACAATAAATTTTTGATTTATTTTCATTTATCAAAATCAACAATTCAAATTTAATAGCTGCTAGAAAAAATATCCGTATTTATCCGTAAATATACGAATGTAGATACGTATTTTTTTAGCACCACCCCATTCGCTGCAAAGCATTGATTTCACTCGTTTTTTTAGGGCAATTTTTAAAATCATATCTCTAGGGCAATAGGGCAATTCATATATATATATGATTGCCCTATTGCCCTGGGTGATTTTGGGGAGAAAACATATAACGAATTTAATTGTTGTTGACCCTATTTGACAATACAAAAAAATACATTTGTTTTATTTAACGTAAAAAATTTTTAATGAGAGAAACCCTGACACCAATTATCAATGAGCTGGCCTCACGCAAAGTGGAATGGTCGCCAAAACAAAGAGTGAAAATAAATCTCTTTGAAGAAGAACTTGAACCAGGTATCCGTATCAATACCTTTGGCTCTATCAATCAATACAGGCTCTACCTAGCTAAAATTTATGATGAAGCCAAGGTTGTCATTGAATTGGAAATTTCGCAGTCGATAGCGCCTGTGAATGCAATGGGATTACTGGAAGATTATTTGATTCTTATAAAAGAAAATCAAATCACCTACCTGCCTGATAATTTTGATTTCATACTTTTTTCGGTCGAATTTAAGACTGCTCCCCAGTTCAAAGACGCGGCAAATGATGCCATAAAAAAAACTTCAATATTTTGTAGAAGCACAAAAAGAGCTACTTTCCAAGCTTGATTTGTTTATCCGAGCAAAAATTAGAATTGCTAGACAAAATAATCAGCCAAAGCCTGATTTCAGTCAGCTACTTCAAGCTGAAATCAACCAAATAAAGCCTAAACAGACCTCCTTATTTGTTGAACAAAAACGCCCAATTCCCATACTTCACTGGAACAATTCTGACACCGCTTTGCTCGAATTAATGATTGCTTTGCAACGTTCAGGAGCCATTGTTGCTGAAGAAGGAAAGCTAAGCCAACGACAAATATTGCAGATTGCCGAATGGCTGTTTAACCGACCCATTAAAGCCCCTAGTACCAAACTTAATCAAGCCCGAGAACGCAAAAAAGACAATGCCGTTTTCCTTGAAAACCTAAAAGGACATTTTCAAGCCTATTCTCAAGAGCTGGATGAAAAACAACGGAAACGCAGGTGATATTTATTTCACTTAGGTTAAGCTTAACCTAAGCCTTTTCCATTTTTTGGCTGATTATTCTTGCACTCGAATTTAAAAAATGTTTGCATGGAAACAATCACACTATCCAGCGATGTGTATCAACAACTCATCGTTACACTAAGGGAGCTGCAAGATAAAGTAGCGGAACTAAGCGACCGAAAGAAATTTCTCGCTAAAGAATATGTTGACAGTTGGGAAGCCTGTCGAATTTTAAAAATAAGTCGAAGAACGCTCGAGCGACATCGAGACGATCACAAAATCCCTTGTTTCAAAATGAAACGAAGGGTGTTCTACCGACTTATGGATTTGGAGCATTACCTGTTCCAACAAACCGACCAATTTAAAATCGATTTACTTCATCAATAAACCAATCTCTCAACATGTCATTAACGAAAGAAAACATACTTAAAGAAACAACAGCAGGCTTAGATATTTTTAAATATTTTATCAGAGGCAAATGGAAAGTTGGAAAGCCTTTCCTGAATCCGTTTTACAATGACACTAAGGCATCGTGCCATGTGTATTTTGATAACGGCACAAAAACATATAAGATTAAAGATTTTGGAAATGCCGACTTTGTAGGTGATTGTTTTTTCTTCGTTGGAAAAATATTCAATAAAGATTGCAGCAACCGTGAAGATTTTATCGACATCCTTGAAATCATTGACCGTGAATTACACCTGGATTTACAAGACCGAAACGACCGAATTCGGGAATTAAAAAAAGACCTGGGTAATAAAATTAAATATGCCAGCGAGCTAGAACCAGCTATTCCAGCAGAGCATGTGGCTACTACTTTTATTCCCCCTATTACTCAACCCATGACGGATGCTGAATTGCAGTTTTGGCAAAGTTATGGCATTGATAAAAATGTGTTGCAGCTATACGGTGTAGTGAGTATTAATAGTTTTGAAGGAACCAACAAAGAAGGCAAAGCTTATAGACTATTGTCAACTGAAGCGGAACCCATTTTTGCTTATCCTGGAAAACGATTTATAAAACTGTACCGACCAAAATCGAATTACCGTTTTTTGTATGCTGGTGAAATGGTGGACGGTTATGTTTTTGGATTGGAACAACTGCCTACACGTGGCGATATTTTATTTATTACTGGTGGCGAAAAAGATGTTATGAGCCTTGCTGCACGTGGCTTTAATGCGATATGCTTTAACAGTGAAACAGCTACCATTCCTAAAAATATCATTCGCAGATTGAGCTTTCGTTTTAAGCATGTTACCCTCCTATATGACTGTGATAAAACTGGCAAAGAAGCCTCTGAAAAACACAGCAAGACACTCAAAGATTGTGATGTGAAATGCCTATTGCTTCCGCTTAAAGGAACCAAAACAGAAAAGGATATTTCAGATTTTTTTAAACTCGGTTATACCAAAGAACAATTAATGAAATTGTTCTGCAACATGCTTGATAAAATTTATGAGGAAACCATGGCGATATTAAAATCCTGCGAAATTGATTTTAATAATCCACCCATAAAGCCCGAGCCACTTATTACCATTAACGATGTTACAGTTGGTTCACCAGGAAACTTGCTTTGCATTACAGGTAGTGAAGGCAGCGGAAAAACAAACTACTTGGGCGGTTTAATATCGGGCGTAATTCGCAAAGACGGTGATGTGATTGATACCTTAGGAACAGAAATAAAAAACAACAGAACAGGCAATGCCGTGCTGGTATATGATACCGAGCAATCCGAAGACCAGCTCTTTAAAAACCTTACGTTTATTTTGAAACGAGCCAATTTAGATTTTCCGCCTAACTGGTTTAAAGCCTATTGCCTAGTTGGTATGTCACGTAAAGAACGGATGCAAGTTATTTTTCAAAGCATGGATCGGTTTTATTATGAATACAGCGGCATACACATGGTAGTGATTGACGGTATTGCCGATTTAATTGCTGGCGTAAACGATGAAACACAATCGGTGGAATTGGTAGAAGAACTTTTTAGACTTGCAGGTATTTACAAAACCTGTATTGTAAGTGTATTGCACCTTAGTCCCAGCGGAATGAAACTAAGAGGTCATTTGGGTTCCGAGATACAACGTAAAGCTGCTGGCATACTTTCTATTGAAAAGGAAGACAACACCAATACCAGTGTTGTAAAAGCATTAAAAGTAAGAGACGGTAGTCCACTTGATGTACCATTAATACAATTTGGCTGGAACAAAGAATTAAACCGACATGTTTTTTTAGGCGAAAAAAGTAAAGCCGATAGCGAAGCTCGAAAAATGGAAGACCTGGCAAGTACTGCACGTGATATTTTTAGCTCCAAACAATCTTACAGCTACCAGGATTTGATAAAAGCCATCATGGATTTGCTGTATGTAAAAGAACGCATGGCCAAAAACTACATTAAATACATGAAAGACCTTAACATCATTGAAAAAGGCGCTGGAACTCACGGTGAATTTACCCTAGTACAGCTTCCTTTCTAACAATATTTCTGTGGTTCTCCACGAAATTGCCAGTTTCGTCCCCCCGTTTTCTGGTAAAAGTCCTGCGGTTTTCCGTGGGACTTTATTATTTACCATGGTATTACTTGATATTTCTTTGTTTGACCTCAAATGACAGAATATTTTTATTTATAGTTAATGAGTAACCATAATATTTCCCTACTTTTGACACGTTTGTCTAAAATGGAATATTATAATGATAAAAGTAATGGAAAAGCCGATTGAATTTGGAACGTATATTCATGGTTTGCGTAAAGAAAAAAAGTATTCATTAAAAATTGTTGCAGATAAATTAGGGATTGATATTTCGCTGCTTAGTAAGATTGAAAATGGAGAAAGACAACTTCAATCACACATGCTTAATGGATTATCAGAACTATTTGATTTGGATTATAAAGAAATGCAAATACTACTGTTGAATCAGAAAATTGAAAATGAGTATGGCGATGAGCCATTTATTAATGAGGCTTTACAAATGTATTTGACTAAGAAAAATAAATAAGATGGCTTTTAACGAAAATAGTAGAGTAAAAATACCAACTATACTGCACCTGGTGCGGTTGGGTTTTGAGTACCTGTCGTTGAGAGGACAAACATGGGATGAAACAACAAATATTTTTACGGAAATTTTTAATAAAAGCATCAAACGTTTAAATCCTGATTTTACAGACGGAGATGTGAAGCGCTTATACGATGAAGTTTCACTTAGTTTAGAAAATGAAGATTTAGGAAAAGTATTCTATGAAAAGTTAATTGCAATATCAGGAACAAGAATTATTGATTTTGAAAATTTCAACAACAATACATTCAATGTTGTTACAGAGCTTACCTATAAAAAAGATGACGATGAGTTTCGCCCCGACATCATTCTTTTAATCAATGGAATGCCATTGGCTTTTATCGAAGTAAAGAAACCTAATAACCAAGACGGTGTTTTAGCAGAACACAAACGCATACAAACACGATTTGAAAATAAGAAATTTAGAAAGTTTGTAAACCTTACTCAGTTAATGGTATTCTCCAACAACATGGAGTATGACAATAACTCACCTTTACCAATTGAAGGTGCATTTTATTCAACGGCTTCTTATCAAAAGCCAGGATTTAATTATTTTAGGGAAGAAGAAAAATTTGACCTGGTTAAATTACTTTCAAATGTGCCTGATGATATTGAAACTGCTATTTTGAAAGATACCAATTTGGTAGGTATAAAACATTCGGCTGAATTTATTACTAATAAAAACCCCGATACACCCACAAATAGAATTTGTACCTCACTATTTCAACGTGACCGCTTATCTTTTTTATTGCAATACGGATTAGCTTACGTTAAAGAAAAAAATGGGCTTCAGAAACACATCATGCGTTATCCGCAAATGTTTGCCACTAAAGCCATTGAAAAGAAATTAGAAGAAGGAATTAAAAAAGGAATTATTTGGCATACTCAAGGAAGTGGGAAAACTGCTTTAGCATATTACAGTGTAAAGTACCTCACAGATTATTTCCACTCAAAGGGAGTTGTGCCTAAGTTTTATTTTATTGTTGACCGAATTGATTTATTAATTCAAGCTGGTAGAGAATTTAAAAGCAGAGGTCTAGTTGTCCATAATATAAATTCAAGGGAAGAATTTTCTCGAGATATAAAATCCACCAGTGTAATACACAATAATTCAGGTAAAGCTGAAATCACTGTTGTAAATATTCAAAAATTTGAGGATGACACAGATGTAATCAAAAACAATGATTACAATTTGAATATCCAACGTATTTATTTCTTAGATGAGGTACATAGAAGCTATAATCCTAAAGGTAGCTTTTTAGCTAACCTACACGAATCTGATGCGAATGCGATAAAAATTGGATTGACAGGAACTCCACTGCTGGGAACTGATTTTAATTCAAAATCTTTATTTGGAGGCTACATTCACAAATACTACTATAATTCTTCTATTGCCGATGGTTATACATTGCGTTTAATAAGAGAAGAAATTGAGACAAAATACAAGTTAAGTTTACAGCAAGCGTTAGAAGATATAAAACTATTGAAAGGTGATGCTGAAAAAAAGATTGTCTATTCTCATGCAAAATTTGTAGAACCAATGCTTGAATACATAGTGCATGATTTTGAAAATGCACGAATTGCCATGAATGATAATTCTATTGGCGGCATGGTAGTTTGCGATTCATCAGACCAAGCCAAAATGATGTTTGAGATATTTGAATCCAAGTATGCAACAAGTCAAGAGGATAGTTTATTAATGGCTGCTGAACCTTCAACTAGTTACGGTGATAAGAAGAAAATCGAAAGCAAAGTAAAATCCGCAGCGCTTATTTTACATGACATCGGAAACAAAGATGAACGTAAAGAAAAAGTAGAAGATTTTAAAGAAGGTAAAATCGATTTTTTATTCGTTTACAATATGCTTTTAACTGGTTTTGATGCACCTAGATTAAAGAAACTATACATTGGGCGTGTAATTAAAGCCCATAACCTTTTACAGACTTTAACACGAGTAAACAGAACATACAAAAATTTCAGATACGGTTACGTTGTTGACTTTGCTGATATTCAAAAAGAATTTGACAAAACTAACCGTGCTTATTTTGATGAACTACAGTCAGAGCTTGGCGATGAAATGCAGCATTACTCCAACATCTTTAAAAGTGCCGATGAAATTACTGCTGAGATTAAGCAAATAAAAGATGTATTGTTTAAGTATGATACAAAAAATGCTGAAGTCTTTTCGCAACAAATAACACAAATTAGCGACCGTAAGCAAATGTTGGAAATTGTGAAGGTGCTAAATAACTCTCGTGATTTGTATAACATCATTCGTTTATCAGGCAATTATGAAATGTTGGATAAACTAGACTTTCATAAACTCACTCAATTATCGCGTGAAGCAAATAACCGTTTAACGCTTATCAATACCAAAGAAGCTTTAGAAAACAATGTTGACACCAGCAATCTTTTAAATATTGCTTTGGAAGATGTGCTTTTTGCTTTTGTAAAAGTGAAAGAAGAAGAAATGGTATTGGCCGATCAACTGAAAGATATTTTGCAAAAAACTCGTGAATCTTTAGGTGGTAATTTTGACCCGAAAGACCCAATGTTTGTTTCACTTAAAGAAGAATTGGAACGCTTGTTTAAAAAGAAAAACTTAAACGAAGTGACCAAGGAAGAAATGGAACGCAATATTAAAGAGCTTCAAGATATATACAATGCCTCTAAAGAATTAGAAAGAAAAAATCAACTGCTTAAAGCCAAATACGATAACGATGCAAAATATGCACGCCTTCATAAACGATTAATGGAGAAAGACCCATTAACCGATAGTGAAAGTAAATTGTTTGAAGCGTTACAAAGTTTGAAAAAAGAGGTTGATGCTCAGATTTTACAAAACTCTAAAATGATGGAGAATGAAAGTTATGTAGAACGTATGATGGTGAAAATGGTTATTGAACAATTAAAAAACAAACACAACTTACCATTGGATGCTGAACAAGCAAAAGTGATTAATGGATTAATGGTAAAAGAATACATGAATGAATTTTATGGCAGAGTTGCCTAATGAAAATTAAAAAAATAAATGACTACAACTGCAACATTTGAAAGACAAACCAAAGCACTGATTGACGATTTAAAAAGTGTATGTGCCAATTACGGTTTAGGAAATGATGGTAACGAATTTAAAATTATCACCCAGGTGTTTTTATACAAATTTCTGAACGATAAATTTGTACACGAAATAAAACGCCTAGAACCAAAATTAGCTAAAGCCGAAAATTGGGAAGTTGAGTTAAAGAAATACTCTCCCAACGATTACGAAATGTTGATGATGCAATTGAGCGAAAGCACGGCTCACCTGAAGCCAAAGCAATTTATATCTAGTTTATTTGAACGACAAAACGAAGCTAATTTTGCAGAGATTTTTGATACTACCTTGTTGGAAATTGCCAAAGAAAACAGTGACATATTCTCGGTAGTTACAGAAGGTGGTGAAAAAATTGTGCTATTTGAAAATATTAGTAAATACGTTACGGATAAACGTGATGATTTTTGCAAAGCCATTATTAATAAGCTCATTGGCTTTAGTTTTGAAAACATATTTCACGAAAAATTTGATTTTTATGCAACCATATTTGAGTATTTAATTAGTGATTACAATACCAATAGTGGCGGTAAATATGCTGAATATTTTACACCTCATGCCGTTGCAAAAATTATGGCTTCCTGCTTGGTAACTCAGGTAGAAAAAGACGTTACCTGTTACGACCCTTCGGCAGGCTCAGGTACTTTGTTAATGAACCTGGCGCATGCTATTGGCGAAGACAAGTGTACTATTTATTCGCAGGATATTTCTCAAAAGTCATCTAACCTTTTGCGCTTGAATTTAATCTTGAATGATTTGGTGCATTCCATACCAAACATTGTAAAAGGCAACACTATCTTAGAGCCTTACCACAAAGATGCCAATGGAAAGCTTAAACAATTTGATTTTATTGTATCTAACCCACCTTTTAAATTAGACTTTAGTGATTATGTTGCGGATTTAGATACTAAAGAAAATCACGACCGTTTTTTTGCTGGGATGCCCAACGTGCCCAAAGCTAAAAAAGAAGGAATGGCAATCTATCCTTTGTTTATTCAGCATATCATGCATACACTTTCTGCAAAAGGAAAGGCTGCTATTGTTGTGCCAACAGGATTTATAACAGCACAAAGTGGTATTGAACGCAAAATAAGGGAACGCTTAGTAGAACAAAAAATGTTGCGCGGTGTGATAAGCATGCCAAGTAATATATTTGCTACTACGGGTACTAATGTTAGTATTTTATTTATAGACAATGCCAATAAAAAAGGCAACATCGTTTTGATGGATGCGTCTAAATTAGGCACAACCGTAAAAGAAGGTAAAAATCAAAAAACATTGCTTTCCCAAGATGAAGAACAAAAAATCATCAACACATTTAATAACCACGAAGCCATTGAAGATTTTACGGTGGTGCTTTCTTACGATCAGATAAAAGAAAAAAATTACAGCTTTAGTGCGGGCCAATATTTTGAAGTAAAGATTGAGTACACTGATATTACAAAATCTGAATTTGAGGCGAAGATGAATAGCTTTAAATCGAATTTAGATAGCCTTTTTGCAGAATCAAAAACCTTGGAAAAAGAAATACAGAAACAACTGGAGGGGTTAAAGTATGAATAATTCTTATTCCTATGTAAAACTCAAAGAGCTTTGTGATGTAAATCAAGGCCTACAAATTCCTATTGAATCAAGGTTCACAGAGAATGCACCTAATCGCTATTTTTATATTACTGTTCAATTTTTGAAAGCCAGTCATACTAATAAATTTTATGTTGAGAACCCTCCTTCATCATCTATTTGCAATGAAGAAGATATCTTAATCGTTCGAACAGGGAGTACTGGTCAAATTGTTACGGGTGTTAAAGGTTGTTTTCACAATAACTTCTTTAAAGTAAATTTTAATAAAGAATTAATACATGGGCGATATTTATATCATTGCTTAAACACCAAAGAGAAATATAGGGACATGCTTCGGAGAGCTGGAGTAACAACGATTCCTGATTTAAACCATTTTATGTTTTTGGATATGGAAATTCCTGTTCCGAAAAAACAAAATCAAATTGAAATTGCTAAAACTCTTGACATATTAGATTCGAAAATAGAACTCAACAACCGCATCAATGCCGAGTTAGAAGCCATGGCAAAAACGCTTTACGATTATTGGTTTGTGCAGTTTGATTTTCCAAATAAAAACGGAAAGCCTTACAAAACCAGTGGTGGTAAAATGGTTTGGAATGAGGAGTTGAAAAGGGAGATTCCTGAGGGTTGGGAAGTGAAAAAATTAACTGAAGAAATGGACTTGCAATATGGTTTTCCATTTAGTACGGAACTTTTTAATGATGATGGAATTGGCGTTCCTGTTATTAGAATAAGAGATATTCTTAACTGCAGTATTTCTAATTATTCTACAGAAGAGGTAGATGATAAGTACAGAATTAATAAAGGTGATATTATTGTAGGAATGGACGGAAATTTTCATATTAACTATTGGAATAGAGATAATTGCTACTTAAACCAAAGAAGTTTAAGAATTAGATCCAATAATGAATCTATTTCTGAGATACAGGCAAGATATTCAATTGAACCCTTTGTCCAGGCAAGAGAAAAGAATGTATCTAGAACTACTGTTGCTCATTTAAGCGCAAAAGATGTAAATGATTTAAAAATTTTAAAAGCTGATAATGAATTTCAAATAAAAGCAAATACTTTCTTTAACTCAAATCTAGAAAAAATTGTTTCAAATAGTATACAAAACCAAAAACTTACCGAACTCCGAGATTGGCTATTACCAATGTTAATGAATGGTCAGGTGAAGGTTAGTTAATATGAAAGTAAATAAAACATATAAAAGTTTACTTGAAAAATCTATTAGTTCTATGCTTTCAGCAATAGAACTATATAATAAGCCTAATTTTCAATACAGAGAGGAGACTTTTGCTATTTTAGCAGTGAACGCGTGGGAGCTTTTATTTAAAGCCCAGCTTTTAAAAGTTAGTAAATACAAAATGGCTTCACTTTATGAACTAGAATCTGTTTTAAATAAAAATGGTCAAGCTTCTACAAGAAAAAAGCCTAAAACAAATAGGTCAGGAAATCCAGTAACAATAGGAATTTTTGATGTTATAAATAGACTTAAAAACAATAAAATAAAGGTTAGTCAGAACCTAGTAAAAAGCATTGAATCTATTGTAGAATTAAGAGATAACGCTATCCATTTTCATAATTCTGAACCTATAACTAAAGAACTTCAAGAATTAGGATTTGCTTGCATAAAGAATTATATGCACATAATTAAGGAATGGAAATTAGATATTGACTTATCAAAATACAATTTTTACCTCATGCCATTAGCCTATGTTGACAGCAAAATTTCAGCTGATTCAATAATAACCGAGGAAGTGGAAAAATATATTGATTTTATAAAAAACAGAGTTAAGGAAACCGATAATAATGATACCCAATACGATGTTGCCATATCAATTGATATTAATTTTCGGAAGTCAAATAATTTTGAAGAAGGATTACCAATTAAATATGATTCTAATGGTGTACCAATTTATATGTCTGAAACTAATATTAGGGAGAGGTTCCCATTATTATACAATGATATAGTTAGTAAAGCACCTTCACGATATTCAAATTTTAAGAGGAATAAACAGTTTAATTCTCAAATGAAAAAAATAAAGGCAAATAATAAAATTTGCTTTACTCGAAAACTTGACCCAGGAGCTAAAAACTCTCAAAAAAAAGAATTTTACAGCTCTAATATTTGGCAAATTTTAGATAAGATTTATGATATTAAACAAGGGAAAATCTAATTATATTAAACTATGTATGTAATAGACCAGAAAACAAATAGGGTTAAAAAACTTGATTCTCAAAAATTCAAAGAAGCTAATTTTGAAGAAAGAAAAAATCTTCAAGAATGGATAGCAAATGAGCCTAACATTTTTAATGAAGAGCTTCTAATAATTCAAAAAGAGTTTGACGGCTTTGATAATACTCAGGAAAGATTAGACCTCCTTGCACTTGACAAAGATGGGAATTTAGTTTTAATAGAAAACAAATTGGATGATACAGGAAGGGACGTTACTTGGCAAGCGTTAAAATATGCATCTTACTGTTCTACTTTAAAGAACGACCAAGTAAAAGACGTTTTTCAGAAATATCTTGGTTCAGAAAAAAATGCAGAAGAATTAATTTCTAATTTTTTAAATAAAAAATCATTCGATGAAGTTGACTTAAATAATGAGCAACGCATTATTTTAGTTTCAGGCAGTTACAGAAAAGAAGTCACTTCAACCGTTTTATGGCTAAGAAATAAATATTTGCTGAATATAAAGTGTTTCGAAGTTTCTTTATCTAATTTAAATGGACAATACATTTTAGATATTGAGCAAATTATTCCAGCTAAAAAAGAAGTTGACGATTATATGATTTCTATTTCTGATAAAAACAGAGAGGAAATTACTGTAAAAGCAAGAACAGCAAAAAATTTAGAGTTTTGGACAACTTTTATTGCATCAAGTAATAAAACGAATAACTTATATGAATCAATTAGCCCAAGCAAAGATTCCTGGATTGCTAAAAGCCTTGGCTCTAGTATTCAACTATGTTTGGTTATTTCAAAAACATTTGCAAGGACTGAGATTTATTTAAATAAATCGAAACAAGAAAATAAGAAAGTTTTTGATCAGCTGCTTTTACAAAAAACTGAAATTGAAAAATTGCTAGGAGTAGAATTGTTTTGGGATAGAATTGACAACAAAAATGCTAGCAGAATAAGTTTCCAATTAGAAAATGTTAATATTGAAAATAAAGATGATTGGGATAAAATGATACTTTTTTTCATAGAGTATTCAGTAAAATTTGAACAGTGTTTCAAGCCTTTTTTAGAAAAAATTAAAACTTTGAAATAATATCTTTAGATGAAATTCGGATTCCGCATACCGTCAATCACCAAACGAATTGCAGCTCGTACTTCGGTAAAGCGCATCATTCGCCACAACCTAGGTTTTAAAGCACCTAGAGGTATGGGCTGGATAACCGACCCTAAGAAAGCTTTGTATAATAAAGTGTATAACAAAACCAGTAGAGGCTGTTTGGTCAGTTTGGTGTTTTTATTAAGCATGCCAGTGGCTTTGGCATATGTCGTATGGAAAATATGTATTTCATGAAGCTGCGTTACCTTGTAATAGCCTTCCTGTTCATTCTGCTGGCGGCTTGTGGCAATAACAATGATTCAGGTACAGGTAAAAAGTCAGTGTATGTTAGTCCTTCCATTGATTACAAAGGTCATTTTCATAAAGGTCATGTACGTATGCCTGTGAGCACCAATAAAAATGCAATAAAAAATCAGAATCGTTCCAGGTATTATTACCACACCAGGGGTAAATACAGACGTAAAAAGTAATTAAGTATTTTTTTGCACCACTCGTTGAATGTACCGTATAAATTCTTTTGAGCCTACCACTTGCACTTCCTCTAAAAAGCCCATTACAAAACGACCTGGCGCTTTATAGCTCTGCACCTTTGCTTTGAAATAATACTTGCCTGTATCAGGTATTTGCTTAATAAATGCAGCACTCATTGGATATTCTTCTTTAAATACCAGGTAAGCTCTCATGGTCATTTGTAATTCAATTTCTTTATTCATGTTCTTGCCCTGGAACCCAAAAATATCAGGCTTGTGGAATTCATGCTGGGCTTCATGCTTCATAGGAGTTTCTAATACTTCAACACTAGCCATACGTTCAATGTTGAAATACTTATTGAGCCTTGTTTTGATTTCAAAGGCAGAAACGGCATCGTAATTATCGGTAAAGCATGTAGGCTCTACTAAACGGTCGGAAACACTTTGACTGTTAGCCGAACTGTACCCTTTTATTAAAAGCTGTTTTCCTTCTATAATTGCCACTGAAATTTGCTCTACAATTTTTGCCAGGTGCGCTTTGAACAAACTATCGGCTCCCAATTGTATTTCGCTGGATTGCTGTACTTTTTGCAAAACACTTTGTGCCAATTGGTTTTTCTTTCCAGTAGATAAAATAAGTTTTTTAAGGTAGTCCGCTTCTTGTGGTGTAAATGGGATAAGGTCAATATCCGATGTAGATGCAATAAATATTTTGTTGTTACTATCTTTCTCAATGTTGAAGCCTAAGTCTTTCAACAAATCCAGGTAACGATATACTGTTCTTTCCGAAGTATCTAGGAATGTTTCGATACTTCGCACCGTTTTCGCTGGTCTTGCCTTTAGGTAATTTATCAGCTGAAATAGCCTGTATATTCTATTCTGATTAAACATGTTGATAATTATTTTGACAAATAAAGTCAAATGATTTAAGCTATCCAAACGATTGACCTCAATTGGCAAAAACATTGAGTTCTTTTGCTGCAATTTAAAACCAACAGTTATGTCTAATAAAATTATTGTTACCACAGGAGACCTAAAAAATGATTACGAAATTTTAGGCCCAGTTTACTTTTCAGTTTCTAATAAAGGACTATTTGGTAGTCAGTTAGGAACACTAATAAAAAAATATAAAGGTGAAATTGAAAACCTTAAAAAAGAATCACTTTTATCAAAAGAACGTATCGATTGGGGCGCTTTATGGGGTGAATTTTCAGCAGGTCAAAATGATTTTGACAAAGCTTTTTTTATAGCAGTGCAAGAGTTGAAATCAAGAGCTTCAATATTACAAGCCGATGCCATTGTCTCTATGAGACAAGACATAGATTTAGATACAAATGGCTTTCAACATTTCTATCTTCAAATGTATGGCACTGCGGTAAAATTCAAATAAGCGATATTAAATATCCATACTTCCACCAGCATTAAACCTGCCTGTGGAAGTGGCTTTCCCTTTGTCAACTTGTACAATAACATCTACTTCATGGGCGTGTTCATTCACGCCTTTGAATTTTCCTTCCTTGGTCGTGTGGTAAATAAAAATGAATGAAGTGTTGGGATGCAATTTTCTAATTTGGTCAATATCGTTTACATCCATACCAGCTTTAGAAACACTGTCGATAAATACAAAATCAAAATCAGAGATATTTTCAGGCACACGGTCGGTTATGTATAAATTGGAGTGATGCGCTTTTAAGCGTTCTATCTTTTCTTTTAGGGTGTAACCAAAGCCCTCTTCTACTGCGCAAAATAACACTTTACCATGGTGAGCTGCCAGGTAATTGGCAAAGTCCAAACACATGGTTGATTTTCCACTTTTAGGCAATCCATAAACCATGGCTGTAAATCCCACACTTGGATCACCAATCAGTTCTTTGTATTTCCCTTTAAGCCCAATGGTTTGAAAGTCCATGGCAAGTAATTCGCCTGAACTCACAATCATTCCATTGTCGTCATCATATCCGTTTAAACTTTTTTTTTGAAATAGGTCTTCTCCTAAAATACCCATGAGCCCATTAAGCTGTGTTTTATTAATGGTAAGCATTGCAGGATTGCCGTCAATATAATTTTTAAGTGTTCCAAACGCTTCATTGAGCTTATTGGCGTACTTATCCGACTTAGTTATTTTGCCTTGTTCTACGGCTTTTTTGATGCGGTTGAATAAGCGTTCTGCTTTATCTTTTACATCACGCTTTCCATTCAGCGCTACATAGGCTTTAAGTAAAGCAACAGATAACATTCCTTCCTGGCTATGCGCAATTTGCAAATAGCGTTTCAGGTTTTTGCTGTCTATTTTAATTTCTGCCATGTCGCCCATTTTTTCATAGCAACCAATTAGTTGGTTTTGCATCAGCTCGATTTCCTTGGCATAAGGAGAATCTTTTTTAATTCTACGCTCCAGGATTGCTTTTTGTAAACTATGAATCAAGGTTAAAATTTGCGCTTGAGATTTCACTTTGCCGTGCATGGTTGCGTAGCGTTTGATAAACTGCACATCGGTATCAATGTGTTCCACATCTTCACTATCGTATTCCTCTTTTTCTGCTGCTGCTTTTTTCTCAGGTGCTTTCTTAGGAGCTGGCGCAGGCTTTGCTGGTGATGCAGTTTTCGGTTCTGCCTTTACCACTTTTGCAGGCATTGATTTTTGCGTTGGTGCACTTGGATTTTTATCCAGGTAATCGGATAATTTCTGAAAATAAGCATCTACAACACGTTTGATGTTTTCATTAGAGTTATAGGCAGCCCAGTTGTTTTGAGATGCGCCTTCAACGAGTTTATTACCTTTAGAAAGGGCTTCGGGTAATAATTCCCAGTCGATGCTTTGTGATTTTTGGAAGTAGTTATTTGTATTGAGCATGGTTTAAAAATTTATAAGTTCAAGTTCTATTTCCAATGCCAGGGCTTCTAATTCAAGCTCACTGATTGTGGAAGTTTCTGTTGGATTCGAGGGGGTCAAATTGGTACGGAATTCTAGCAAATAGTTCAAGCGGTCAAATTCAGTAGCTCTGCTTTGTGCACTTCTACCTTCTACCTGGAGTGCTGATTTTTTCGCTTGTATTTCTACTTTGAGCTCTGCCCATTTGGGTGAATCCTGTTCACCTTTATAGAGTTCTGCTTGCGCCATTATGTTTTGCTTGTCCGCTTCATATTGCGCTGTTACAGGAGTTAAATCACTGTTGAGTGAATAACCCTTGGGCTTTAAAATAGTACGTTCTGTTTTTCGCACCTTACTCACGTATTCTTTAAAATAGCTGAAATAGTAGCGGTTTGAAAAATAGATTCCCAGTAGCGGATAAGAACTTTCAATTTTTCGTCCCAATGAAATAATATCCTTGTCTTGTTGTTCGCTGGAATTAAGCACTAAATCAATTTCTTCTTTTAGCTCCTTTGCTTTTTTGGATTGCTTGTTAATCACTTCACCATCCTCGCTCACCTTTGGTGTTTCTGACAAAAAGGTAGATGCCAATAGTGAGGTATTAAAAGTTCGTACCGCTTCCAGTGATTTTTCACGGTAGAGTTTATAGTCCACAATATCACGCTGCACTTCTTTAATGGCAGCAATTGCCAAGGTGATTTTCTTATAGTCTCGATTAAGTTGTTCTTTGGCTTGGTCAAAAAACATTTTCACTAATCGGTCAACATCGGTAATGAGTGCCAGTTTAATTTCTTCGGGATCCATGCTTTCTAAATCGAGCACGTTTCCACGGTCGCCTCTAAACCAAATATCATTGATACGTGAGGTTTTTTCTTCCAGCTTTTGAAATACAAATACGTCCATACTATCCTGCACCAGTGGCATTACAATTCGCACATACTGAAACTGATTTCCTTGTCGCCATATCCTACCTTCGAGCTGGCGAATATCTGTTGGGTTCCATTCAGGATAACAGTTATAAATAACCGTTCCTCTTTTTTGTAAATCAATCCCTTCTCGAATGGTTGCAGTTCCAATAATGATTTTTACCACACCGTCCAGGAATGCTTCTTTTATGGTTTCTTTTCTAGTGTCGTTGATTTCAGAGGATATGATTTCTACTTCATCCACTTTTACTTTATCGTACATCACGCCACGCTGATAGCCAACTTCTTTTTCTAGGTATTCTTTAATCAGCGGAAAAAACATTTTGCCACGGTTCATGTAAATCACCTGGCCGCTGGCTGTTTCTTCATGCTCTTCATGCCAGGACTTTACCGATTTGATACAGTCCATTACATAGGCAATCTTTGGACTTTGTTCTACAAAATCCTTATAATCTTCGGGAGTTCCATTTAACAAGTATGGTGAAAGCGCATTGTCTAAACTATAAGCCAGTGCACGAAATAAATTACCCATATCGAGCTTGCCCTGGGTAGAACTTTTTGCCATGGCTACAATACCATTTTGATTCTCCCTTTGCTTTGGGGTCATGTTGATATAGGTAAGCACTTGCTTGTCCTGTGGCAATCGCTCTTTGGCATTTTCAAAACTATACAGTAGGGGCAGGTTGATTTTTTTAGGACGAACCACGCCAGCTTCCTCTCCTGTTTTGTATAAAATGTGGTTGTAAATAAGCTTCTGTAAAATCCTACGGTTGGTAAAGCTTTTAATTACTTCCTTTTCTACAATTTCCTCTTTGTAATTTGCAGCCCATTCTACGGTTGGCAGTACAAACAAATCAAAAAAGGTATCGAGGTTTACAATGCCGTTATCTCGAAGCGAATCATACGCAACAAGGGAAAGCATCGAATAAATTTCTAGTGGTGAATTGGAAAACGGTGTAGCGGTAAGCAGCATCGTATTTCTGCCATACTTGCGCTGAATAAAACTAAGAATCAAAAATGCTTTTTGTCCAGTTTCCGAAGTTGCCGATTGAATGTTGTATCTCTTGTTACCGTCATCATCACTCTTTACAGATGAAAATACATTTTTACATCGGTGCGCTTCATCTATCACCGCATAATCAAACCCAAGCACATCAATATCGGCAATGGAATTTTTCAATCCCACACCAATCATCTCTCTGAATTTTTGGTATTCAATTTCTTTATCTCGGCTTGATTTTTCTTTGCTCTGACCCAATATATTTACTAGCTCGGTAAACAGCTCATCCGAAACAGATTCACCAAAGCCCAGGCGTTTAAAGCCTTCGTAAGTTACCATAGTAATGGAGCGTTCAGGCACAGCAGCACTAAGGTTTATCTTATCTACAATATCAGTTCCCAGGTTATACCAATCGTTTACAGTAATGCCTGTATGTGATAATACACCTGAAACAAACTCACCAGTTTTTTTATCGGTAAAGCCAATGATTTCATTCATCCACTTTTTGTAAGTAGGCTTTGGAACCACTACAATTGGTCGTTTACATTTTCCTGAATACAGGTTATGTGCCAGGTTCACAATGGCGGTCATGGTTTTACCCACACCCACATCAAAGGCATTAATGCCCGAACCCATGGCTTCCATAAATGCCACACCTTCTCGTTGTATGTCGGTGATTTGTAGAATACCCGACTTGAACCGAGCGGAACATTCAAAGCCAATAGGCACTTTGGAATAGTTTATATCCGACTGCCCATTGTACATTCTGTTCCAGGCATAGTTGAGTTTATGTTGGTCGTCAAAGGCAAGCACTTCATGCAAGAATTTAGAGAATAGCTTTTCTCCTTCAATACGAGCATTGGCTTTGAGTTCAGCCTTTTCTTCCTTGGAAAGTTTATCGTCTCTTAGTTGCCTGTTGGCTAGGTAATAATCTGCAATGTCAATAGCCGAGCTTTTTTCAAAGTCGGTATCAGCGTTTAAGGTAAACAGCCATTTTACAAATACATGTTGCAGTGTAAATTTCGCTTCACCATCAAAACGGATATTTATTTTTTCACGGTCTTTTTTGCGCTCAACTTTTCCGTTTACTTTTTTAAGTTCTTCGGCATTTTCTAAATCCATGTATTCTTCTCGAACACTGGTTACATAAAACAAAATTGGATCCACAGCAAAATCAGAAATAGCCGTAATAATCGGACGTTCTTTTTCATCGGGATTCTCTACCGTTAATAGTTCAGGCTTTGCTTTGTCAATAGCTTGCTTATGCAAATCCCAAATACCTTGACCAAAATGTTTTTCAATATCATCTTTGTCTTTTTCCAATTGTACCAATCGGTCGTACATGTTACCGTAGGTGTAAATTGGAAACGGCATGAGCTCGCCTGCATGGTAAAACAATGCGCCAGCTTTTACCAGGTCAAATAATTGTTCCTCCAATACTTTGCCTGTACCTTTTAGGTAATAGGTTTGCCAGCCACTCATGGGAACGCCCATTCTGCGTTTGTACCACACCCAGGCTTTGATTTCAGGTTCGGTGATGCCTTTATTGTATTTAGCCACCACATCTGAAAATGGAATCTTTTTCCCTTCGGTATCGCCCAATCCTTGGAGCTCGCCAGCTTGTTTTAAAATGCGCTCAATGACAGTTGCATTGCCTCTCACTTTAGTAGAGGTATATGGGTTTAATGTACCCAATTCGTGTATGTTGTGTATGCCTGATAAGTAACTCATAGCCTTTTTAATTGTAGTTCGTATTCGAGTGCTAAAGCCTCAATTTCTAAAGCCGAAACATTTGTGTCAGCCACAGGATGCGATTGCATAAAGCGTAAAGCATGGGCATTAGCATCTTTGATTTCTCGGTAATTAATGTTTTCCAGTAAGAAGTCTCCATTTTGAATTTGAAAATTATAATCCACGCCATGCGTAAAGAGCTGAATTAAATAAGTGCCGCATTTATAGTGCACATAAAAATCTTCGTATTCAGGGTCGTGGTAGTCGATATACCAGTCGCCTGGTAAATCCAGTATTAAATTAAAATCACCTAGCGCATGACCTATAGTATTCATTATCCAGGTCTTGTCGCCTTTTATAGTCAGCGGAAATTCACGGCTAGTGGTTATTTCTTGTTCGCCACACACTTTTTCAGGATGCCGTTCAAACCAAGTATTGAAAGTGCACAGCTCGGTAAAGCTTAAAGGCTCGCTGGAATAATCTTTTTGTTTGGCATATATTTCAACCAATCCCTTTTCATCTCTGTCCTTTGGAAACACACCGTTTCGCAGCAGTGCCACATGAAAGTCCTTTGCATCAGACTTTGATAGCACATCACGAATCATGTCAATTCGGGCACGGAGATATATAGGGCTCGTAATATCCATTACACCATTTCAAGTTCAGTTTCTAATAAGGGAATCACAGCGGCAGGAACCATTTGGTCGTGCAGCACTTTGTTTATAACCATTTGTTCAACTTGCTCATATCCTTTGGGTGATTGCATCATCTCAAAAAGATTAGGCGCATTGGCATTGGTCACTTTCTTTAATTGTCGTAAAATTTCTTCACGTAGTTTTTGTTCGAGCTTACTATCAGCACCAGCCATACCACTAAGCGAGCGTTCGCCACGTTCGGCAAAAGAAAAATATCCTTCTCTTGTTACGATTACATGGTCGAGTAATGCTATATCAAAAAGTTTTAAAGCTTCTTTGATTCGTCTAGTCATTACACGGTCTGCTTCCGAAGGTTGTAAGTTTCCACTAGGATGATTGTGCGAAATGATAACTGCTTTTGCCAATGTCTTTAATGCAACAGCCGCCACAATTTCAGTATCTACCATTGTGGCATTTATCGTTCCTGTGGAATGGTGGTAATACCCAATAATTTTATTGGCTTGGTTTAGATACAAAGCAATAAAGTGTTCTTGCACTTCAATGCCTTTTAGGATGCGCTCCCGAATAAAATTAGTAACATCACCTGTGCTGGAAACTTGTCCAAAAAAATAAGCCTCTTTGTTAAAAGTGACTTCTATTTCACGGACTTTAAATTCTGCATCCAGTTCATCAATTTGGCTTTCTAAATCCTGGTATGTGGATTTATCAAATACCATTTGTGGTTGTATATGGGCTTGATTGTATTTCATAATTATTTGCGTTTAAAAACGATAATGTCTGTGGGTACTTTTGAAAACTTAAATACAGGCGGTAGTCGATACGCATCGAGTATGTCTGCAATTTTTTCTAGTTCCAGCTTTTCACTTTGGTAGGTAATTCCGTTTCTAAGAAAATTACTTCCTGTCAAATACACCATTAGTCCTCCAGGCTTTAGAAGTTGTAAGCCTTGGTACATAAAAAACAATTCTATTTGGTGCATCTTTGGCTTAGTGAAATAACTGCTGTATTTATTTTTATACTTACCATAGGGAGGGTTTCCAATCACAAGCGAGAAAGGATAACCCTCGGCCCACGTAAGTTTCTGCTTAAGTCTCGCGGTAAAGCGAGGCTCTTGCAGAAATGCCGTTTCAAAATAACCTTCGTATATTTTTGCTTCAGGGTACAATATTTCTGTAATGCGCCTAGAAGTTGAATTAATTTCAAATGCGTAACATTTGGATTTATTGGGAGCGTCTTTTAATAATTTGCCTGTTCCCACGCTAGGTTCAAGCACCGTTCCTGTTCCTTTAAATCCATATCGGTAAGCTAGTTTCCACATCAACTCACAGATATAATCAGGAGTAAAAAATTCATAGAGTACGCCTTCACCAGTAGCTCCTTTTGAGCCCTGTCCTCCTGAACCTTCGTATTGAGCAATAAACTGTTTATCCTTTTCAGAATAATCCTGTTTTGCTTTATCCTTTTTTTGGATCAGCTGTTCTATTTCTTTATTTAGTTCAAACTGATTCATTACACCAATGCTTGTGTTTCTAGTAATCCATTTTTACCTAATATTTTTATCACATAGGAATACGCTTCCGTACTTTTTCCTTTTACCTGGTCTAGCACTTGTTCTACATTGCCTGCCGCTGGTTTAAAGAAATAGCCCCTTGCATAGCGAAGTAGTGCTTTGTCTAATCTTAAACCGCCCACTTCGTGATGTTGGTCTATTAAAATGCCCAGGTACATAGCGCCCATTAAAATGTTGAATTCAGCGTTGAGCATATCTGCCTGTGTTACTGAATTGCCTGTATAATTATTCTCCCTAGTTTTATGTGATAGGAAAGATTGATTTAGCGGCCCATTGATTCTGTTGCCTAAATATTTTTTTATCACTGCAATTTCTCCAGGTGTTAATCTGCCTGCTTTTTTCTCCAGGTATATTACATCGTTTGCCGTTTGTGGCTTTAATTGCATTAGTCCTGCTGCACCTACATAACTCACCACACTTGGATTTCCTGCACTCTCCGTAAATATGATTGATAAAATAAGCGCACCAGGAACATTGGTTAATGTTTCGGCTTGCTTGATTTCTTTATAATATTTTTTAGCAATCTGCGCCAGCTTTTCTTTGTTTTGAGGCAAAGCAATATTGGAGTAAAATACTCGAGGTGTCATTGGTATTGGTACAGATAGTGCTGCCATTTTTATGCTTTATAGAAAGTGATGGTACGTTCACGTTTTTGCACAGGCGTAATGGCTGGATTGCTATCGTCCACATCTTGTTTGCCTTTTTTAGAATAGGCTAAAAGTACTGCCAGTGCTGCTGCACCAATTAATATTTTATTCATCGTTTTTGTATTTGTATCACTTGCGCATATTTGATATTGGCATTCGGATTACTCACACTTACTCTTTGTTCGAGCTTACGTGGCGAAAAAATCCAAAGCCAAGGTTTTACTCTTTGCCCTTTGTAAACAACCTGAACCAGCGTATCGGTGTTTTGAATTTGCACATGTTGTGTATCTCCAATTGCCTGACCTTTGATTGTGTACCACTGGTCTTTATAACTAAACACTCTTACATGCACCGTATCATGAATCACACTATCTCTCAGTGTTGTTACAATTTGTTTTTGAGATTCAATAACGGTAGTACTTAACTGCTGCACCCTAGAAGGGTTTATCCCCAAGTCTTGTATGCTTTTACTTTGTTTTGGAAAGAGTGTTTGCAGCTCCTTTAAACGAAGCTCTAGCACACCACTTTGCGCAGCAAGCGTACCGTTTTGAATCCGTATGTATTTTAAATCAGCACCCAGGGTTTCCATATTGGACACCAGGCGTTGATTGTCTTTTTTTAAATTTTTATTGCTTGTCCAAAGCATCAATATTGCGAATATGATTGCGATGACCAGCAGTATGTTTTGAACTTTTTTGTTGTTTAGAAACGCTAGTATATTCATCTTTTGAGGGTCTAGTGGTTTGCGACCATATATAGGCCGTTAATATTGTCATGATGCCTGCAATACTTGCTGTGGCAACAGTTTCCATCTTTGCTAATAAGGATAGTAATGTTACCAGCGCTAAAAATGCAGCTGTTATAAGCGTTAGTTTCAATCGGGTTTGTGTGTTCATTTTTTATTTATGTTTAAGTACAGTTAGTATATTCATCTAATAGTTGTTTTTGGTATCGGCATCTGTTTCGTGTGCATTTGGTAAAACGGTAATCTTTGCAGACACAATCTTTTCTCATTTTGGTATGTTTCCAACAAGTACAATAGTTTAACTGACAATTTTTGCAGCAAGTATTGTTGACTGGATTTATCACCACCACACTAACAGCGGAGCTTATGCGATACACTTCGCTCCCCATTATTATTTCATCATTTATCTTATCTCCTAAAAATTCGAGCAGGTCTTTTATGCCGAAGTTTTTTGTTTCCCCAGTTCGCAATTGCGTTAGTGTAAACTCCATGCTCTACTATTTTAACCAGTTTTTATAAATGTACCTGCCTGCTAAAAACAGTAAGGCCGCAGCTCCTAAGCTGAATCCTCCTCTGACAAGAAGACTTTTTTTTTGGCGATGTCCAATATGTTTTCATAAATGGAAATAATCCCTTTCATGTAAGCATTTCGGTCGTCACCGTTTTGTTCCGATATGTACGGACTATGTGCAATCTTATCAGCATAGGCTTTGTAGTCATTTGCCGAGGCATGTGCTGCCTTGTAGTTACTAGCAATCAACCGAGCAAAATCATAAAAGCTATCCTGCGCACTGGTATAGGTTCTGAATTTTAATTTGTATTGGTTCTGTGCTTGGTACACGCCACCTTTCCAAAATTCATTAGGCTTTCCTGCGGCTGTGATGCCAAAGAAATTATTGTGTTTGGAAGAAAGCGAAGACGTTCCCCAAGCACTCTCGTAAGCACCCTGTGATAGAATTACCAACGGATCCATTTTGAATCGTTCACCTGCTTTTTTAGCCAGTGGGTAATTATTGATAACGTAGTTTTCTGTTTTTGTACTCATGGTTATTGTTGTAAAATGATGTAACGACCATCAACCCAACGAAGCGTATTGTCAACGGTTTTGAATTGCATGAATTGATTTTCTCCTGTATCCATGGACATAATAAGTTGCCCGAGCACCATATTTGGTTGGGCATAATTTATAGTTACCATGCGGTCGTTTAATACAGGCGTAAGCACTTTGGTTAATAGCCTTGGCATAGGAAGGCCTTTAAGGGTGAAATAGTCCGTTGGCTTCATCCACCCCACAAGGCTCATCGTTGCTGGATATGCATCAAACATGTTTTTGTAATACGGAAATATATCAACGTAGTTTATTGAGCTCGATACCCAATAACTAACACGTTGTTTGTTTTTTGGTTTGAGACTAGCTGGTGCTTTTGCTCCATTAATCACATAGGCTACTTCAATAAATTTTACATTGTTTACTTCATCGAATGCCTGTCTGCCTGTGGCATAGCCCAGGAATTCACCTGGCTTCGCAAGGCGAATAATATTTTTGTTGGAGAACATCTCGTAAATGCGACCGTGATTAGTTGCATCAGGCGAGGTTCTTAGATACACATCTTTCTTTGTCACTACCAGTTGATTGGCTTTGGCATATTGAACAGCTGCGGTTCCGCCATTTGAAACATCTTTGTTTTGATTGCCACTGATAATGGTTAAGAATTTCTGATAATCGGAAGTCGATAATTCACTTTGTAAATCATCGAGTAGATTATTTTGATACAAATTTTTATAAGCAGTTCCTACGCTGTCTAGTTTGGTAATAGTTTTAGCAGTGTCTAAAATGTTATTGGTATTGGTTGTATCAAAGCTCATCATCCAACTTATCCCTGAAGGGTTCATAGCCGAGCGTAAAGCCATTGCTTGTCTTACTTCGGGACTGTCATCGGCTTTTGTTTGCGTGTCTTTTTTATTGATACCGTCAATGATTTTTTTACCCAAACGGTAGGTTATGTAAATACCACCAAGCACGAGAATACCGTTCACAATCTTTGACTGATTGCTTTGCACCACCTGAATTATTTTTTCTTTTGTACCTGGCATAGCTCTAGTTTTTACAACATGCTTTTTATTTTTAGTTTCACCAGTGGCAATTCTAATTTTTTAGAAATAACCACTAATTCCTGTGCCTTAAAATTGTCGGCAATGGATTGCAAAGCTTTTTGTACATGCCTTGCTTCCTGGTCACTAACGACCTTTACTTGAATTAATACATCTTGATGTGCCATGTCTATTGCGGATTGTTAGGGGTTGTTGAATTCGTTGTTGGTTGCGTAATAAAGTGAAGGATGCGCTGCAAATTGCCTCTGTCTTTTTCAATTTCAGTCAGTAGCAAATACATAGTTCCTAGCTCTTGATTGGTCATGGTATTGCAAAACGCACTTATCATTTCCAATATCGTATCACGTTGTCCATCACCTTGGTCTTGCGTGTCGGGCTTTGGTGTTCCAATGCCTTTATCCGTTTCACCATTACCAGCCAAAAAGTTCATGGCTGTTCCAATAGGTGAATTGGTAAAAAACTTTGCTAGTCCAGGTAGCGCCATGCCAATAATGTTGGTATAGTACTCTACTTGCTTTTTAGCATCCAAACTATTTTGCATGTCCTGCATCTGAAACTCCAGCTCTTCGTTTAGGGCTTGCAGTCTAGTTAGTTCGGAGCTCATTCGCTCTAGCTCTTTGCTGCGTTCCATTTCTGAAAACTTGCGTTGTACTAAGTCGTTCACTTCCGCTTCGCCAAGTCCTGCATATCCATTAAACGGCTTTTGAATTTCATCATCTACATCATGCCACTCAAAAGTTTTCGACCATATGAGCAGGTTACTGTCTTGGTCTTTGAATTCTACTTTTACTTTGTCGGGATTTTCAGATTTATCATAGCTGCGTACCAGGGCAGAGAAGTTCTCAACTGCTGCCTGGTCAATACCGTTGAGCTTTTTACCATTGCGATAAAAAACAGCATTGAACACCACATGGTTATGCCCTTGCTTGGGAAAGGTTTTAATCATCTTCTGACTAACCTCTATAACATGATATATTTTTTTCTTACTCACTCCTTGACTATTTGTATGAATTCTAATATTGGATATTCTTGTACTTCATTCGGAATTTCAATGGCAATTAGTCCACTAAATTCTTCCATGGCAACCAGCGATTTTTGGCTGACTGCGATTTCAATACTATTGGTATCTGAAATAATTCGTGTACCGATAGGAAGTGCACTGGCATTGGTAAGTAGTAAATACTCATTGTATGCAGGTACTTCATAATAGCTTACGCCAGGCTTTGTTACAACATTGGTAAACCGTTGTAATTCAATTCCAACTTCACGTTGCTTGAGCTGTTGATGAATAAATACTAATTGGTCATACATAACTGGTCTTGATTTTCTTGTTCAGTTGTGATGGATTGTTCTACTTCATCATCCATTGTGGTTTCATCTTGAAAAATAAATTCCGAGCGAAGCCAAGGATTAACAGGAATGTCTTGCTTGAATACCGATTGAATCTTAGGATCAATTGGTTTGAAATTTTCAGCAACACATCTCAAGTACAGACTAACCGTATAGGGTGAAAATTCTTTTTCCTCCATGGTGTCTATGTAAACGCCTACCAACAATTGTCCTGGTTTTAGTGACACATCAAGTGATTGATAACCGAAAGGTTCCTCTAGTGCATAAATGGCTTGAACACTAACAGGCGCAACAAGTTTTTCATGCTTTAAACTATTGAACGATGCTGTTATCCAGCCGATTTCAGCCATGCAGTGTTCGGCATTAATTCCTTTAACATGCTTCACTAAAAAACCAGTGCAACGTTTTAAATACGTTGGTATCTTATGTTGAAAGTGTACAATTTGCTTTGGGCTCTCAACCTTTAATTGAATGATATTGTAGCGCGTATTTACCATGGCTTAGCTTATTTGTCATTGCAAAGCCATAAATAAATTTTTGCTTCATACGGATAACCGTAAGGCAAGTTTGCTCTTTTAGCACCATCAATAATTGGTTCAGCGCCATCGGTCAATTTACCTTCCAGGGTGCTGCCACCAGCGTCCAAGTGCTCTTCAAAAAAAAAGAATTTTTTATTCGGAGACACCTGGTTGCCGCTAGTGAGTAACTTTACTTCGTGTAATTCTTCAAAGACCTCTTGGTTATTTACTTTCAAGCCCAGCGCAGTTCCAGGAATCAATTTGCCTTTAGGCAACGACACATAAATACCACGGATGCGGCTGTATTGTTTGTCGGTTTGTGCATTGATGCGAACAGCGTCTCCTGGTGCAGCAATACGCACTCTGATTTGCTGAAACTTATGGTTCTTCATGGTAAATAAGTTTTAAAAATTAGGCTTTGATTACAGCAGTACCTCTCAATATTGCTTTCAGATAGGTATTGGTTGGTGCATTGTTAGCCCACTCAATATTCAATTCGATGCTTTGTTGGTCACGGATAATTTTTGGATTGTCCAGGATGAATAATCCTTTGAACGTATCCTTACCACTAGTTTGAAAAACTTCGCATGAAGTATTTGGAACTAGCACCGTACCGTTTGCTTTGAACTCAAATTCTCCGTTACGTAAGTAATCAGGAACGATGTCAAAATTTACACTTCCAGGACTGTTTTCTTTGTCGGCAGTACCACCCAATAAATGGATGCCATACAACAAGAAGTAATTTCCTTTTTCAAGTTTACCACTAGAGATGTTGCTAGAGCCCACCACTTTGTTGTCGTCATCTTTAAACATCTTAATGACTTTAGAGCCACTAATAGTTTTTACCACGTAGTAAGCTGTATCAACAGCTTGTAAGCTTTGATTAGCTAATCCAATTTGTATTTCTTTTGGTAACATAGAAATACGTTTTTCAAACTCTGCACGAGAGCGTGAACCTGTGGCTGCTGCCACTGCTTTTGATTGCGTTTGCATTTTGCGAAACAATTTCTTTCTGTCATTAGGACCACTAAGGTCTATGGCTTGCAAAAAGTCGTCTTCCGACATTGCTCCAAGTAAATTGTACTCACTGTTTTCGATTTGTCCGAGCGTTAGCATTTTTTAGAATTTTTAGATTGTTATTAATTAAATGATTTCGATGTATGAAAGGTCTTCCTCAGCAATTCCTTCCACGTTGCTTGCATAATCTTCAGGATTGAATGAAGTTGGAGATGAAAGCGCTGGCAAGTCTGGGTTGTAGCGTTCAATAGATAAGTTCATCGGTTCACGGTAAACGGCAGGTTCTCCCAATCCGTCAATGCCCGACATATTAAAGTCTGAAAGTCCAGCTAGTAAATCTTTTTTCAGAAATACTTTTACACCTGATAACATACCAGCTGCTCCAACACCTGTTGCCAACATTTTCATGTTAGGGTCTTTAAGCATTAAGTTGCCAGCAGCGCCTACGCCCAATAATACAATAGGACGAGCCATAGCTTTTACATTGAATCCTGTTGCCGTAGCATCTACATTCAATACTTTATCAATCATTTTTCCGCCTACGGAGCCAATTACGACACCGCCAGTAAGCATAGCCAAGGTTTTGATTTCACCCATCACAGCTTGGCCACTGAGCTTGGTTGTTTTTTTGCGTTGAACTGCCATGATATAGATTTTTAGATTTTTAAAATAATTTTACTGATTTTACTGTTGTTTTGTTTGCTGCTGTACTTCTAGTGGTTGCTGGCTTTTTAGCACGAGTAGTTGCAGGCTTTCTTCTAGTTCCATAACCTGAAAGGCTAGTCGCTTTTTTAGGTTTTACCAATTGATAAATACCAAAGGCTAACAAGCCTCCACCAATTGCCGCTGGCACAGGATTTTTCTTTATGAAATTCATAATGCCTCCGCCAGTGCTTGTGGGAGTAGTGGAAGGGTCGGTAGTAGCTACTGCACTGCCACTGTCACTCGTTGTGATTAATGATCTGTTTTGCTGTGGGTCGGAATTGGCTCCAGCATTTTCGCTTGCTTGAATTTCTGCCACTGCTGCCGCTGCCGTTGGGTCAGACATGGCTTCACTTTTTAGATTATTGACATCTACGTTTTCATTTTTGGCAAATAAGCCTGATTCCTTGATGATTTTTATGGCTGCAATAATTACAGGAGTTGCTGCTGCAATAACTGATCCCGTAGCAGGGTCGCCCAATTGTCCTAGCATATCATCTTCCACAAAACCATTAAGGTTTCCAGCCTTTCCTCTAAGGATAGCATTTTGCAGGGCACTTCGTTTACCTTGTAATTTATCCGCAAACAAATGTTCAATTTTGGCAAGTGCGTTTTTACTTTTTTGCCAGGTGGCAGCATTCACGCCTTTTGCAGCAGCTTGTTGCTGGGTTGCATAAGCCCACTTTAATTTGGAAGCCATTTTACCCATATTGATTTTCATGGCTAACAAAAAACCAGCACGAGCTGCAATAGTTAGCGGATTGAATTTTACAATTGCTTTGATAGCAACTTTAGCGGCATCACCCACTTTTTGACCTACCGTTTTTACCGTGTTTTTTACATTGGTAAAAAATTTCTTAATGCTAATACCACTAAGGGCTAAATCATCAGGGTCTAGGTCAACACCGTTAATCGTATTTACACCATTTCGGAGGTTAAGCTGCGCCTCGTTTTTTGCAAGTACTTCCAGTGCTTCATTTCGTTTGTCGGTGTACCAATACTGTATAGCATAGTCCAACATTTTAAGCAATGCCTGTGGATCATCTACCGATGATACCAGTCCAGGGTTTTGAGCCACAGCGTTACGAGTGGCTACTAAATTTTGATACAGTTTGTCTAAGTCTTCTTGTGGTGATGTTGCACCTAAGTCAAAACCTGTAAGCGATGTTGCCATAACAGCATCGTGCAAGTCATTACCAGGAACACCACTCAAGACAGCTACGTTTATGCCTTTTAAGTTCATAGTATAATCCATTTTATCGGTGTAAGTTTTTTCGTAATTGAATTCAGATAACACGCCATCAACAACACAATATTTTCTGCTGTCGTGTAAGGGCACAATCACATATACATGTTGCCAGGAATCGGCACTGTACTTGGTAATGCGAAAACTGTGTGGTATTTGAAGGTTGGTTAATATGCTTGAAACAAAAATGCTCATGCAGTCGCAATCCACGCCAGTAGAGCGTTCTGCCCATGAGCGTGCAGGTCTGCGAAGTTGTTCTAGTCCACGTTTATCCAATTTGTATTGGATGAATTGGTAAACAAATTCCCAAATAGCCTGGCATGTTTCAATTGTAGATGACCGTTGGAGTAATGGAGCTATTCGCTTGGTGTCGTCAAGGTACTTCCAAACTACCTTCTCCATTAGTTCCACGGTATCTGTTACTTCACCATCGTTTATGATGACACGGTCGCGTTCATCAGGCGGTGGAAAGTAAGCATTGAAACGACTCCCGTCTTTGATAGAACGGTAACCGCTTGTAACGGTCTTCATAGGAATATGTGACAGGCTTTTCATCAGATAAGTTTCGTTGGGGGTGATTGATAAAAGATGCCGTTCACATAAGTACTAAAAGACATTTCCATTGGAATTCCAAGTTGTGCTACTATATTCTTTTTGTTGCCAGCTTTAAAGGCTGCAATCACACTTGGAATTTTGGTAATTATATTGGATAACAATCCTGCTAAAACAGTCCAGGATAGTTGTAATTCGATGGTGTCAATTTGAGTAACGCCAAGAGGTTTGATGACAATGATTTTATCCTCAGCATTGGATTGCGAAAGGAATTTTCCATTGGTTGAAAGTGATACAACAGGTTTAGTAATGTTGATGCTATCACGTGAAGGATTATTGATAGAAACCTCTGTTCTAAAATACAAACCACCTAAGTTGATTTGATGCACGCGAGGATTTAACAACGAAAGCGTTGCTAATTCTGATACGTTTTGAACCTTTAATAACTTAACGATTCCATAAACGATTGTTCCTGCTATTGCTAAACCAACTACTTTGTTCATCTGAATTATTTTTTATGTTTTTTAAAATAATTTTTGATGCGAAAAGAACATTCGTCAAGCCCTTTTTTTACGACATAACCAGCCACAGCTGATACAACTGCATAAATGATAACAGTAGAAAGTCCAGGTAATGTAATGGCTAATAAAAGTGGCTTTGCCGTTATGGCTTTACCAACGCCACCAACAACTCCCGAAGCGGTAGTGAATAATGCGTTATGTGTAGGTTGCTCCATCAAGTTGTGTGTTCTTTAGGAGACAAACTTCAGGATAAGTTATTTGTTGAAAGGGCGTGTGAGGGCGTGTGTAGCTCTAAAGCGGTGTGTGTAGATATATGTGGGCATTTTTTATTATCTTTACAAATTGTGAATTTATTTCAAACTTTTTCGAAATAAATAATGGGATACAAACCTTCGCCAATCTACCCCAATTTAGGGTGATAAGCGAATGTTTTTAGCGTCTATTTACAAGTTAGCTACAATAATATTCGACCACTAAAATTTGAAAATAATTATGAAATTAAATTTTCTTCTTCTGACAACATTAAGCATTTTGACTTCCGTTGCTTTTGGACAAACCAAGTACATAAAGACAAACGAAGGAGAAATTGTGGACACAGTTACTTATTCTAAACTAAAAGACGCCCAAGTTGAAAAAATGAAAAGCATTTTTCCAACAAAAGACATTAAAATAGTTATAAAAGATAATTTCAAAGAAATAAAAAGGACTAAGGACAGTTTAATCTATACTTATAAATGGGACATTAAAATCGGTGACCCAAAAGTTAAAGAAAGTAAATCATTTGAACCAGACGACTATATGGACAAGGAGTTTCATTTACCAAACTTAAGGACATTAGACAATAAAAAGATTAGCATAAATGACTTAAAAGGCAAACCTACATTAATTAACTTTTGGTTTACAACTTGCAAACCTTGCATTGAAGAAATGCCAGTTTTGAGTGGAATTAAAACCCAATTAAAGGACTCTGTAAACTTTATTGCAATAACATTTGAAACATCTGAAAAGGTTAAAGCATTTTACAAAAAGCATAAGTTTAGTTTTACGCAGATTGCAAATGCTAAAAAATTTACTGACTCTATGAATATGGAAGCATTTCCTGTAAACATATTTTTAGACAAAAACGGCGTTGTTAAAAAAATAGAAAGTGGTATCCCTTACATACTTGACGACAAAAAGAAAATGAAAATGGGTGATGGAAAAGAATTTGTAGCAGCCTTAAGAGAATTACTGTAGCTAACATGGGAATTGCTGCAAGTGTGGCAGGACGTTGTAATCTTCGGCTGTAGTTCGCTATCAGCAGCGGTTTCGGCGGACGGAATTCTCTTGGGCTTTTGGTTCTTATCTTGTACTTTTAAATCTTTAATGAGCAGCAGTTCCGGGCAGGACAAGCAATGAATTCCACACCTGCAGCAATACCTGTTCGATAGCGGTCATTGGTATTACTACACTATTATGCTAATGTAAACGGGATCAACAACGATAAGGCAAATGAGTACAATTTCCGATGCTATTAAAAAAACAGACCATTCGTCATTTTAATCGGAAAATTTGAATTTATAATTTAAAAATTACATTACATGTTAGTTCAACAATTGAAACAACTTCAGGAAAAGCTTAAAAAGCTTAAGTCGCAAAAAATCATTTCTAAAGAGACGCGATAGAAATCAGGAGAATAGAAAAATGGTTTGAAGAATTTAATAAAGCAGAGTGATAATGCTGTACTTGCTTTAAAGTGATGTGCTTAGAAATCGCCACTTTTGGGTAGATGCAAAACATTTAAAAAACAATAAATCACGGCTCCCCAAACTCATCTATAATAACCCTCACATGAGCTGGAGTAAATAATCTAATACCTGATTTATACCCAAGTTTTTCAAGTCTTGGTAAAGCAGTTTCGCTTTCGTTTATCCATCTATGCAACTGTGCACTTGCACTTTTTTTAGTTACATGCGGACATAAAAATATAAATTCAAATTATTTTAGAATAAATCTAAAATTCTTTCTCACCTATTTCACTGGTTGGAAGTTTATTTTTACTACTTATTTTATTAAAATTATAACTGAAATTCAATAGTAAAACGTTTGTTTCGTATGTGTAGTTAGTTGTAGTATAAAAATCAGCACCGAAAGTTGTAATTCGTTGTTGGTTAGAACCCATATTGCCAAAATTGATATTTTGCCATTGTATTCCAATAGTTCCATTTCCCTTCAAAATGGTTTTCTTTGCGGATAAATTAGGTGATAAAAAACGGGAATCTTCACCTTGAGCAGTAGGTTTTGCTGAAGTATAATTTATATTGGCTGTAAGACTCAAAGTTTTATCCAAATTGAATGTACTATTAGTATTTAGCGAATAGGCCCAATTAGAATTATCCACGTTTGATGTAATCCCTAAAATATTTAATTTCCCTGTAATTTTATAATTATAGATATTTCCACCTAAATATAAAGAAAACCATTTCACAGGTTTTAAATTAGTTCCAAATTCTAATCCTAATAACCTTGCTTTTTCTGCATTTGTAAAAACTCTATTTAGAATTGTATCAGCATAAACACTATTTACCCGTTGAATTGGGTTTTTGATATTTTGATAATATAATGTTGCAAATAAAGTTCCTTTTTTAAAGCTGTGGTTCATGCCTAATTCAACTAAATCTACAAATTGAGGTTTCAAATCTGGGTCTCCCTGTTCCAATGTTTCTGAATGTTCTCTTTCTGGTATTGGGTTTAATTCAAAATTATTGTTGCGTTGTATTCTTTTACTGTAGCCTAATTTTGCATTCCAATAAGTATTAAAAGTATATAATAAATTGGCTGAAGGAAATAAATTACTCAATTTCAACAAATGAGGATTGGAATCTGTGGATAAAACAACTTCTCTTGACGAGTACTCACAGCGCAATCCAGCTATGTAATCCAATTTATTTGTTTTGCCGCTGTATTGAGAATAGAACCCATTAATATGGTTTACTGATTTTGCAGTTCCTCTGAAGTTGGCAGCGTCTGGTTGAACAGAAATTGGTGTTACGATGTAATCAAACTTACCGTTTTGTTGATCGAATCTGTACTGATAACCACTTTCTAATTTCCCTAAACCAATTGGAATTGAATAATCTAATTTAAATCGGAAGCCATCTATTGGATTTTTGTAGGGATTATTTACTTCTTGTAATACAATCGATCTTGTTGCTAAATCTAAATTCTTGTTGATTGTATTGCCATATAAATCTGCATTTTCATATAACAGTGAAGTCATCAAATTTGATTTGTTTGCAAAAGTATGAGTGTAATCAAGGTTTGTTAGGGTAAATGTACCTTCTTTGGTTTGTACATTCGAATTAAAATACGCGTTTTCACTTATTAAAGCATTGGTGTTTAAATCAGATGTTGAATTATTATATACAATATCTGCGCGTCGGGCTTGGAATTTTTTACCTATGAAGAAACCGAAATTAAAAACATCATTTTTATTTGCTGTATAAGAAATTGCAGTTTTGGTTCCGTAATTGTACTTGTCAAAACTTCGTTCTCCATTCGATGGAAATCGAGTGATTGTGTTGTTAATAAAGTTTTTGGTAAATACATTTCCTTCACGATATCCATTGACATCATTTCGAAGATAATTTCCACTAATGGTAATATCAAATTTTTTGGTTCTATAATTAAACGTTATATCGCCACCAAATCGTTTTGGTTTTTCTAAATTATCATAATCATTTATACTTGGAAGTCCACCAGATAAATTTGATATGAGAGCTATACCATTCTTATTATTTTTGGTAATAATATTTATTATACCTCCTTTTCCATCAGGGTCATATTTTGCCGAAGGTGAGGTTATTAATTCAATATTTTCTATTGTATTGGCTGGTAATTGACTCAAAAGAGTTTGAGCATCTGAAAGTACTGGTTTTCCATTTACCAAAATCATGAATCCATTAGAACCTCGAAGACTAATTTCACCTTGTCCATTAACTGTAACAGAGGGTAAATTTTTTATAACATCAATTGCAGTTCCTCCATTTGCCGTTGCAAATTGGTCAGCTTTATATTGTTGCTTATCGATTTTATTATAAAAATTTGATTTTGTTCCTTTAATAATAACTTCTTCTAACGATTGATTGCTTCGTTGTAATTTGAAGGTATCTAAATTTAAGACTTGGTTATTTTTAAGAAGAATGTTTTCTAAATACTGAATTTCATAGCCTATAAAGTAGATTTTGATTTTGTAATTACCTGATTGTATATTTTGAATAACAAAATTTCCGTTTTTACCTGTTATTACTCCTGAAACTACAGAATTATCAATTTGACTCACTAAAGAAACACTAGCATATTCTATCGGCTCCAAGGTTTGATTGTCAATTACTATACCTTTAAACGAGCTTTTTTGAGCAAAAGCTGAAGTAATAAAAAAAAACAAAATAAAAGACGCAATTTCCTTTCTAAAAAACATAATTAAGTTTTACGATTAAGCCCTATTTTTCTTAAAAATTTAAGAATTGCAAATGTATCACTAAATCTAAAAAACAGCACTATAAGAGGATATAAACTTAACAACTTTCGTTATTAAACTACGGCTCCCCAAACTCATCAATAATAACTCTCACATGAGCTGGAGTAAATAATCTAATACCTGATTTATACCCAAGTTTTTCAAGTCTTGGTAAAGCAGTTTCGCTTTCGTTTATCCATCTATGCAACTGTGCACTTGCACTTTTTTTAGTTACATGCGGACAATATAATTGTGCGAGCTCACCATAACCGTAAGCTCGCACTTTAAAAGTTTCTTCATTCATTTTGGTGTCGTTTAAATTACACCCCCCGTTTTGAATAAATTAAACTGATGCAGCTGCCTTTGGAAACGAAAGTCGTGAACCCATTTTAAGAGCCAAGTCCGTCATGTCATTTCCAATTTTAGTATCTACAATCCTGGCATAATGCTGCGTTGATTTTATATCCTTGTGCCCAAGCATCCTGGAAACCGATTCAATAGGCACGCCATTCATCATGGTAACGGTAGTAGCAAACGTATGCCTGGCAACGTGAAAGGTTAATGATTTTTCTAGCCCTATAAGCGTTTGAATTTCTTTGAGGTAGGCATTTAATTTTTGATTGCTAATTACTGGCAATACTTTTTCCTCTGCTTTCAAAATACTCAAGTCGGTATATTTCTCAATGATGAAGGTTGGCACATTCAACAATGGAATTTGCGCCTTAACCTTTGTCTTTTGTCTTCGGGTACGAATCCATAACACACCTTTAGGGTCGCATTCGATTTCTGAGGCCTTTAACTTGAATAAATCCGCATAAGCAAGCCCACTGAAACAAGAGAATACGAAAAGGTCTCTAACGAGCTCTAATCGAGGAATCATGATTTCTAAATCCATGATGTTCTGCAATTCCTTTTCAGTGAGGTAAGGACGATCAACTTCACGAAGCGTTAATTTAAAATCTGCAAACGGATTAATTTTAAGCCAGCCGTTTTTAAATCCAATCATTACAATCCGTTTGAAGTTTTGTAAATACTTGATAGTGGTGTTGTAGTTGCACATTTTTTTTGTGCGGAGAAACACTTCAAACTTTACAACCATTTGTCGATTGATTAATTTAATCGGCACATCATGTACTCGGTATTCTTCCAAGAGGAATTGCTTCATCCATTTCAAAGCCGTGCAATACTTTTGATAGTTTGCATAAGAGGTTTCTTTTCCGATGAGTAATTTTAGGTCATGGGTATGGTCTTCCCACACGGTACAAAGTGTTTTTGACTTGCTAGTGTTCACACACAAAATGGCATCGCGTAAAAGTTCAGGAGTTGCCTGGTCATAGAGAGCGTTAAGGTCTGCGTACTTGTTATACGCATTTGCTTTGAACGCTTCCATGTAACGATTTACTTCTAAAGCCTCTGAAGTTTTTCCTTTGCACATTCCAAGTTTGCCATCCCAAACTTCGGGTTGAACATATCTTTTTGTGAACATGGCGAGCGATTGACCGTTGATGGTAATTCGCATGTTGATGGGGCAGTCTCCGTTTTTTGTAGGACGGGATCTGTTGATGTAAAACATCAATCTGAAAGTTGTTTTTGACGACATAATAATTTTATCAAATGGCCCCCCATTTTGAGTACAAATTTGATGACAAAATCTCGAGTTGCAAAACGTCAAAACGAGACAGGACGCGACATTGAGCGACATACTGTGACGTAATTGGTGTTTTTTTGGATTACGTCACAAGTTGCAAAATAAATGTGTCGTTTTATGGCGTTTTAAGTCGTTTTCAGAGCCATATTTTTCCATAAAAAAAACCCCGATTATCATTGATAATCAGGGTTTTAGCTTATTTCTTGTTAGAAATGATGCGGAGAAAGAGGGATTCGAACCCCCGGACCTGTTACAGTCAACAGTTTTCAAGACTGCCGCATTCGACCGCTCTGCCATTTCTCCAATAAGTCAAACATCAATTTCTCAATGCGGTTGCAAATATAGGAACCTTTTTTTGTTTTGCAAAAACTATTTTTATAAAAATGAACTTATTTTTAATACTAACAAATTAAGCGTTTCATTATCTATAGGTTACACGAATCAAAAGTAGCTTATAATAATTAATAAGTCACATATTCTGTGATTTCAAGCCCATATCCAATCATTCCAACTCTCTTAGTATGGGTTGCATTAGAAACTAATCGTATTTTAGAAATATCAATATCATGTAGTATTTGAGCACCAATACCATAGTCTTTGCTGTCAATTACAATTTTTGGTGCTTTTAAAATACCTTCTGATTGCAATGTTTTAAGTTCTGAAATCCTACTTAGTAAATTTACTGACTGCATGTCTTGGTTAATGAATATTACAGCTCCCTGTCCTTGTTCATTAATGATTTTAAACATGTCATCTAACTGCTGGTCGGCATTATTAGTCAACGTTCCTAACAAATCATTATTCACTTGTGTCGAATTAATTCGGGTTAAAACCGGTTCGCCTAAATTCCAAGTGCCTTTTGTTAAGGCAATATGAATTTGTTTGTTGGTGGTTTGTTCGTATGCTCTTAATCTAAAAATACCAAATCGAGTTTCTACATCAAAATCTTCTTTCTTTACAATCAAAGAATCGTGTTGCATGCGGTAGGCAACTAAATCTTCAATAGAGACTAATTTTAAATTAAACTTTTTAGCTACTTCAACTAATTGAGGGAGACGAGCCATAGTACCATCTTCATTCATGATTTCAACAATCACTCCAGCCGATTTAAAACCTGCCAGTCTTGCAAAATCAATAGCCGCCTCTGTATGCCCCGTTCTTCTTAGTACTCCTCCTTGTTTGGCTACAAGCGGGAAAATATGCCCAGGACGCGCTAAATGATACGGTTTTGTATTTGAATCTATTAAAGACAATATTGTTTTGGCTCTGTCTGATGCCGAGATGCCCGTTGTAACTCCATTTCCTTTCAAATCTACCGAAACGGTAAAAGCAGTTTCCATGTGATCGGTATTGTTCGAAACCATAGGACGTAACTCTAATTCTTTGCAACGACTTTCTGTTAATGGGGCACAAATTAAACCTCTACCATGGGTTGCCATAAAATTAATCATCTCTGGCGTTACTTTTTCAGCGGCAGCTAAGAAATCGCCTTCGTTTTCACGGTCTTCATCATCTACTACAATTATTATTTTACCTTGACGAATATCTTCAATGGCTTCTTCAATTGTATTCAGAATTAATTGTTCAGTTTGCATTTTGGGCTATTGATTTTGTGAAGGAAATATTTTTTTAAATAATTTTTGAAAAGGCAGAAGTACTACATCCATATTTATAAAACCGATATCATTGGTTGCTCTATAGGTTAATAAACACGCAAAAGGGGTTAAAATAAAAGTGGCCATCCAACACCCTAAAAATGGCGTGAGTCCGTCTTCCTGAGCTATTTTCTTTCCAAAGGTATTTACGAAGTGATAAATAATAAAGATTAACACCGCAAAAACAATTGGAAGTCCCAAACCTCCTTTTCTTATAATTGCACCCAATGGGGCGCCTATAAAAAACATTAAAATACAGGCAAATGCAATTACAAACTTATCGTAAAAAGCAATCCAATGACTGTTAATTACTTTTGTTTTCGATTCGAGTTCTTGTTCTGTAGAATCAATCATATAATTGGTATTGATAATAGAGCTATTGGCTAATTGTAATATTGCCGATTGATCCTGAGGTGTAAAATTAGAAATTAAATCAGGATTCTTTATTTTAGAAGCTGTGATGCTATCATTTAACGCTTTGTTTGCACTAAAATAGGCTTGCGCTACAGTCCTTTGATACGAATTATCTACAAACGAAATAATATCTTTCTTTCGGTTGTTTTCTAGTGAATCGATGGTGTACTTTAATTCACTCAAATTAAGCATCGAATTGGTGTTTGTAATGGTATAATCTTCGCTATTGGTGTTGTTTAATTTTGATAAATCTATATAGATGATGTATTTTTTGAAAGAACTTTTTGCAAAAGGAATTTTATTTCGTTCTTCGTATTTTTCAGGAACAATGTCTTCATAATAATAGCCATCATTGAGTACTAACTTTAAAATATTAGATTTTTCGTTACTAATAAGTTCTCCGTTTTTGGCTTTAATTACGTTTTTGCTCCCGTCAAAATTGTTCGATTTTTTGTGAATAGTTATTCCGGTAAGAAAATTGCCATTCTCCCCTGATTTTTTATCGACTTTAATATTGTAGCTTCCTACATCACTAAATTGTCCTTCGGCTATTGCCATTGCAGGCTTTATTTGTGCGATGTCTTTCCTGAAATTAATAAATTTAAATTCAGAATACGGAATTACATTATTAGCAAATATAAACGCACCGCAACTCAGAATTAAAATGAAAAAAGTTAAAAACTTCATTGTTCTTTGCAGCGAAATACCAGCCGATTTCATGGCAGCAAATTCATAATTTTCAGCAAAATCACCAAATGACATTATAGAAGCCAATAGAACCGAAAGAGGTAATACTAGCGGAATAATTCTTGGCATGGCAAACATTAAGAATTTGATTACCAAAATAAAGTCTAAATCTTTACCCGCAAGTTCAGAAATAAACAACCAAACTGTTTGAAGAATGAATATAAAAAAAAGGATTACAAATACAGAGGTAAATGTAATCACAAATGTTTTTAGAATGTATTTATCTAGTATTTTCACTTAAAACTAATCTAACTTATTGATGTAGTATTTTGGGTATTTACTCGCCTCAAAGGTAAATTGATTTTTTGACAAAGGTTGATTGGTTTTGAAAGAATTTACAGTTAAAATGGTTTTGGTTCCATTTTTCCCCACTTCAATTACATTGTAAATGTTTTTGGTTTGATTATCGATTCCTAAAAGAATTTCTTTTCTGGCATCTTTAGCATTTATTGGTATTAACTTAATGTACTGAATTTTTCTGCCTTTTACATCCTGCAAAATATCCCAAACATATTTGTAACCTGAGTTAAAAAAAGTTAACATTTTAGAGGGTGTTATAGAACTTTCGTCTTTTTCATTAAATTTTGTGATGTTAATTTCTTCGTCTTCAGGATTAATGGTATACGTCTTTTTTCCATCAAAAAGCTTCGTAACACCCATTAAATTCAAAACAAACAAATTGCCTTTCATGGTAACATTGCCTTTGCTTTCTTGATTGATGTTTTCCTTGCTATTATTTAAAGTGTACTTAAAATCAATCACTATGTTTTCATAGGTTTTGATTTTTGCGGTTACTTGGTCTAATAGATTTTTGGCTTTTTTATCTTGCGCTTGAATGGAATAACTAAAAAGAAGTAATGCAAATACAGCTAAACATTTTTTCATGTTATGAATTATTTTGTTCATTGTTAAAAAACTGATCTAGAGCATTCATGTCTAAAATGTTTACGCTTCTTGCTTTACTTCCTTCAAAAGGACCAACAATTCCAGCGGCTTCTAACTGATCAATTAATCTTCCCGCTCTGTTGTAGCCCAACTTTAATTTTCGTTGCAGCAATGAAGCCGAACCTTGCTGAGAAGTTACAATTATTTCTGCTGCTTCTCTAAACATAGAATCTCTTTCAGAAATATCTATATCAAGATTAATGCCACTTTCTTCTCCAATAAATTCAGGAAGTAAATAAGCGTCTGGATAAGCTTTTTGAGAGCCTATAAATTCAGTTATTTTTTCTACCTCTGGAGTATCTATAAAGGCACATTGCACCCTAACGACATCATTTCCGTTGGTGTACAACATATCTCCACGACCTATAAGCTGATCGGCACCTTGCGTATCTAATATAGTTCTCGAATCAATTTTCGACGTTACTCTAAAAGCGATTCTAGCAGGGAAATTGGCTTTTATTAAACCCGTAATTACGTTTACAGAAGGTCTTTGTGTCGCTATAATTAAATGAATTCCAATAGCACGAGCCAATTGCGCTAATCTGGCAATGGGAACTTCTACTTCTTTTCCGGCAGTCATTATCAAATCGGCAAACTCATCTACAACTAAAACAATATAAGGTAAAAAACGGTGACCGTTTTCAGGATTTAGCTTACGGGATTTAAACTTTTCGTTGTACTCTTTTATATTTCTAACCATTGCATCTTTCAATAAAGAGTATCGGTTGTCCATTTCAACACAAAGAGAGTTTAAAGTATTGACTACTTTTGCATTATCAGTAATGATTGCATCACCCGAATCTGGTAGTTTGGCAAGGTAATGTCTTTCAATTTTGTTAAATAGAGTCAGCTCCACTTTTTTAGGGTCTACCAATACAAATTTTACTTCTGCAGGGTGCTTTTTGTATAGTAAAGAAGTTAAAACCGCATTCAAACCAACCGATTTTCCTTGACCAGTAGCTCCAGCCATCAACAAGTGAGGCATTTTAGCCAAATCGACCACAAAAGTTTCGTTAGAAATGGTTTTTCCTAAGGCTATTGGCAATTCCATTTCGGCTTCCTGAAATTTGGCTGAACCTATAACACTTTTCATCGAAACCATGGTAGGGTTTTTATTGGGAACTTCAATACCAATGGTTCCTTTTCCGGGAATAGGAGCAATGATACGAATTCCTAATGCCGCTAGCGATAAGGCGATATCATCTTCTAAACTTTTAATTTTAGAAATCCGAATTCCAGCTTCTGGGACAATCTCATATAATGTAACAGATGGCCCTACAGTTGCTTTAATTTGTGCAATTTCTATTTTATAATTGCGAAGTGTTTCTACAATCTTATTTTTGTTTTCTTCTAATTCTTCCTGATTAATTGTAATTCCTCCTGTAGAATATTCTTTTAACAAATCTAAAGTAGGAAACTTATAATTAGATAAATCTAAAGTTGGGTCAAACAATCCAAAATCGGCTACTAAACGAGAAGCTAAATTCTCTTCAATAATGTCTTCTTCTTTTGATTTTTCAATTACAAAAGCTTCATCATTGGTATGTATGAGTTCCGGAGTAGGAGCAACACTCTGTTTGATAGACGGTTCTAATTGTATCTCGGAAGCGTGTTGTATCGTGGGTTTTAAACTTTCTTTGTTGATTTCAAATTTCGAAATGGGTTTTAATTCGGGCTCTTCTATTTCCTCATCCTCATCCTCATCCTCCTCATTTACAGCAAATTCTTCAAGATTATAGTCATTAGAAATAATAGGGGTTTTTGAAGTTTTAAGGTCGTCAGAAATCTCTTTTGAGCTTCTTTCAAAGAAAGATTTAATGGCATCTGGCGATACTCTTATCTTGTAGATTAAATAGATGATTATTCCAAAAGATAAAACCAATAAAGTACCTGTTTTTCCTAAATAAGTTTGAGAAAGTAGGTTTATTTCATAGCCAATTGTACCCCCTAATTCTGGCAAATTACTAAAGCAGAAACTACATAAAACTGAAAGGATTATCATTACAAATAAATCCCAAAACCAAATGTTTTTTAGTTTCAGTAAGGAAATATCTAGTGCTAGGAATGCTCCTGTAAGAAAAAATAATTTTACAAATAAAAAGGAAGCCAATCCAAACCCTCTGTAAATAAAGAAGTCAGCTATAATTGCACCAAATTTTCCTAACCAATTGTTTACCGTTTCATTTTTGTTACCTATTTCTAAAACAGCACTTTGATCTTCTTGACCATGAATATAAAATGAAATAAATGCAACTAGTAAAGCAATAGAAAATAGCATTAGCAAACTCCCAAAAAGCATTTTTTGTTGTCGCGTTATTTTCCAGCTTTTTTTCTGCTCGCTAGTATTGTCTATTTTTTTATCAGTGGTTGTCTTGGTTGTTTTTGCCATACTTATTAAAATAGAAAACTAAAATTTTATTTGCTTTATAGAAATTTTGGTACATATATAATTAAGCCAACAGCTATAGCCGTCATAGCGGCAAAGAATACTGCTCCTGCGGCAATGTCTTTTATAAAACCTATTTTCTCATGAAACTCTGGGTGAATAAAATCGGCTACTTTTTCTACTGCAGTGTTTAATCCTTCAATACCAAGAACCAAACCAATAGCAAGCGTTTGAACGAGCCACTCTTCATGCGAAATATGAAAATAAAAGCCAGCAAATACCATTAAAATGCCAATAAAAGTTTGCACCATTACGCTATGTTCAGTCGTAACAAGCTTTATAGCACCTTTAAGAGCAAATCCCATGCTTTTAAATCTTCCGGTAAAAAAAGAATTGTCTTTTTGAAATTCCATTATTTATTATAAAGCAGCTATTGCTTTTTCGTAATTAGGTTCATCTGCAATTTCAGGAACTTGTTGGGTATATTTTATAATGCCATTTTCATCTAAAATAATAACTACTCTAGAAAGTAAACCTGCAAAAGGCCCATCAAGTATTTCTAAGCCATAATCTTTACCAAAGCTTCCTGATTTAAAATCAGATAAGCTAATAACATTTTCTAATCCTTCTGCACCACAAAAGCTTTTTTGTGCAAAAGGTAAATCGCGGGAAATACATAGTACTTTAGTGTTTACTAATGCACTAGCCTTTGAGTTAAATTGTCTTACTGATGCAGCACAAACTCCTGTTCCAACGCTAGGAAAAATATTTAATACTAATTTACTTCCAGCAAATTCAGCTAGAGAAGTTGAACCTAAATCGGTATTTACTAATTCAAATTGTGGTGCTTTTGAACCTACTTTTGGTAATTCACCGCTTGTGTTTATAGGATTTCCTCCTAATGTTATTGATGCCATTTTTGTATATTTTATGAATCACCAAAAATAGGAAATTATTTCGGATTTGGTAATAACAACTTATTTATAAATTTAACATTAAAAATACAGCTTATAATATTATTATATTGTAATATTGCAATATAGTAATTAATATAAAAATGGGAGCATCAAAATCAGAGTCTTTTTCAGAAGAACATAACGAAATGGCAAGTTTGTTTAAAGCACTTTCGCATCCAGCCAGAATAGCAATTGTCGATTATTTATTGAAAGTCGGCACCTGTATTTGTGGTGATATTGTAAACGAATTGCCTTTGGCACAACCCACCATTTCGCAGCATTTGGCAGCACTAAAAAACGCCAACATCATTAAAGGAAATATTGAAGGAACTGCTATTTGTTATTGTATCAATCCTGACACTATTGATAAAATTGAAAATCATTTTGGTATGATTCGCCATAAATTAAAGAACAAATGTTGTTAAGTAAATTCCAATGGTATTAATTTTAATATCTTAATACTTAATACTAAAAGTCTTAAAACTCTAATTATGAAACTATCAGAAATAAAAAAACAGCTAAAAAGTCTTTCTCAAATTGCTTTTCAATTGCCCAATGGCGAATGGGTTCCTCATCATTTTCACGTTACCGAAGTGGGAAAAGTATCCAAAGATTTCATCGATTGTGGTGGCGTGGTTCGTAAAGAAGAGGTAGCTAATTTCCAACTTTGGGAAGCCAACGATTACAATCACAGATTACACCCTGAAAAATTGCTTCACATAATTGAATTGTCTGAAGAGAAGCTTCAAATTCCAGATTTAGAAATAGAAGTCGAATATCAAATGGCAGCAACTATAGGAAAATTCGGTTTGGATTTTGACGGTAAAAACTTCCAATTAAAATCAAAACTAACTGATTGCTTAGCCAAAGACAATTGTGGTATTCCACCAGAAAAATTAAAAGTCAAAATAGGCGATTGGAAGCCAAAAGAAACTTCGTGTTGCACGCCTGAATCAGGTTGTTGCTAAAATTTTAATCAAATAGAAACAATAAAATCTAAAGAATCTAAAAAATATAAATAATTTAAAATACACTTTGTGAGCTTTGTGCCTTCTCTGTGTCTTTGTGGTAAAAGAAATAATATGTTAGAAAATTTATCAAAAACAATTAAGTCTATTTCAGAAATTCCTGTTCCAAACGAACGAAAAGAAGTATTAAATCCTTTAGTAAATTACATTCAAAACAAAATAAACGCGAATGAAGAAATTAGGTTGAACTTCATTTGTACACACAATTCTAGAAGAAGTCATTTATCTCAAATTTGGGCACAAACAATGGCGTTTCATTTCGGAATTAAAAATGTATTTTGTTATTCAGGCGGAACCGAAGCTACAGCAATGTTTCCTAAAGTCGCCGAGACGTTAACCAATCAAGGATTTCAAATTCAGAGAGTAAGCGAAGAGCAAAACCCAGTATATGCCGTAAAATTTGATGAGAATCAGCATCCGGTCATTTGTTTTTCAAAATCCTATTTTCATGATTTCAATCCAAAAACTTATTTCGGAGCAATCATGACTTGTAATAATGCTGACAAAGGTTGCCCAATGGTTTTTGGTGCAGAATCAAGATTTCCAATAAAATATGACGACCCAAAAGCTTTTGACGGAACGGTTTTAATGAATGAAAAATACGCAGAAAGAAGTTTACAAATTGCAAGTGAAATGTATTTTGTGTTTTCTCAAATCAAATAAGTATCAATCGCAATATCAAGGTCAATTATAATTTCAATAGACATACAAATCTTAATAAACTTAATATCTTAATGGTTTAAAAATGAAAAAGCGTCTCAACTTTCTCGACAGATTGCTAACACTTTGGATATTTCTTGCTATGGTAATTGGAGTTGGAATTGGTTATTTTATTCCGAACTCTGCTAGCTTTATCAATTCCTTCTCATCGGGTACTACAAATATTCCGTTAGCTATTGGCTTAATTTTGATGATGTATCCTCCGTTAACCAAAATTGACTTTTCCAAAGTGCCACAAATGTTTGGCAAACCAAAACTGCTAACTGCTTCCTTTTTAATAACATGGATTGTTGGTCCATTTTTAATGTTTTTATTGGCGACTTTTTTCCTAAAAGACTATCCTGAATACATGACCGGTTTAATCATTATAGGAATTGCGCCTTGTATTGCTATGGTTATTGTTTGGAACGAACTTGCCGAAGGAAACCGAGAATTAACAGCTGGTTTAATCGGAATTAATAGTTTATTGCAGGTTTTCTTTTTTAGTTTGTATGCCTATTTTTATTTGAAAATCATGTTGCCTTTATTTGGAATTAAAGGTCAAGAATTGAATATTACTATTACTGAAATTGCCAAGACTGTTGGTGTTTATTTAGGAATTCCTTTTGCTTTAGCTGTTACCAGTCGATTTTTAATTAAAAAGTTTATTGGTGAAAAATGGTTCAATCAAAAGTTCATTCCGTTTGTTTCTCCTATCACTTTAATTGCGTTACTTTTTACTATTGTAATAATGTTTAGTTTAAAAGGAGAAATGATTGTCGATTTACCATTAGATGTGCTTAGAATTGCACTTCCGTTAGTTATTTTCTTTGCAATTATGTTTTTCTTAATGTTTTTTGTTTCTAAACAAATTGGAGCCAATTATCGTGATGCGGTTGCATTATCATTTACAGCCTCTGGAAACAATTTTGAATTAGCAATCGCTGTTTCTATAGGTGTTTTCGGAATCAATAGCGGACAAGCTTTCGCAGGTGTTATAGGACCTTTAGTAGAAGTTCCAGCATTGATACTATTAGTGAATGTAGCATTTTGGTTGAGAAAGAAATATTTTCATTAGGTTTTCACACAAATATTTTTTGAATAAAAGTTTAAATACTATATTTGTTTACTATGGTAAAATGCATCTCCATAATGTTTCTCTCAATTTACTTGTTCTCGGTGGTTCAAGTAAATGAATTATTGAAAATTCCTAACATGTTTGAACATTATCAAGAGCATCAAGAAAATGAACCTACGATTAGTCTATTGCAATTTATTTGCATTCATTATATGTATGGTGAAGTTTATGACGATGATTTTGAAAAAGATATGAAATTGCCATTCAAATCACACAGCTCAAATTGCTTGTGCACGTTTATCTTCTGTCTTGTAAATCAAAACTATAGTTTTACTACTAAATTCTTCTTTAAAGAGTTTAAGAAACAAAAGTTCACATACACTTTCTCATTTATCTCCAGTTATCTGTCTGCTATTTGGCAACCTCCCCAATTTGGTTAATTAGATTTTTTATTTCTTAAAGACAATTTTCAATACAATTTGTTTTGGAAGGAAGTTTGCATTTATAAATTTAATTTTAACGATATCATGCTAAATAAAATCATTGCATTTTCAATAAAAAATAAGCTAATTATTGGATTATTCATGTTTGCTTTAGTTTCCTATGGGATATATGAAACCACTAAATTACCCATTGATGCTGTTCCAGACATTACAAACAATCAGGTTCAAGTAATAACTAGTGCTCCATCTTTTGGGGCAACTGATATTGAACGTTTAGTTACATTTCCTATTGAACAAGCCAATAATAACATTTCTGGGTTAAAAGAAATTAGAAGTTTTTCAAGATTTGGATTGTCATTAGTAACTATCGTTTTTGATGATGATACAGACATTTATTGGGCAAGACAACAAGTTATGGAGCGATTGCAAAAGGTGCAAACTCAAATCCCAAGTGGAATAGGGTCTCCTGAATTGGGACCCGTTTCTACTGGACTTGGGGAAATATATCAATACGTTGTTAGACCCAAAAAGGGGTACGAAGAAAAATACAATGAAACCGAATTACGAACGATTCAAGATTGGATTGTTCGCAGACAATTAATAGGCGTAAAAGGGGTTGCCGAAGTAAGTAGTTTTGGAGGAAAATTAAAGCAATATGAAATTGCAATACATACCAACAAATTACAGTCCTACGGATTAACCATCAATGATGTATTTACAGCTGTTGAAAAAAACAATCAAAATACAGGAGGATCATATATTGAAAAAGGCGCTACAACTCTTTTTATTAGAAGCGAAGGGTTAATAGGTACTATTGAAGATATTCAAAACATTGCGATAAAAACTGAGGCCTCGGGAACACCTTTATTTATTAGGGATGTAGCTGAAGTACAATTAGGATACGCAACCCGATATGGAGCAATGACCTATAATGATCAAGGAGAAGTTTCGGGTGCTGTAGTTATGATGCTTAAAGGAGCAAACAGTAGCGATGTTATAAAAAATGTAAAAGAGCGTGTGGCTCAAATTCAAAAAACACTACCTGAGGGTGTTGTAATAGAACCTTTCTTAGACCGCACTAAAATGGTGAACAACGCTATAGGAACAGTTGAAAAAAACTTACTTGAAGGTGCTTTAATTGTAATTTTTGTTTTGGTCATTTTCCTCGGTAATCTCAGAGCTGGTTTATTGGTTGCATCGGTAATTCCTTTAGCAATGTTGTTTGCAATTATTTTAATGAACACTTTTGGAGTAAGCGGTAACCTAATGAGTTTGGGGGCACTAGATTTTGGACTTATTGTAGATGGAGCTGTAATTATTGTTGAGGCTGTCATGCATCAATTAACACACAGTAAAAAATTTAAAAAAGTAGATACCTTGTCTCAGAAAAAAATGGATAAAGAAGTGCAAATTTCAGCCAGTAAAATGATGAACAGTGCGGTTTTTGGACAAATTATCATACTTATTGTTTACCTTCCAATATTCACTTTACAAGGCATAGAGGGAAAAATGTTTAAACCAATGGCTCAAACTGTAGCTTTTGCATTATTAGGAGCTTTTATTTTATCACTAACCTATATTCCAATGATGAGTGCTTTATTTTTAAGCAAAAAAGTAAAACATGAAGCCAATCTTTCGGACAGAATTATGATAAAAATTGAAATGAAGTACCAATATTTGCTAAGAAAGATTTTAAATTTTCCTAAAATTGTAATCTCATCTGTAGTTGCTTTATTCGTTATTTCTGTTGTGATACTATCATCACTAGGAGGCGAATTTATACCTGCGTTAGAAGAAGGTGATTTTGCTGTTGATACAAGAGTTTTAACAGGAAGTAATTTAAACACTACTATTGAAAGCACTCAAAAAGCGGCTCATATCCTTAAATCACAATTTCCGGAAGTTGAAAAAGTAGTTTCGAAAATAGGTAGTGGCGAAGTACCAACAGATCCAATGCCAATGGAAGCAAGTGATATGATGGTGATATTAAAAGACAAATCAGAATGGACATCGGCCAAAACTTTTAATGAATTATCAGGTAAAATGAGTAAAGCATTAGAAGATGTTCCCGGGATTACTGCAGGTTTTCAATACCCTGTTCAAATGCGTTTTAACGAACTAATGACTGGAGCACGGCAAGACGTTGTTTGTAAAATATTTGGAGAAAACCTTGACACATTGGCGGTTTATGCCAACAAGTTAGGAAAAATAATTACTACTGTCGAAGGGGCTCAAAACTTATTTATTGAGCCTGTTACTGGAATGCCACAAGTTGTAATTGAGTACAATAGAAACATCATCTCCCAATATCATTTGAATATTGAAGATATAAATAAAGTTGTCAATACTGCTTTTGCTGGTCAAAGTGCTGGATTGGTATTTGAAGGGGAAAAACGTTTCGATTTAGTGGTTCGATTGAATAACAATCAACGAAAAGATGTTGAAGATGTTCAAAACTTATTAATCCCGACACCACAGGGAACACAAATTCCACTTTCACAACTAGCGAATGTCGCTATTAAAAACGGTCCAAATCAAATACAACGTGAAGATGCCAAACGCAGAATAGTCGTTGGCTTTAACGTTAGAGGTAGAGATGTACAAAGTATTGTAGATGAATTACAGCAAAAAGTCGAGCAAAAAATTAAATATCCACCAGGCTATTATACTACCTACGGAGGTGCTTTTGAAAATTTAAATGAAGCCAAAGCTCGATTGATGATTGCAATTCCAGTTTCATTATTATTGATTTTTATTTTATTATTTTTCGCTTTCAATTCTGTAAAACAAGGATTGTTAATCTACTCTGCAATTCCACTTTCGGCTATTGGTGGGATTTTATTTTTAGCACTCCGAGGAATGCCTTTTAGTATTAGTGCTGGAGTAGGTTTTATAGCGCTTTTTGGGGTAGCTGTTTTAAATGGAATTGTATTAATTTCTGAATTTAATCAACTAAAATCAGAAGGGATGACCGATTTGAATCGTATTGTTTTAATGGGAACCAAAGTTCGTTTACGACCTGTTTTAATGACCGCCTTTGTAGCATCATTAGGATTTTTACCAATGGCTATAAGCAATGGTGCTGGTGCAGAAGTGCAACGACCTTTGGCTACTGTAGTTATAGGTGGATTAATGATTGCAACTTTTTTAACATTGTTTGTGCTTCCTATTTTATACGTAACTTTTGAAAAAGGAGTTGGTTTTAATCCATTTAAGAAGAACGTTTCAATTTTAATAATTTTAGGAATGTTGTCTTTAAATACTGCTCAAGCTCAGACCACAATTACTTTGCAAAAAGCAGTAGAGACAGCTTTAAAAAATAATTACGGTATTAAAGGAGAACGGCTAAAATCGGACTATCAACAAAAAATAATTAAAACGGCAACCAATATTGCCCCGGTAAACATTACTGGCGACTATGGACAATTTAACAGTGTTTATAATGATAATCGATTTGGATTATCGCAATCATTGAGTTTTCCAACAGTCTACAGTAGACAAAAAAAATTATATACTGAAGAATGGAAATCAGCGGCATTAAATGTTAGTCTTAAAGAGGCCGAACTAAAACGCTCGGTAACCAAAACGTTTTACACCTTAGTGTATCTAAATGAAAAAGAAAAATTATTGATAAAAAGTGATACAGTTTTTGCTGAATTTCTAAAAAAATCAGAATTGCGATTTAAAAAAGGAGAAAGTAATATTCTTGAAAAAACAACCGCCGATTCCCAGAGAGGTGCTGTAAGAATGCAGTTAATTCAATTGCGTGAAGAAAAAGAATTAGTTCAAAATCAACTGCAATTACTACTCAATTCAGATCAAGAATTAGTACCACAAATAGAAACCCTTAAGTTAGTATTAGATAAAACTATAGATAGCACATTGGTTGCACAACACCCATTTATTGCTCTTTTAGAACAACAAAAAAAGATAAATGCTACTTCAACTAAACTTGAAAAATCGAAGTTGTTGCCAAACTTAATTTTGGGATATAACAATACATCTATCGCTGGAACAGGCGCTGATAATGTTTTTTATGACAAATCCAACAGATTTCAATCGGCTCAATTTGGACTTGGGATTCCGTTGTTTGGAGGTTCTCAAAAAGCCAAAATTGCGGCTTCTAAAATTGGAGAAAAATTGGCGCAAAATGAGTTAGAAAAAGAAAAACAAGTTCTTGAAAAACAATTCAAGGCAATATTCAATCAATACAATAGCAATATTGAAAAGTTAGACTATTTTGAAAAAACTGCCCTGCAAAATGCCGAAATAATTATTAAAACAGCAAATTTACAATTTCTAAATGGCGAAATAAATTACTTAGATTGGGTTGTGCTTATCAATCAAAGTATTGCCATCAAGAGTGATTATATTGACACTATTTTAAGTCATAATGAAAGTGTTGTTCAACTAAACTATCTAACTTCAAAACAGTAATCTTATGAAAAATATAATATCAAGTTTTTTACTTCTTCTAATAGTTAGTTGCAATTCAAAAACTACTGAAGAAAAAACGACCACAAAAAATAATGACAATGTAGCTACTTTGACAGCTGCACAACTAAAAAATACTTCTTTTGAAATTGGAAACTTGGAAAAAAGGAGCACCTCATCTGTTTTAAAAGTGACTGGAAAAATTGATGTTCCCCCACAAAATATGGTTTCGGTAAGCATGCCGTTAGGTGGTTACTTGAAATCTACCAAACTTTTACCCGGACTTCATATTAACAAAGGTGAAGTTATTGCTACTATGGAAGATCAACAATATGTACAATTACAACAAGATTATTTGACTACAAAATCTAAATTATTTTATGCACAAAAAGAATACGAACGTCAAAAAGAATTAAATCAAAATCAAGCAAGTAGCGAAAAAACATTCCAATTGGCAGATTCTGAATATAAAATATTGCGTATTACATTGAATGCATTGAGCGAAAAGTTGAAATTAATCAATGTAAATCCAAATACCTTATCTGAAAAAAACATTTCTAAGAGTGTCAATATTTTTGCTCCAATTAATGGATATGTATCAAAAGTAAATGTAAATATTGGGAAATACGTTAACCCATCAGATGTGTTATTCGAATTAATTAATCCATCGGATATTCATTTGAATTTAAAAATCTTTGAAAAAGACATTACGAAGCTTTCTATTGGACAAAAATTAGTCGCTTACACTAATAATCAGCCAGAGAATAAACATAAATGTGAAATTCTTTTAATTAGTAAAGATTTATCTGCTAATGAACATTCTGCAGATGTGCATTGTCATTTTGAAAATTATGATAAAGCATTATTACCGGGAATGTACATGAATGCTGATATTGAGCTTAAAGGTAATAATGTTTTGACTTTGCCTCAAGATGCAATTGTAAATTTTGAAGGGAGAGACTATGTCTTTGTTGGAATTAATGAAAATCAATTCCGTATGACCGAAGTGAAAATAGGAAATAGTGAAAATGGATTTATAGAAATTAAGAATCCGGAATACCTACAAGATAGTAAAATAGTCACAAAAGGGGCATATACGATTTTAATGAAATTAAAGAATAAAACAGATGAATAATCATGAATACCATAAAAAAGAATCCGTCTCAAAACCCAAAAACTGAGAATTTTACTGAGAATTTTGCAATAAATTTTAAAATCTATTCCTTTATAGGTCAAATGAGGTTTAATTTCTAATGATTTTCTGTTAACGAAAAAATAAAAAGAGGGAAACGCATAGTTTTAGCCCCCCTCTTTTTTATTTTAAATACATAAATACTATTTTATTTATCAATCGAGCCTAAAACTCGCTTCATAAATTCATTTAATGCAGTTTTTTTATCTTTACCTTCTTTAACCATTTTGTGAACTTCTAGAGCTCCATACATATTGGAAATCAATTCTCCTATGACATCTAACTCTTCATCCTTTAATGAAGAAACTTCAGTTAAAGCTTCCAATACTTCGATGGTTTCAATCAAGTAATCTTGATCGTTTTCTTCAATAAATTGAGTAAGGTGTTTAATTACCGGTAGTTTCATTCTATTAATTTGATGAAATTTCACTCACCAATTCAGCCAAAACTTCTGCCTTATTAGTTTGTGTTTCGTTCAATAACTTTCCTCCTACAAATGTTGCAAAAGTTGGTAAATTAGAAACATTTGCTAATTTTCTAGATTCTGGAGCATTCTCAGCATCAACTAAAACAAAGGTAATCTCTTCATTTTCTGATGCTAATTTTTTGAATTTAGGTTTCATTATTCTGCAATTCCCGCACCAAGATGCTGAATATTGAACTACAACTTTATTATTTGATGATACTAAATCTTGTAAAATATCTTCGTTTAATTCGATTAACATAATTTTAAAATTTCAATTTCAATGACACTATCAAATTTCAATTGTAAACTTTGATAGTGTCATTGCAATTATGATTGTGATTTATTTATTTAGTTTTGAGCTAAATACGCAGCAGTACTTAATCTATCAGCATTCATAGCTTCTTTTCCTTCTTCCCAGTTTGCAGGACAAACTTCTCCTTTTGTTTGAACATGAGTATATGCATCAATTAATCTTAGGTACTCATTTACATTTCTTCCTAAAGGCATATCATTTACACTTTCGTGGAAAATTTTTCCTTCTTCATCTATCAAGTAAGTTGCTCTGAAAGTTACATTTGATCCTTCTAAAATTTCGTCGTTTATTTCTTCATTATACACCCATTCTGCATCTAGAATGTCTAAAGCAGCAGATAAATTACGTGTTGTATCGGCTAAAATAGGATACGTTACTCCTTCTATTCCTCCGTTATTTTTTGGAGTATTTAACCATGCAAAGTGTACTTCGTTTGTATCACATGAAGCTCCAATTACCATAGTGTTTCTTTTTTCGAAATCATCTAATGCTGCCTGAAAAGCATGAAGTTCAGTTGGACATACAAAAGTAAAGTCTTTTGGGTACCAAAATAAAATAACTTTTTTCTTGTTGTTTACCGCTTCTTCTAAAACGTTAATTCTTAAATTATCCCCCATAAATGATATAGCATCTACAGTAATACTTGGGAATTTTTTTCCTACTAATGACATGATTTTAATTTTTAATATTAGAATTAATTTTCTACTGCAAAATTAGAAATAGGTCACCGATAAAAGCAGGATATATATTCTATTTTCCGATTAAGTAATAGAGAAAAATTATCAATATATTTCTTACAAAATATTATTATAAAAATTTCGTTATGTGTATTTTAAAGAGATATTTATTGCATAAAAAACAAAAACCACCTTAAAAAGGTGGCTTTTAGAAAAACTAATACTTAGCAGGTTGCTATTATAAATCAAAACGGTCTAAATGCATCACTTTAGCCCAAACTTTCACAAAATCATGAACAAATTTATCTTTGTTATCATCTTGTGCATATACTTCAGCATAAGCTCTTAAAACGGAATTGGAACCGAATACCAAATCTACTCTAGTAGCAGTCCATTTTGTAGCACCAGATTTTCTGTCAACAATGTTGTAGAGATTATCACCGGCTGGTTTCCAACTGTAACTCATATCCGTCAGATTTACAAAGAAGTCGTTGCTCAAAACCCCTTCGTTAGAAGTGAAAACTCCATGTTTTGTCCCACCAAAGTTGGTTCCTAATACACGCATTCCGCCAATAAGAACTGTCATCTCAGCGGCAGTTAAACCTAGAAGTTGCGCCTTGTCTAATAGTAATTCTTCGGGTTGAACCACATATTTGGCCTTCATGAAGTTTCTGAAAGCATCGTTTGTTGGTTCTAAAACTTCAAAGGATTCTGCGTCGGTCATTTCTTGTGAAGCGTCGCCTCGACCTGCTTGGAAAGGAACTTTCACAGTATAGCCCCCTTCTTGAGCTGCTTTTTCTATAGCAGCACTACCGCCAAGAACAATCAAATCGGCAAGGCTTACTTTTTTATTCAATGTAGCTTGTAGTTCAACTAGGGTATTCAATACTTTCTGTAGTCTTTCAGGTTCGTTAGCTACCCAATTTTTTTGAGGTTCTAATCGAATTCGTGCTCCATTGGCACCACCTCTAAAGTCGGAGCCTCTAAACGTTCTTGCACTGTCCCAAGCGGTGTTGATTAATTCGGCTCTAGTTAATCTGCAGTTCAATAATTTTACTTTCAATTCGTCTATTTCAGCCTCCGATAAAGTGTAATCTACTTTCGGAATAGGATCTTGCCAAATCAAATCTTCTGATGGAGCATCAGCACCAAGGTATCGTTCTTTCGGACCTAGATCTCTATGAGTTAATTTGAACCAAGCTCGAGCAAAAACATCTGAGAAATAAGCAGGGTCTTTATAAAAGCGCTCTGAGATTTCTCGGTAAGCAGGATCCATTTTCATAGCCATATCAGCATCGGTCATAATTGGATTTTTTCTAACCGACGGGTTGTATGCGTCAACTGGTTTGTCTTCTTCTTTGATATTGATAGGTTCCCATTGCCATGCGCCAGCAGGACTTTTCTTTAATTCCCAATCGTGGTTTAACAATAAATAAAAATATTCATTATCCCAACGGGTAGGATGAGTTGTCCATGACCCTTCAAGCCCACTAGTAACGCTATCAGCTCCATTTCCGTCACCCTTTGGATTGATCCAACCAAAACCTTGATTCTCAATTTCGGCAGCTTCTGGTTCTCTTCCAAGTTTTGAAGCATCACCATTACCATGAGCTTTTCCAACAGTATGGCCACCAGCGGTTAATGCCACTGTTTCTTCATCATTCATAGCCATTCTTTGGAAGGTAACTCTAACATCATGAGCTGTTTTCAAGGGGTCAGGTTGACCATTTACACCTTCAGGATTAACATATATCAATCCCATCATCACTGCAGCAAGTGGATTTTCTAAGTCTCTTTCGCCAGAATATCTAGTTCCTTCACCACCTGATTTTGCTAACCATTCTTTTTCTGCACCCCAATAAATATCTTTTTCAGGATGCCAAATATCTTCACGCCCACCTGCAAATCCAAAGGTTTTTAATCCCATAGATTCATAAGCCATATTTCCGGCAAGAATCATTAAATCTGCCCAAGAAATTTTGTTTCCATATTTCTTTTTGATAGGCCAAAGTAATCTTCTAGCTTTGTCTAAGTTTCCATTATCAGGCCAACTGTTTAAAGGTGCAAATCTTAAATTTCCTGTTCCAGAACCGCCTCGACCATCGGCAATTCGATACGTTCCAGCAGAATGCCATGCCATTCTAATGAATAAACCACCATAATGACCCCAATCGGCTGGCCACCAATCTTGACTGTCAGTCATCAGGTTTTTTAAGTCGGTTTTGATAACTTCTAAATCTAGTTTTTTAAATTCCTCAGCATAATTAAATTTTTCACCCAAAGGATTGGTTTTGGTATCATGTTGATGAAGAATATCTAGATTTAGGGCTTTAGGCCACCAATCGTAGTTTTTGACACCATCGCTCAAACTTTTTTGATTTTGATGAAATGGGCATTTGCTAATGTCGTTTGAATGTTCCATAGATAGTACTAATTATTTAATTTTAGTTATAATTTTTTGTTGATTTTTTATTTTCACTTCTAACAAATTTAGATATTACAAATGATATAACTATAGATAATTAATGTTTTAAATTTATTTTTTAATAGATTTTAATTATACGCTCTAATTTTTTTCAGGTTTGTAAATCATTATGAAATTGTACTATATTTGTTTTAGTTAAGTACAACAATAAACTACAAATATTACATGAGTTTTTCCAAACTATTTCGAAAAAAATCTGCAAATGCAATTGTTCAGGAAGGTGGAGATGGAGATTCACACTCAGGATTAAATAAGGTTTTAACGGTTAGAGATTTAACCTTTTTTGGAATTGCTGCAATAATAGGAGGAGGTACTTTTAGTGCTATTGGAAACGCATGTTTTTCAGGAGGTCCAGCAGTAGTTTTACTATATATAATGTGTGCAATTGCCTGCGGATTTACAGCTATGTGTTATGCCGAATTCGCTTCTAGAGTTCCTGTTTCTGGTAGTGCTTATACCTATGCTTATGTATCTTTTGGAGAGCTTTTTGCATGGATTATTGGCTGGGCATTAATCATGGAATATTCTATAGGTAATATTTATATCGCTTTTTCTTGGTCAGGTTATTTTACCAATTTACTAGAAACCTTTCATATTCATTTACCAGAATGGCTAACTATAAATTACAAGTCGGCTCAAGATGCATTTGTCGCTAATAAAGGGAACGAAGGATTAATGGCTTGGCAAAATGCTCCGGTTCTTGTTGGATTAAAAATAATTTTTGATTTGCCTGCAGTTGTAATTAACCTTTTAATCACCTACTTAGTTTACAGAGGTACGAAAGAATCTAAAAACTTTAGCAATATAATGGTCTACATTAAATTAGCGATTATTGCATTGGTGATTATCGTTGGAGCTTTTTATATAGATATCGATAATTGGACTCCTTTTATGCCTAACGGTTTTAGTGGAGTTATGGGAGGGGTTTCGGCAGTTTTCTTTGCCTATATAGGTTTTGATGCCGTTTCCACTCTTGCCGAGGAAAGCAAAAACCCTCAGCGCGATTTACCAAAAGGAATGATTTATTCATTAGTTATCTGTACTGCAGTTTTTATAGTTTTAGCATTAGTTATTACTGGAATGGTTTCGTACGAATTATTAGGCGTTAGCGATCCATTGGCAGAAATTTTCGCATTAAAAGGCGTAAAATGGATGTTGTTTATTGTATCTATTGCTGCTGTTGTTGCGATGACTAGTGTATTACTGGTTTTTCAAATGGGACAACCTCGAATTTGGATGACAATGAGTCGTGACGGATTAATGCCTAAACGATTTTCTTCAATTCACCCAAAATATAAAACACCAGGATTTGCAACCCTAGTTACAGGTTTGGTAGTTGGGATTCCGATTTTTTTTACTGATGAAAATTTCGTTCTCGATTTTACGAGTATAGGAACACTTTTCGCATTTGTATTAGTTTGTGGCGGAGTTTTAATGTTATCTCCACAAAGCGAGTCTGAATTAGCAGAAAGAGCAACAAAAGGAAAATTCAGAATCCCGTATATGAATTCAAAATATATTTTCCCTTTAATGGTTATCTTAGGAACAGTTTTAATAAATACTTATGTACCAACTTTCTTTACTTCTGTTTTAGATTTTTCAGATGGCAAATTGGCAACTAACATACCAATGATAGTATTTATAATAGTTTGCATACTAATGGCAATACTTTCATTTATAAAAAACTTATCGTTAATACCATTATTAGGATTGGTTTCTTGTTGTTATTTACTAACAGGAATGGCTGTTTCAAACTGGATGTGGTTTGGAATTTGGTTGGTTATTGGTTTAATTTTTTACTTTTTATATGGTTATAAAAATAGTAAATTGAATTTTTCCAAATAATTTCTAATTTTTGTATTCTGTTTTTTGAGAATTATAAATAAAAAAACCGCTCATATATATAAGCGGTTCAAAATAATTGGTGATTATTTATAACTTAATTAATTTCTTATTTGTCTTACCTTGATTTGAAACTACTTCTACTAAGTAACTTCCCGTTTTTAAATCAGATAATGAAACCTGAATTTGTTTTGACAATGTTGGTTTTGATATTTTTTTTACTAATTGTCCAATTGTATTAAAAACGTTAATCGATGAAATAGCAGTAAGGCTTTCCATTTCAATTGTTAAAATGTCTTGAACCGGATTTGGATAAAATGTAAAGTTTTGTTGTTCTGTAACGTTAGTATTTGAAACACTTAAGGAACGATCAGTATTAGAGGTACAATAAGAGTTATATTTTACATTCGATAAGTTATAATACGATTGAAAATACTCTGTTTCTGTAACGATAGTTGGTCCTTTATATTCAAATTCATCAGTGCAAATAAATTCTAATTTGGGATTGTCATTTATCATTAAATAAAAGTGGCAACCACCTAACATTACATAACACAAATCGAATTTACCATTTCTAAAATTAATTGCTTCTAAATTCGGGTTATTTTTAATAGAAATGGTTTCACTCAATTGTCTCACATTCGAGAAATTTAAAGTAGTTAATTTAGTATCATTACAATAGAAAAACTGCAATTTTAAATCGTTAAATTCAACGGATGTATAATTGTTTCCTGAAATATCTAAATAATTATAATTAACAGATTCTGGTAATTTTAAAACATTCAAATTGTTGTATGAAACATCAAGTTCAGTAATTTGAGAACTAATATCATCCAATTCAGTTAATCGATTACTACTGCATCTTAACTCATAAAGTTCAAGTTCATTTAATGATAAATTAGAAATTGAATTATTATTACAATTTAATCTTCTCAAATTCGTAAAACTTTCAATTCCAGCTAAAGAATTTATTGAAGCATTTGAAATGTCCAATTCTTCAATTGCTAAAGCTTCACTTTGTTGAATAATTTCATCATTATTTGAATCTACACCAAGAGCAATAAGTTTGTTCTTAAAATTAGAATCAGGAATTGAAACATTTTGAGCAGTTAGCGAAAAATTAGCATAAAGGAGAAGTAAAGTTACATATAGGTTTTTCATGACAATAGAAATTAATTTGGGGTTAATAATTAAAAAGTGTCAATTTTATAAAGCAAACCTAATACTATTATGAAACATAAAATTCAATAACTTTTCTTTTTCGTTAATGTGTAATTAAAGCCGATGAACAAAATATAATTGAAAATTATTTCTTACAAAAAACATATTGAAATGAAACCTAATCTATTTCTTCAATTTTAGTCTTAAAAAACCTTTAATTTAAGTATTAAACAAAACTTAATTCCCTAATTTTGCATGACAAAAAATAATATTTATATAATATGAGTTCATTTGATGTAGTCATTATAGGTTCAGGACCAGGCGGATATGTTTCTGCTATTCGTTGTTCGCAGTTGGGTTTCAAAACAGCCATAATAGAAAAATATTCAACATTAGGCGGGACTTGCTTAAACGTAGGATGTATTCCATCGAAAGCATTGTTAGCTTCTTCACATCATTATGAGGAATTGCAACATTTTGCTGATCATGGAATTGAAGTATCGGGCGATGTAAAAGTTAATTTAGAGAAAATGATTTCTCGTAAGCAAGCTGTTGTAGATCAAACTTCAGGAGGAGTAAAATTCCTGATGGATAAAAATAAAATTACAGTTTTTGAAGGTTTAGGTTCTTTTATAGATGCAACTCATATAACAATAGCTAAATCGGATGAAACTTCAGAAACTATTGAAGCCAAATATATAATAATTGCTACAGGTTCTAAACCTTCGTCATTACCTTTTATCAAAATAGATAAAGAAAGAATCATTACTTCTACTGAAGCTTTAAAGCTCAAAGAAGTACCGAAACACTTAGTTATAATAGGTGGTGGAGTGATAGGAATAGAATTAGGGCAAGTCTATTTACGTTTAGGAGCACATGTATCTGTGGTGGAGTTTATGGATAGAATTATTCCAGGAATGGACAGTTCATTATCTAAAGAGTTGACTAAGGTCTTGAAGAAACAAGGCATGAAATTTTATGTTTCACATAAAGTAAAATCAGTTGAAAGAAAAGGTCAAGCAGTAATTGTTCAAGCCGAAAACCTAAAAGGCGAAACAATAACTTTAGAAGGTGATTATTCATTAGTTTCTGTAGGTCGTCGTCCGTATACTGAAGGCTTAAATGCAGACAAAGCAGGAGTAAAGCTTAATGATAGGGGTATGGTTGAAGTAAACGATCATTTACAAACCAACATTTCTAATATTTATGCTATTGGAGATGTAGTTCGTGGAGCCATGTTAGCTCATAAAGCAGAAGAAGAAGGAGCTATGGTTGCTGAGATTTTATCAGGTCAAAAACCACATATCAATTATAATTTAATTCCAGGTGTAGTTTATACATGGCCAGAAGTTGCTGCTGTTGGGCAAACCGAAGAACAACTAAAAGCAGATGGAATTGCATTTAAAGCAGGTAGTTTTCCTTTTAAAGCTTTGGGTAGAGCTAGAGCTGGAGGTGATTTAGACGGTTTTGTTAAAATTCTCGCCGATGCAAAAACCGATGAAGTACTTGGTGTTCATATGATAGGAGCTCGTTGCGCTGATTTGATTGCAGAAGCTGTAACCGCTATGGAATTTAAAGCTTCAGCTGAAGACATTTCTAGAATAAGTCACGCACATCCAACTTTTGCAGAGGCAATTAAAGAAGCCGCTTTAGCAGCTACAGACAATCGAGCATTACACGTATAATATTTTAACTAAAAAAACCGTTTCATTATAAAGTGAAACGGTTTTTTTAATTCTATTCCATTTACATCGTAAAAACACTTTTGTAATTCTTCCAATATCTAAAAATTAAAAATAGATTTCCTAAAAATATAAATATAGCAATCGGAAGACTTTCAGGTGTCAGAAAAAAATTAATAAGTAAAATATTTAATGATACAGGTAAGAGTACAATATTAGCTAAAGAAACAAAACGACCAGAAACATAGGCCAATCCACACAACAATTCTATCGATTTTGCTAACGGAATTAAATAAGCCGAAGCTACAAGTCCAATTTGAAAAGCTTTAAAATCTCCCGTAGTTACTGGTTCTGGGACTAATTTTAAAAAGAAACTAATTGACGCAAACAGAAACAATAACCCCATTAAGGTTCGTATAACAATAGTGACAATTTTCATGATTATTTGGTTTTAGTGGTTAAACACGATTAAGAATAGCAATATTATTTTAAATTTCCACCTAAATACTTAGTAAATTCTCACAAAAGTGAATTTAAAAAATGTTTAATCCTTAATCAAATATAATCATATTTTTGAGATATTTAACCAATAGATAATCATGATTTTGCGTGCTATTTTCGAGTATATTTTCTGTAAACAAAAAAACCAATACTAATTAATACAATAAACCACCACAATTGAAACAGAAATACAATTATATCTTGTAGAATAAACCAACCACTTTTTAAAGCATCTAAAATCTGTAATCCAAAATTAGTTTGATATGCATATTTGTCTTTTTGATTGGCAATAATTTCTTGTTTTATGCTTTCGCTTTGATAAATTAGTAAAGTAATTGTGCTAAAATTTACTTGATCTTTTAAAGATAAATTTTCGAGTTTATGATTATCAGTTTGTTCATTTTTTGTTGCCAAATTACTTTCGGCAGCTATAACATCATTTAGCTTTTTGCCTTTTAAATCAATTGCTTTTTCAATTCTTCTTTCGTTATTTATATTTCTTATTTGAGCTAATTCGTTCGAAAGCATTTGTAAAGAAACATCACCAGCCTTAATCACCCGATAATCTAAATAATCAATCTGCTTTGCAATAGTTTTGATTACAGTATCTAGTTTTGTGTTGGGAACACGAATAATTATATTATTTTCAACAGAATATTTTAGCGTTTCTAATATACTATCTTGACTTATTTTAGTTTCGATTTTATTATTAATTGTGCTTTGTAAATTGGTATAAGTGACAAATCCTCCAAATTTATTTGTAGTGTTTTCAATAGCATAGGTAGATTTTGCAACATTTTTGACTTTAAACTTTAAATCAGCAGTTCGAATAAATTTTCGATTTACTCCTTTTTTCTCTACAGCACTAAGAGATGAAATACTATCTGTAGTTTGAATGACAGATTCTGATGTAACTTCTTCAAGTGATTCTGCTTGCTTACAAGAATGTAGTAAGACAATTAAAAATAAAACAGTCAAGCCAAATTTTGCAATTGTTTTCATAATAAAAAGATTTAGTATTGATTAATAAATGGGTTACTTAAGAAAATAATAAAATGCAATAAGTAGTTTTCTATCAATACTGGAATCAATTTATTAAAAGGAGTTATTTGATGTGATATAAAAATCGTGCCATTAATTTTTAAATTGACTTCTCGGATGGAATATTTTTATTGTAATTTTGAAATCTAAATTTTATTTTTTTGAGAGTTTCTATTTTTAAATCTATTCCCAATCCAATTGCATTAAAAGAACAACTTTTGACTTGGTCACAACAATTCAGAGAAATTGTATTTTTAGATAGCAATTCAGAATTCAATACCAATCAAAAATATTCCAGTTATGATTGTTTGCTTGCTATAGACGCTTTTACATCAATAAAAACTGATTTTCATAATGCTTTTGAAGACATAAAACAGTACCAGCAAACCACAAGAGATTGGCTTTTTGGTTATTTAACTTATGATTTAAAAAACGACACTGAAGTTTTAAATTCTGAGAACTTTGATGGATTAGATTTTCCAGATTTATTTTTCTTTCAACCTAAAAAAATGTTTTTATTGAAGGGAAATCAACTTGAAATTCAATATCTCAACATGTGCGAAGATGAAATTAATAGTGATTTTCAAGAAATAAGTGCTATGCATAAGTCACAAGTTGAAAATGTTGAAGTTGTTGCAATTCAACAACGAATTTCAAAAGAAAGATATATCGAGAAAGTTTCCAAATTGCTGGAGCATATTCATCACGGAGCTATTTATGAAGCTAATTTTTGTTTGGAGTTTTTTGCTGAAAATGCTATAATAAATCCATTAGCTAAATTTTTAAAACTCAATTCAATTTCAAAAGCACCGTTTTCAGCCTATTTTAAAAATAACAAACAGTTTTTATTATGTGCTTCACCAGAACGGTATTTAAAAAAAGAAGGCGAACAACTCGTTTCTCAACCCATAAAAGGAACTGCAAAAAGATTTTTAAACCCAATTGAAGATGAAAATTCTAAAAATGAATTAGAAAAAGATGGTAAAGAGCGATCAGAAAACATCATGATAACCGATTTGGTTCGAAATGATTTATCAAAAATAGCTCAACGAAATTCAGTTAAAGTTCAGGAATTATGTAAAGTATATTCGTTTGAACAGGTACATCAAATGATTTCTACTATTACTTCAAATTTAGACAGTCAATTTTCTATAATAGAAGCAATTAAATATTCTTTTCCAATGGGAAGTATGACAGGAGCTCCCAAATTTTCGGCAATGAATATATGCGAAGAGCTTGAAGAATCAAAGCGTGGTTTATATAGCGGAGCCATTGGTTATTTTACACCAAATGGTGATTTCGATTTTAATGTTGTAATTCGGAGTATTTTATACAATCAAACCAATCAATATGTTTCTTTTTCTGTAGGTAGTGCTATTACTTCTCAATCAATTCCTGAAAAAGAATATGAAGAGTGCTTGCTAAAAGCAAAAGCAATGTGCGAAGTGTTAAGTTAAAATCAAAAGAAATAATTACTTTTGAATATGTTAGAAAAATTTAAAATCCATATTGCACAAAATTTCCCTTCTTTAAAAAACGGAAAACTTTTTCTTGCTGTAAGCGGAGGATTAGACAGTATGGTTTTGTTGCATCTGTTTCGACAATTACAGTACGATATTGCTGTTTTGCATTGTAACTTTCAACTTCGTGGAATTGAAAGTTTTCAAGATCAAATTTTTGTTCAGGAATATAGTATTAAAAATTCAATTCCATTTTTCTATACACAATTCGATACTGAAAATTTTGCAAAAGATTATAAACTTTCGATACAAGTTGCGGCTCGTGAGTTGCGCTACAGTTGGTTTTATGAGCAATTAGAAGAGCAAAATTATGATTTTATTTTAACGGCGCATCATGCTGATGACAACCTAGAAACATTCCTAATTAATTTGTCTAGAGCAACAGGATTAGATGGATTAATTGGAATTCCTGAGCAAAATGATACAATTATACGACCGTTATTAGTATTTAATCGTCTTGATATTGAAAATTACGCCAATGAAAACCAAATTAAATGGCGAGAAGACAGTAGCAATGCTTCAGACAAGTATGTAAGAAATAAAATCCGACATCAATTAGTTCCAATTTTAAAAGAAATACATCCAAACTTTTTAGCATCTTTTCAAAAAACGCAACAGTATTTGCAACAAGCTAACGAAATGGTCGATGATGCCGCTTCAATACTGTTTAGTCAAGTAGTTGAAGAAAAAGGCGATGCTTTTTATTTTAATGTTAAAAAGTTGAGTAAGTTACCTAATTATAAATCCTATTTATATCATTGGCTTAAAGATTTTGGTTTTTCAGCTTGGGAAGACATTTATAATTTAGTTGATGGACAGTCTGGAAAGCAAGTGTTTTCGAATGAATTTAGATTGTTAAAAGACAGGAAATATTTGATATTAAGTTCTTTAATTCAAGAAGATGCAATTGATGAATATTTTATAGAAAAAAATCAATCGGAAGTTAAGATTCCCTTAAAATTAGCTATTTGTAAAGTATCTGACATTAGTTTAGCTTCAAATACAATTATCTTTGTCGATGAAGATTTGCTTGTATTTCCTTTGGTTTTGAGAAAATGGAAAACAGGTGATTTTTTTCAACCTTTTGGCATGAATGGGAAAGAAAAAAAAATAAGTAAGTTGTTTAAAGATGAAAAACTATCGCTTTTAGACAAAGAAAACACTTGGCTTTTATGTTCGAATAATCAAATAGTTTGGGTAACAGGTATTCGACAAGACGAACGATATAGAATTGAAAAAACAACAACAAATATTCTTAAAATACAACTAATAATATGAAGAAATTAGTATATATATTCATAGTTTTTTTAGCTTTTGCAAAGGGTTATTCTCAAATTCTTGATCCAGTAAAATGGACTACTACAATTGAGAAAAAGTCAGAGACTATTTTCATTCTCACTTTTAATGGAGTAATTGAAAAAGACTGGCATATGTATTCGCAGTTTACACCTGATGGTGGACCGTTGCCGCTAGAAATTAATTTTAAAAACCAAAAAGGAAATTTTAATCTATTAGGAAAAGCCAAAGAAAGTAAAACCAAAACTGCATACAATGATATTTTTGAAGTAAACGAAACTTTCTTTGAGCATAAAGCACAAATTACTCAAGAAATAGCGTTGTTAAATCCTAAAATTAAAACTATAGAAGTCGAATTGAATTACCAAGTTTGTAAAGAAGTTTGTATTAATTTGGAAAAGAAATTAACGTTTGTAATGCCAGGTATAGCCATTTCAACTACAAAAACTGATGAAACAACAGTTGCTTTAGATTCATCAAAAAGCGATACAATAAGTAAAATAGAAGTAACCCAAAAAGGTATTAAAGAAGTACCTAACGTAAGCAAAGTTGAAAATTCTAAACCAAATGAGCATCGAGGATTATGGTCAATATTTTTTATTGCATTTTTATCAGGGTTTGCGGCATTACTGACGCCTTGTGTTTTTCCGATGATTCCAATGACGGTAAGTTTTTTTACTAAACAAAGTAAAAACAAAAGCGCAGGAATTAGGAATGCCATTTTTTACGGAATTTCAATTATTGTAATTTATGTGCTATTGGGATTTATAGTTACTTGGATTTTTGGCGCTGATGCTTTGAATGCATTATCAACCAATGTTTGGTTTAATGTTATATTTTTCATTTTATTAGTTGTATTCGCAGCTTCATTTCTTGGAGCTTTCGAAATCATGCTGCCAAATTCTTGGGCCAATAAAGTTGACAGTCAAGCTGATCGAGGCGGAGTAATTGGTATCTTATTTATGGCATTAGCTTTGGCAATTGTTTCTTTTTCTTGCACAGGGCCAATTGTTGGAACACTTTTGGTAGAAGCCGCTTCAAAAGGAGGAATTGCACCAATAATTGGAATGTTTGGTTTTTCATTAGCATTAGCTTTACCATTTATGTTGTTCGCCATGTTTCCAGGTTGGCTACATTCTTTGCCAAAATCAGGCGGTTGGTTAAATACTGTAAAGGTAGTTTTGGGTTTTTTAGAATTGGCTTTGGCATTCAAATTTTTATCTAATGCTGATTTAGTTTTGCAGTTGCATTGGCTAGAAAGAGAAGTATTCTTGTCGATTTGGATTGCTATTTTTGGAACGCTATCGCTTTATTTATTTGGAAAAATAACATTGCCTCATGATAGTCTTATATCCCATATTTCAGTTGGTAGATTTTCTTTAGGTTTAATTACACTGGCATTTACAGTCTATATGATTCCGGGACTTTGGGGAGCACCTCTAAAAATAATAAATGCATTTCCACCACCATTGGAGTATAGTGAAAGTCCTTTTGGAGTTGGTGCCGGAAGTTCAGTAGAAGCAAATATTTTGCCCGACGGAGCTAAAAGTGGACCACATCGTCTTGTTGTTTTTGATGATTATGAAAAAGGACTTGCATATGCTAAAAGTGTAAGTAAACCCATTATGCTTGATTTTACAGGACACGCATGTGTAAATTGCAGAAAAATGGAGAATACTGTTTGGTCAGACAAAAGAATTCTTCAGATATTGAGAAATGAAGTTGTTTTGATTTCTCTGTATGTAGATGAAGATATTGATTTGCCTAATAATGAACAGTTTGTATCAAAAACTACTGGTTCAGAGATTGTTACCGTAGGAGATAAGTGGACAGATTTTATGATTTCAAAATATAAGACGAACACCCAGCCTTTGTATGTTTTGACAGATTTGAAAGGTAATAGTTTAAATGTGAATCAGCCTTCAATAAGTTTTGTATCAATAAATGAGTATGAAAACTGGTTACTAGAAGGTATTTCTAAATTTAAAAAATAAGACCTCTTTTATATATAGTAAATAAATTAAGTTTGATTTATTGTTAGTACTTTAATCCATTTAACCAATGAAAAATTCTATTCTAATCAATAAGAAATCAATCCTAAATTACTATAAAACTACTGTTGCTACTACCCATAAAGGTATTCAAGGTCATTCGTTATTAATAGGTGGGAGCTATGGTAAAATGGGTTCCATTTGTTTATCAAGCAAAGCTGCAATTAAATCAGGTTGCGGTTTGGTGACAGCTTTTATTCCGGAATGCGGGTACAATATAGTGCAGATTAGCATACCTGAAGTCATGGTTTTGACTGATGTTAGCAATAAATTTATTACTAAAATCAATTTTGATTTTGAGCCACAAGCAATTGGTATTGGTCCTGGATTAGGAACAGAATCTAAAACCCAAATTGCACTTTGTGATTTCTTAAAGGTTAATTTAAATCCTATGGTAATTGATGCAGATGCTTTAAATATTTTGGGTCTTAATCCTTCGTGGCTTTCTTTACTTCAACCAAAAACAATATGTACTCCACATTTAAAAGAATTAGAGCGATTAATTGGAAAATGGAATTCTGAAACAGAAAAAATAGCCAAAACAATAGCTTTTTCTAAAAAATATAATGTAATTATAGTACTAAAAGGAGCTCCAACTCTAATTATTGATAACGAAACCATTTATGAAAATACATCTGGAAATGCTGCATTGGCAACTGCAGGAAGTGGCGATGTACTTACGGGAATTATAACAAGCCTTTTGGCTCAATCCTATGATCCATTACAAGCAGCAATTTTAGGAGTTTATATACACGGATTAACTTCTGATATCGCTTTACCGGAAACAGGTTATCAATCATTTATCGCCTCAGATATTATTAATTATTTAGATAAGGCATTTTTGAGTCTAGAAGAATATCAAAAATAGTTAACTTAAAAAATCTTTTAAATCCTCATACGTTTTAATCTTAATACTTATTTTCTCTTTACCTAGAACGCTTATAATTTGTTTTGGAATGGGTAATTGAACATTTAAAATGGGTTCTACAATATCTAAAAATTTAATAGGATGAGCAGTTTCTAAGAAAAACCCAATACTATCAGGATAGTTTTTGAGTTCTTTTTTCAAACCCAAATAGCCTACTGCACCATGTGGTTCTGCGATGTATCCATTATGATTGTAGATACTTTTCATAGTTTCTTTTGTCTCTTCATCCGTAAAAGTATAAGATGAAAAATCTTTCCTGAATTCGTTTAAATCATTATTATACATTTCTTGAATTCGCACAAAATTACTTGGATTTCCTACATCCATAGCATTAGAAATCGTTGCCACAGAAGGTTTGGCTTTATAAATTCCCTTTTCTAAAAACTGAGGTACCGTATCGTTAGCATTGGTAGCAGCCACAAAATGGGTTAGGGGCAAGCCTAATTTTTTAGCTATAATTCCTGCGCAAATGTTACCAAAATTACCACTAGGACAAGAAACGATTAACGGTTTGTTGTGTTTCTTTAATTCTTTGTAAGCAAAGAAAAAATAAAACATTTGCGGCAACCAACGTGCAATATTGATAGAATTGGCAGAGGTAAGATTTTTGTGTTGCAAATCGGTATCGAGAAATGCTTTTTTTACCATGTCTTGACAATCATCGAAAAAACCGTCGACTTCTAAAGCAGTAATATTTTGTCCAAGAGTGGTCAACTGACGTTCTTGTATATCACTCACTTTACCAGAAGGATAAAGAATCACTACATCAACACCTTTTACGCCTAAAAAACCACTCGCTACTGCACCTCCGGTATCTCCAGAAGTAGCCACAAGTACAGTATTTTTCTGATCTTTATCTCTATTGAAATACGCCAAACAACGAGACATAAAACGTGCTCCTACATCTTTAAAAGCCATAGTAGGGCCGTGAAATAATTCTAAGGAATAAATATCATCTTCTATTTTTACAAGCGGAAAATCAAAACACAATGTTTCTTTTAGAATTTGTTTTAATTCTATTTCTGGGATTTCATCTCCTACAAATTGTTTGATGGCTTCAAAAGCAATAGCCTCATTACTGAGACTTTCAATGTTGTCAAAAAAAGATTGTGGTAACACTGTTAATGTTGCAGGAAAGTAAAGCCCTCTATCTGGCGCTAAACCTTGTATAACGGCTTCTTGAAAAGAAACGTAATGTGTTTTATTGTTTAAGCTGTAATAGTTCATTTGATTTTAGATTATAGATTTTAGATTAACGATTTTTTGATTTTTAGCAATTTGGGTTACATCTGAATTGCTTCACCTGTTCGAGCAAGCTCTCGGGTCATAAATTGTTAATCTTAAATCTTAAACATTTATTTTTATTAGCGTTAAATTATTTTTATTCCTTGGTCATTCACTTTCGAAACATGAATCTCATAAGGTAATTTCATTTCATCGTAAATCGTACTCATCGCTTTTGCAATTTTATCAGCAGTTTCCTTTCCTTTGCTCAGGGCAAATATAGAAGGGCCTGAGCCTGATATTCCAGAGCCTAAGGCTCCGTTTTCATAAGCAGTTTTCTTAATCAAATCAAATCCTGGTATCAATACACTTCGTAAAGGTTCTACAATTTCGTCATGAAGGGAACGACCAATAAGTTCGTAATCTTTAGTGTATAAACCAGCAATTAATCCTCCAACATTTCCCCATTGGGTAATCGCGCTTTTTAATGTAACGGTTTGTTTTAAAACCGAACGGGCATCAGAAGTTTTTAATTCTATTTGAGGATGAACGACTGTGGCATATAATTCTGAAGGGCTTTCAATTTTAATAATGTCTAAAGGATTTGAACTTCTTACCAAGGTAAAACCACCTAAAAGACAAGGTGCAACGTTATCAGCATGAGCATTTCCGCTAGCTAGTTTTTCGCCTTGCATGGCAAATAACACAAGTTCTTTTCGAGTGAAAGGCTTTCCTAATAATTCATTTATTCCAAATACAGCACCTGCAGAACTTGCTGCGCTGCTACCAATACCACTACCTGCTTTGATGTGTTTGTAAATTTCAATTTCAAAACCAAATTCGGTTTCTATTGCTTCTAACATTGCTAAAGCAGCTACTCCAGAAACATTTTTTTCGGTTTCTAAAGGTAAGTTGGCACCAACAATTTTAGTAATCCGAACACCTTTTTTGTTTGATTTTCGAATAATCATTTCATCGCCAGCGTTATCTAAACAAAGTCCTAGCACATCAAATCCGCAGGAAAGATTAGCAATTGTAGCTGGACAGAATATTTTTATTTCGTTCATACTTATTTTGTTTCAAGCTTCAAGCTTCAGGTTCACATACAACTTTAAACCTAAAGCTTTAAACTTTTTATATGTTTCCTATTCTAATTACATCTGCAAAAATTCCAGAAGCAGTAACTGCAGCACCTGCTCCCGCACCTTTAATCAATAATGGTTGGTCAATATAGCGATCAGTATAAAATTGAACGATGTTGTCTTTACCTTCAAGGTTATAAAACGGACTGTCTTTCGGTATCAACTCTAAACCAACACTTGCCTTTCCATTTTCAAATGTAGCTACAAATTTCAGTCGGCTTTCTTTAGATTTAGCTTCGGCTAAAAGATTTTCAAAGTGTGATTTATAAGTAATTAATGATTTAAAAAAATCATCATTGTTTGTTGTGCTCATACATTCGGAAGGAAGAAAAGAATTATTTTTAATATCTTCAATTTCCATTTGGTAACCGCTTTCGCGTATTAGAATAAGTATCTTTCTAGCAACATCTACACCACTTAAATCAATTTTAGGGTCAGGCTCAGTAAAACCTTGTACACCAGCTTCTTTTACTACATCGTGAAAACTGTACGAATCGCTAAAATTATTAAAAATAAAGTTCAAACTTCCTGATAAAACGGCTTGAATTTTATTGACTTTATCTCCTGAAGCAATCAAGTGTTTTACGGTGTCAATAATAGGCAATCCAGCGCCAACATTAGTTTCAAACAAGAAAGGTGCTTTGAATTGTCGAGATAGATTTTTTAAATTTTTATAATTGTCGTAAGCTGATGAACAAGCAATTTTATTACATGTAACCACTGCAATACTTTGTTTCAAATATTGATCGTAGGTTTTAGAAACGTTTTCATTAGCAGTAATATCTACAAAAATACTGTTACGTAAATTCAGGGCTTTCACCTTAGAAATAAAGGTTTCAGAATCAGATTTTTCTCCGTTTTCTACTAAAGATTTCCAATCTTTTAAAGGAATTCCTTCTTCATCAAAATACATTTTTCTGGAATTAGATAAAGCAATAACTCTCAAATTTATTTTTAGATTTTCCTTTAAATATTTTTTTTGCTGGTGAATTTGTTCAATGAATTTTTCGCCAACATTTCCAACCCCCATTACAAATAAATTCAACTGTTTAGTGTTTTCTTCAAAGAAAGTTTCGTGTAGCGTATTCAGTGCTTTTTTGACATCTCTTTCATTGATTACCGCCGAAATATTTCTTTCAGAAGCACCTTGAGCAATAGCTCTAATATTAACATTGTTTTTTCCTAAAGTACTAAACATTCTGCCACTTAACCCTTGGTGGTTTTTCATATTTTCACCAACTAAGGCAATAATGCATAAGTTCTTTTCAACAATACAAGCATCAATTTTGTTTTGAGCAATTTCAACTTCAAAGGCTTTATTGATTGCTTGTTCAGCATTTTGAGCATCAGAGTTTAAAATTCCGATACAAATTGAATGCTCAGAAGATGCTTGAGTAATAAAAATTACATTAATATTTACTTGAGACAATACTTCAAAAAGTCTTTTTGAAGAACCAGCAACTCCAATCATTCCTGGACCTTCTAATGTGATTAGAGTAATATTATCAATATGACTTATTCCTTTTACGGGATTATTTTGCGAAGTGACTTTGTTTGAAATATAAGTACCTTCAGCCTCAGGCTCGAAAGTGTTTTTAATAAGAATCGGAATATTCTTTCTTAACACAGGCTGAATCGTTGGAGGATATAATACTTTAGCACCAAAATGCGATAATTCCATGGCTTCCTGATAGGAAATAGTTGCAATAGGCTGGGCTTGTTTTACAATTTTAGGATTGGCAGTAAACATTCCATTTACATCAGTCCATATTTCTAAATCAACAGCATTCAAAGCAGCAGCTATAATTGCCGCTGTATAATCAGAACCTCCACGCCCTAATGTTGTATTGATACCGTCAAGAGTTGAGGCAATAAATCCAGGCATAACAACAACTTGAGACTCATTTGAGGCAAAATAATTAACTATAAGTTGGTTAGTGACTTCAAAATTAACTGTTGCTTTTCCATAATTAGCATTGGTTTTTATTAATTCACGACTGTCTTTGTAACTACTATTTTTTAGGTTTTGCTTTAAAGCTTCTGCTATAATATAAGATGATAACAATTCTCCAAAACTTAAAATGGTGTCAGTTGTTCGGTTAGACAATTCGCCTAATAAAAAGCATCCTTCTAAAAGTGTTTCAAGATGATTTATTATTCTTTTTACGTGACTTAATAGGCCACTTTGCTCACTTACAGGGATTAAGGCTTTAAGTGCTTCAAGATGTTTTTTCTCTATTTCGGCAACAATTTCTTTATAACTTTCGTCATTATTAGCTGCTTTTATAGCTGCTTGATGAAGTAAATCGGTTACTTTGCTTAATGCAGATACTACTACAACTAGTTTATCATTTTTAGCTTTTGTATTTACTATATCGAGTACGAGTTTTATGTTTTGTGCATTGGCAACCGAAGTTCCACCGAATTTTAAAATTTTCATTGTTGTTTATTTAAAAAGTATTTTTTATGCATCATAAATTCATGATTTTTGTTTCTTCATAAAAAGAAGAAAACAAATATAGGATTATATGATTAATTTATACCCCGAAAGGGGTTGTAGATTTTGTAGAGGTGCTAAAAATGATTACCAAATTTTTGGTTGCATTAATAAAAAAAGGAATTTTAGTGTAAAAAAACATTTTTCAGATTTTTAATTTCCAAAAGTAATTCATTTCATCGATTATAAAAAATACTCTATTATTATTGCGAATATTTTAGATATAAATGCATTAGTTGTATTATTTTTATTATTATTGAGTTTTGAAGTTTAAAATTTATTGAAAATGCATTTTAAATTAATTTAATTATCAACATCACTTGTTTTTTAACAATCGTTTATTGAATTTTGAAGTCTTAATTATACATAAATGGACAATTTTCATTATATCAGCTCCGAAGTTTTAAATTTAGAAACCATACATCAAATTATTACCTATCACAAAAGTATCGCTCTATCAGAAGAAGCAAAGATAAATATTCAAAAATGTAGAGAATATTTAGATAATAAAATGACTTCTCAAGACAGTCCAATTTATGGTATTAATACAGGTTTTGGTTCGTTGTGTAATGTTAAGATTTCGAATGAGAATTTATCCCAATTACAAGAGAATTTAGTTAAATCGCATGCTTGTGGTACTGGAAATGAAGTTCCTCAGGCTATTGTAAAATTGATGTTATTGCTTAAAATTCAATCTTTAAGTTATGGTTATTCGGGCGTTCAATTAGAAACTGTTGAGCGATTAATTGAATTTTATAACCATGATATTCTTCCAGTAGTTTTCGAGCAAGGTTCTTTAGGTGCTTCTGGCGATTTGGCTCCGTTAGCACATTTGTCATTGCCGTTAATTGGTTTAGGAGAGGTTAATTTTGAAGGCAATAGAGTTAGTTCAATTGAAGTTTTAAAACATTTTAATTGGGAGCCAATTGTTTTACAATCTAAAGAAGGCTTAGCATTATTAAATGGAACTCAGTTTATGAGTGCTTACGGTTCACATATTTTAATGAAAGCGGTTAAGTATTGTTATATTGCTGATTTAATTGCGGCTATTTCTCTTGAAGGTTTTGATGGTAAAGTTGAACCATTCAATGAGCTTATTCATTATATACGACCGCACAAAGGTCAAATTATGACTGCTAATAGAATTATAGAATTTTTAGAAGGAAGCGAAATTGCTGAACAATCTAAGTCACATTTGCAAGACCCATATTCGTTTCGTTGTATACCGCAAGTACATGGAGCTTCAAAAGATGCAATTGATTATGTGAGAAAAGTGTTTAAAACAGAAATCAATTCAGTTACTGATAATCCTAATATTTTTATAGAAAGTGATCAGATTTTATCGGGAGGTAATTTTCATGGTCAACCATTAGCTTTAGCTTTAGATTTTATAGCTAATGCATTGGCAGAATTAGGAAGTATTTCCGAAAGAAGAACTTTTCAATTGGTTTCTGGTTTGCGAAATCTTCCTGCATTTTTAGTCGATAATCCAGGTTTGAATTCTGGTTTGATGATACCACAATACACAGCTGCAAGTATTGTTAGTCAAAACAAACAGTTGGCAACCCCAGCAAGTATAGATAATATTGTTTCTAGTAACGGTCAAGAAGACCATGTGAGTATGGGAGCAAATGCCGCAACAAAAGCCTTGCGCATCATGGATAATTTAGAACGAATTTTGGCAATTGAGTTATTGAATGCCTCGCAAGCTATCGAATTTCGAAGACCTTTAAAGTCTAGTAATTTTATAGAAATGTTCTTGAAATCTTACAGGGAAGAAGTTCCTTTAATAGAAAACGATAGAATTTTTCATTATGATATTGAAAAATCACTAGCTTTTTTGAATAGTTTTATGATAGATGGATTGGAGTATTAATTCCCGTCAATCAAGCTTTTATGTTTGCGTTTTCTTTTATAATGAGTTTGCGTTAAATTAGTATCTCCAGAAATAATACTAATATTACCATCAATTTCTAGCATCGCCAATTTCACATCCTTAAAATATTCTACACCGTGCTCTCGCATGGCTTCTTTCAATTCGTCGGAAGTAATGTTTAATTTACTTAATATTTTAAAATCCAAATTTCCATCATGAATTAGAATTTCGGGCTTTTCCTGCATGAAATCACTAAATCCCTTATAACGATACATTAATTTTTTTAAGACAAAATTAATAACAAACAAAACTGAAGCCGCTGCTAATCCACCCCAAAGGCTCGTGTCGGTTCCAACCATTGCATTTTGAACGGAGTTACTTATTAGTAAAATTAATATAACATCAGCTGTATTGAGTTGTGATAATTCCTTTTTACCAAAAATTCGTAAGGCGATAACCATAAACAAATATACCCCAGCACTACGTAAAATAATATCTAAATATGGATTCATCTATTTATTGATGTAGATTATTTTTGTTTGATGTTTTTTTCAATAGCTTTAATCATTTCTCCAGCAATATCTTTATTGGTTGCTCCTTCAATACCTTCTAATCCTGGTGATGAATTTACTTCTAATAATAAAGGTCCTTTAGAGGAACGAATAATATCAACACCAGCTACTTTCAAATCCATTGCTTTTGCAGCTTTTATGGCAATTTTTTTCTCCTCAGAAGTTACTTTAATTATAGAGGCTGTTCCTCCTAAATGAATATTTGCTCTAAACTCTCCTGGCAATGCTTCTCGCTGAATGGCAGCAACGACTTTTCCGTCAATTACAAAACAACGAATGTCTTTTCCATTTGCTTCTTTTATAAATTCTTGAACTAAAATATTAGCATTCAAACTTTTAAAAGCATTAATTACACTTTCAGCAGCCTTTTTTGTTTCAGCTAATACAACACCTTTTCCTTGTGTGCCTTCTAATAATTTAACTATTAATGGTGGTCCTCCAACCATTTTAATAAGATCGTCAGTATCTAATGGTGAATTAGCAAAACCAGTGGTAGGAATTTCTATACCATGATTCAACAACAACTGTAATGAAAATAGTTTGTCTCTAGATTGAGTTATTGCTGTTGAAGAATTTAAACAAAAAACTTTAAGAGCCTCAAATTGACGAGTTAATGCGCAACCATAGAAGGTAATACTTGGTCTTATTCTAGGAATAACAGCATCAAATTGATTTAAAATTTTTCCGCCTCTATAATGAATTTCTGGTTTAGTAGCATCCAGTTTCATGTAGCATTCTTTGATGTTTAAGAAGTGCATTTCATGACCTCGCATTTCGCCTGCCTCCATAATTCTTTTATTGCTATATAATTCAGGATTACTGGCCAAAAGCCCAACTCTCAAACCCGAAGAAGGAATTACAGAATTTTGATAAATTTCACTTAATTTATCACTTGAAGCTTGCCCCAAAAGGAAAAGTTGCTCAGGATCTACTAACACTCTGCCACTCATAGCTTCACGGCCTAAAAGCATTCTAAATCCCATCGAATCCCTGTTTGTTAATGTCATTTCTATGGTCCAACTTGCAGTTCCTATGTCTAAAGTGGTTTGAATTACATAACGCTGTTCTCTATAGCCACTAGAACTTTTTACTATTCTTTTGTCTACTAGTGGGGCTTCACAATGAATGATTGTTTTTAGGTCATTTTGTATCGGATTAATATCAAATTTAACCCAATTCTTCTCGTCTTTTATAAATGGAGCTATATTTATTGCATGAAGCGCTGAAGTTTTCGCACCTGAATCGACACGTGCTTTTATGGTAGGGATTCCTAAATCAGGAAAAGAAAACCATTCTTCTGAGCCTAGAATAACTTTGTTCTGTGGCATAATAAAGAGGATTAAAAAAAACACGAATAAATGAATTCGTATTCTAAACTATTCATTTATTCGTGGTAAAAAAAAATAAAATTAATTTGTTGGTTTTTCTGCTTTTTTAACATTAATAAACAACTCTTGAGCCACTTCATCTAAATCCATAAAAATTTCATCCCCTGATCCAATTTTAGAAGTAATAATTTCTTCTGCTAAAGCATCTTCAACATATTTTTGAATGGCTCTTTTTAATGGTCTTGCACCAAATTGTCTATCAAAACCTTTATCAGCGATAAATGCTTTTGCTTTATCTGAAAGTTTTAAGTTATAACCCAATTCAGCAATTCGATCGTATAATTTTTTCAATTCAATTTCAATAATCAAATCAATATCGTGTTTTTCTAAAGCATTAAACACAATGACATCGTCAATTCTGTTAAGAAATTCGGGAGCGAATGTTTTCTTCAATGCATTTTCAATAATACTTTTCGAATTATCATCAGCTTGAGCTACTTTTGCAGCAGTTCCAAATCCAACACCTTGACCAAAATCTTTTAACTGACGTGCGCCAACATTAGAAGTCATGATGATTATGGTATTCTTAAAATCAATTTTTCTACCCAAACTATCTGTTAAAAAACCATCATCTAAAACTTGTAACAGCATGTTAAAAACATCTGGATGCGCTTTCTCAATTTCATCAAGTAATACTACACAATATGGTTTTCTTCTCACTTTTTCAGTCAACTGGCCTCCTTCTTCATAGCCAACATAGCCTGGAGGAGCACCAACAAGTCTTGATATGGCGAATTTCTCCATGTATTCACTCATGTCAATTCGAATGAGTGAATCCTCAGAATCAAATAATTCTCGAGCTAATACTTTAGCCAATTGAGTTTTACCTACACCCGTTTGACCCAAGAAAATAAACGAACCAATTGGTCGGTTCGGATCTTTTAATCCAGCACGATTTCTTTGTATTGAACGAGCAATTTTTAGCACTGCTTCTTTTTGTCCAATAACTTTATTTTCAATTAGTTCAGGAAGATTAGCTAATTTATTACTCTCGGTTTGTGCAATACGATTTACAGGTATTCCTGTCATCATAGAAACTACATCGGCAACATTATCTTCTGTTACAACTATTCTATTGTTTTTAGAATCCTCGTCCCATTGTTCCTGAGCAATTGCTAGATCTTTTTCTATGCGTTTTTCATCATCACGAAGCTTAGCGGCTTCTTCATATTTTTGTTTTTTGACTACTGTGTTTTTCAATTCACGAACATCTTCCAACTGACGCTCTAAGTCTAATATTTGTTTAGGAACTTCAATATTGGTAATATGAACACGAGAACCAGCTTCATCAAGCGCATCGATAGCTTTGTCTGGTAAAAAACGCTCAGACATGTATCTGTTAGTTAACTTCACGCAAGCCTCAATTGCTTCTTGAGTATACGTAACGTTGTGATGGTCTTCGTATTTGTTTTTGATGTTATTTAAAATAGTAATCGTTTCATCAACAGATGTCGGTTCAACAATAATTTTTTGAAAACGTCTTTCTAAAGCGCCGTCTTTTTCTATATACTGTCTGTATTCATCTAACGTAGTGGCTCCTATACACTGAATTTCACCTCGTGCCAAAGCAGGTTTGAACATATTAGAGGCATCAAGCGAACCCGTTGCTCCACCTGCGCCAACAATAGTATGAATTTCATCAATAAAAAGAATAATATCATCATTTTTTTCAAGTTCATTCATAACAGCTTTCATGCGCTCTTCAAACTGACCACGGTATTTTGTTCCCGCCACAAGAGAAGCTAAATCTAATGTAACTACACGCTTGTTAAATAAGTTTCTTGACACTTTCTTCTGAATAATTCGTAAAGCTAATCCTTCAGCAATTGCCGATTTACCAACTCCTGGCTCGCCAATAAGTAACGGATTGTTCTTTTTACGTCGGCTCAAAATTTGTGATACACGTTCAATTTCTTTCTCGCGGCCCACAACAGGGTCAAGCTTGCCTTCTTCGGCCATTTCGGTTAAATCTCTTCCAAAATTATCTAAAACAGGAGTTTTTGACTTTTTGTTCGATTTATTTGCCGGATTGTTAAAGTTGCCTTCTCTAAGATTATCATCTTGACCTGAATCATCATTAAACGATTCGTTTCTAGGCAAATTTTCTAAAAAATTTTCTTCGTTAGGTGTCATATTGAGGTATTGTTCTTTAGCTACATCATAATCTATTTTTAGTTTATTGAGGAGCTTGGTTGTAGGGTCGTTCTCATTTCTTAAAATACACAATAACAAATGCGCTGTGCTTATTGAAGTGCTTTGAAAAACTTTAGCTTCAAGAAAAGTTGTCTTTAGTGCTCTTTCGGCTTGACGGGTCAAATGCAAATTCTTTTTTTCGTTACTCACAATCACATTCGGATTAGCAGGGCTTAATATTTCAACTTTTTTTCGCAAGTGATCCAAATCAACTGACAAATTGTTCAGAATTGATATTGCTTTACCGTTTCCGTCTCTTAAAATCCCTAACATTAAATGCTCAGTTCCAATAAAATCATGTCCTAAACGTAAGGCTTCTTCTTTACTGTAAGTTATAACATCTTTGACTCTTGGTGAAAAATTATCATCCATAAAATTGTATGTTTTATAATGTAAATTTAGTGAATATGAATTGTAATTACAATAACCATACCCTATAAATGTACTGTCAGCTAATAGACAAAAAAAAAACAATTTTTTTTGTTAAAAATAAATTAACTTATTAACTTAAAAAGACCTCGATTTTGTTAATAAATCAATCAAATTTCTATAAACATTTATGCAAAAAATAATCTGAAAAGGTTATATTAGCAAGATTTTTTTAAATAATATAATTTTAAATATAACTATAAATATGTCTGACGGAGAAAAGTTAATTCCTATTAACATAGAAGACGAAATGAAATCAGCTTACATCGATTATTCGATGTCAGTAATTGTGTCAAGAGCACTGCCAGATGTACGTGACGGATTGAAACCGGTACATCGAAGAGTTTTATACGGTATGTATGATTTAGGAGTAACCTCAAAATCTGCCCATAAAAAATCTGCAAGAATTGTAGGAGAGGTTTTAGGAAAGTATCATCCACACGGAGACACCTCAGTTTATGATGCGATGGTTCGTATGGCTCAAGAATGGAGTATGCGTTATCTATTAGTAGACGGGCAAGGGAATTTTGGATCGGTAGATGGAGATAGCCCTGCAGCTATGCGTTATACTGAAGCTCGAATGAAAAAGATTTCTGAAGAAATCATGGCTGACATCGAAAAAGAAACGGTTGATTTTCAATTGAATTTTGATGATACTTTATATGAACCAAAAGTAATGCCAACACGTGTTCCTACCTTATTAATTAATGGAGCAACCGGAATAGCTGTAGGTATGGCAACCAATATGCCTCCTCATAATTTAACTGAGGTTATCAATGGTACATTAGCCTATCTTGACAATAATGAAATTGAAATCGACGAATTAATGAACCATATTAAAGCTCCCGATTTCCCTACAGGTGGTATTATATATGGTTACGAAGGGGTTCGCGAAGCTTTCAAAACAGGACGCGGACGAATTGTCATGCGTGCAAAAGTAAGCTTTGAAGAAGTAGATGGAAGAGAATCTATTATTGTTTCAGAAATTCCATATCAAGTTAACAAAGCAGATATGATTAAGCGTACTGCTGATTTAGTTAATGATAAAAAAATTGAAGGTATTGCCAATATTCGTGATGAATCGGATAGAAATGGAATGCGTATCGTTTATATCTTAAAACGTGATGCAACGCCAAATGTGGTTTTAAATACTTTATATAAGTTTACACAATTGCAATCTTCTTTTAGTGTAAACAATATTGCATTGGTAAAAGGGCGTCCGCAAATGTTGAATCTAAAAGATATGATTCATTATTTCATCGAGCACCGTCATGATGTTGTAGTTCGTAGAACTCAATTTGAATTACGAAAAGCAGAAGAAAGAGCCCATATTTTAGAAGGTTTAATTATTGCTTCTGATAATATTGATGAAGTAATTGCTTTAATAAGAGGATCAAAAAATACTGAAGAAGCTAGAGAAAAATTAATTGAACGATTTAAATTATCAGATATTCAATCTCGTGCTATTGTAGAGATGCGTTTGCGTCAATTGACTGGTTTAGAACAAGACAAGTTAAGAGCGGAGTATGAGGAGTTGATGAAATTAATTGAACACTTAAAAGCATTATTAGCAGACGTTAATTTAAGAACAGAATTAATTAAAGAAGAATTAATCGAAATAAGAGATAAATATGGTGATGCTCGTCGTTCTCAAATTGAATATTCAGGTGGTGATGTAAGTATTGAAGATTTAATTGCCGATGAAAATGTGGTTATTACCATTTCGCATGCTGGATACATTAAACGTACAAATCTTACTGAATACAAAACGCAGAATAGAGGAGGAGTTGGCCAAAAAAGTGCTGGAACTAGAGATCAGGATTTCTTAGAACACATGTTTGTAGCTACGAATCACCAATATATGATGTTCTTTACTCAAAAAGGGAAGTGTTTTTGGATGCGAGTATATGAAATTCCAGAAGGAAGTAAAACAGCAAAAGGACGTGCTTTACAAAACCTTATCAATATAGAAAGCGACGATAAAGTAAAAGCATTTATTTGTACGCAAGATTTAAAAGATAAAGCATATACTACTAGCCATAATCTAGTAATGGTAACCAAACAAGGTCAGGTTAAGAAAACATCACTTGATAAATATTCAAAACCTAGAGTGAATGGAGTTGCTGCAATTACTATTAAAGATGGAGATGAATTATTAGAAGCTAAATTAACTAATGGTGAGAGTCAAATTATTTTGGCTGTAAAATCTGGAAAACTAGTTCGTTTTGAAGAAACTAAAACCCGTCCGATGGGAAGAACAGCTTCTGGAGTTCGTGGTATTACTTTAAAAGACGAATCAGATGAAGTAATTGGTATGGTTACTGTAAATGATATGAACAGTGAAATTCTTGTAGTTGCTGAAAACGGTTACGGTAAACGATCTAGCTTAGACGAATATAGAATTACCAATCGTGGAGGAAAAGGAGTTAAAACCCTTAACATTACAGAGAAAACTGGAAAATTAATTTCTATAAATGCAGTAACTGATGCCGATGATTTAATGATTATCAACAAATCAGGATTAACCATCAGAATGGCAGTTGAAGATTTGAGAGTAATGGGTCGAGCAACCCAAGGTGTTAAGTTAATCAACATTAAAGGAAATGATTCTATTGCTGCAGTAACTAAAGTTATGAAAGATGATGTCGTTGAAGTTGTTGTTGATGAAGACGGTAATGTTATAGAAACCGAAGCTATTGAAAGGGTGAAACCAGTTTTAGAAATTCTTGAAGACGACGGCGCTGCTGATGAAGATGACGATGAAGATGATGATTCTGAAATAGAAGAAGAAATAGAGGAGGAAGATGATTCAGACGATGATGAATAATTAAACAAATTAAATTATATAATAATGAAAAGTAAATATGTAGTACTCGCGTCAGCTTTGATGATATCGGTTAGCACTTTTGCTCAAAAAGATCAAATTAAAGCGGCTGAAAAAGCTTTAAAAAACGGAAATTCAACCGAAGCTAAAACTATTTTATTGCAAGCAGAATCTTTAATAGGTGCTGCAACCGATTCTGAAAAAGCGCAATATTATTTTGTAAAGGGAAACACGCTATTAGATTTGGCTAATAAGAAAATTGATGTTGCAAAAAATCAATTAGATGCTGCAAAAGCCTATCAAGACTTAATTGCTGTTGAAAAAATTTCAGGAAAATCAAAATACACGAGTCAAGCTGAAACGTCAATTACTGATATTAAAGGAAAACTATTAAGCAGTGCTATTGAAGATGGGACCAATAAAAAATATTCTGAGGCTTCCAAAACGTTGTACACAGTATACGAATTAGATAAATCAGATTTGGAAAAACTGTATTATGCAGCAAGCTATGCGGTAAATGCTCAGGAATATGATACAGCATTATCTTATTATAATGAACTTAAGGCACAGAATTTTTCAGGTGAAGGAATGTCTTATTTTGCTAAAAATGTACTTACTGAAAAGGAAGATTATTTTGGTACAACTCCTGAAGCCAAAGCTGACAGAGATAGTAAAGTTAAACTTAAAGTATATATCGATCCCAGAGATGAAAAAATTCCTTCAAAAAGAGGTGAAATTTATAAGAACATCGCCTTGATTTTAGTTCAAGAAGGTAAAGTAGACGAAGCTAAAAAAGCGCTTTCAGAGGCAAGAGTTGCTAATCCAGATGACTCTTCTTTAACACTTACTGAAGCCGATTTGTATTTAAAGTTAGAAGATTTTACAACTTACAAAAAACTGATTTCAGAAGTTTTGGAAAAAAATCCAAATGATCCAGATTTATTATTTAACCTAGGGGTTATTTCTGCTAAAACAGATGCTGTCGAGGCTGAAAAATATTATAAAAAAGCCATCGATATTAAACCTGATTATGTAAATGCATACCTAAATTTAGCCATTTTAAAATTAGATGGAGAGAAAAAAATCATTGACGAAATGAATAAATTAGGAACTTCCGAAAAAGACAACAAGAGATATGAAGTGCTTAAAAAACAAAGACTAGCTGTTTTTATGGATACCTTACCTTTTTTAGAAAAAGCTAATGAACTTGATCCTAAAAATGAAGATGTATCTACCACACTATTAAATGTTTATGGCGCTTTAGAAATGTCAGATAAGAAAAAAGCTTTGAAAGCTAAATTAGTTAAATAATAATGCTATACCCCTAATTATTAATGAGTGTAAGTAAATAAGGAATAAATCCTGGTTTACTTGCACTTTTTTATAACTTAAAAAAACTACGAATTGCTAAACTGTAAGTTGCTCAAGTTTTTATAAACCCCATTTTCAAGAGCAACCAATTCCTGATGCGTACCCTGTTCTGTGATTTCTCCATTATCTAAAACTAAAATTTGGTCCGCACTCCGAATAGTAGATAGACGATGGGCGATAATGATGCTCGTTCTGCCTTGCATCAAAATCTCTAAAGCTTCTTGAACTAGTTTCTCACTTTCGCTATCTAATGATGAAGTCGCCTCGTCTAAAATTAAGATACTTGGATTTTTAAGTAAGGCACGAGCTATGGCAATACGTTGTCGTTGTCCGCCTGATAATTTGATGCCTCTTTCGCCCACAATAGTTTCAAATTGTTCAGGGAATCCTTCTATAAAATTCAAGGCATTGGCTTGTTTAGCGGCCGTAAAAATTTCTTCTTCGGTTGCGTTAGGTTTCCCATAAGCGATGTTCTCTTTTATGGTTCCTCCAAACAAAATCACATCTTGAGGTACAATGCTCATATTACCACGAAGTGTTTCTAGATCAAAATAATAAAGGCTCTTCCCATCAATTTCAATAGTGCCGGATTCAATGTCATAAAAACGAAGTAGGAGTGAAGCTATAGTCGATTTTCCTACACCACTCGGACCTACAATAGCTACTTTTTGTCCAAAGTTGGCGGTAAAACTCACATCTTTTAAAACCTGTATTTCTTTTCTAGAAGGATAGCTAAACTTTACATTTTTAAAAGTCATATTGCCTTTAATTTTTTGGAGTACTATTGATGAAGAACTATTGATTTTTTCAGGTGTTTCTTCTAACAATTCGAAAACTCTTTCGGTCGCACCAATGGCCTTTTGCATTTGAGCATACAATTCGGCAATTCCGCCTGACGATGCGCCAACATAACTAGAATAAAGGATGAAAGTAAACAATTCTCCTACTGTAATTTCGCCTGCTATACTCAATACAACTCCATACCAAACAACAGCAACTATAGTTCCAAACAAACATATTATAATAAATGAAGCAAAATACCCTCTAAATAGTCCACCTTTAATGGCAATTTTAACGACCTCTTTAATTTTATCTTGATACCTACTTATTTCATACCACTCGTTAGCAAAAGCCTTAACTATACTAATACCTTGCATGGTTTCTTCTACGATTACCTGACTATCGGCAACTTCATCTTGAACTTTTTTAGAATACTTGCGTATAAATCGACCAAAAATAACTGCAGCAACTCCAACCAGTGGAACGACTGAAACCATCATAATGGTTAACTTAATATTTATACTAGCCAACATAGCAAAACTTCCAATAATCAATATAAACTGACGTAAAAATTCAGCAATTGTAGTAGTAAGTGTGTCTTGTATCTGACTGATATCGTTGCTAATTCTACTGTTTAATTCTCCCACTCTCTTTTGAGAAAAAAAGGACATTGGCAATTTTACTAAATTAGTATACAATGCCAAACGAACATTAGCCAACGTATTTTCAGTGAAATTTACAAATAATGACAGTCTAAAAAAAGAAAAAACAGATTGTAAGAGCAAAACCAATCCAAGTCCTAATGCAATTAAATTGGCTTGATGTCCGTCTTTTTTATTGACGCAATCCACTAGCATTCCCATAAATTTAGGAAATGCCAATGCAGTTACACTTGTTAATAGTAAGAAAACTAAACCTAAATAAAATTTCCAACGATGGTTTGCAGCATATTTAAAAATTACGGTCGCTTTTTGAAGTGAAGTTGCCGTAATTTTAGATTTAGGTAAATCGTTTTCTTTGAATCGTGCCATTTTAAAAATATGTTTTTATGAAAGCATCTTTATTTCCTAATAATATCTTTTAAAATCGCTTTGTCAGTATAATTAATAACTTCTAAAATGATTGGTTGATTGTTTTTTGTTTTGCCCTCAATAATATAAAGCTTTCCTTTTTCGAAGGGAATATTACTTTTGTCAAAATCAATATCACCATAGGTTAGGGAGTTTTTAATATCCGATGTGTCAACCCATTTTTGAGCTAGTATTTGTTGTGCTTTTTCCGAAAAAGAAAATGGTTTATTTCTCATGTCATTCAAAACCCGAGCATTAGGAAAGTAATTGCAACGTGTATCTTTACCACTAAAAACCATTGCAACAAAGAACATTCCCATTATAAAACCGATTAAATAATAGGAAAAGCGATATTTAAAAGTCATGTGTTATTTTTTTGCAAATGTAATTTAAAGTTCCGTTAAAAAACTATTAAATTAATATCACTATCAGGAATATTAAACCATTCCCCAATAGCTTTATTAGTTAAAATTCCGTGGTACAAATAGACGCCATTTTTAAGGCCTTTATTACATCGAATAGCACTTTCAAGACCCCCATCGTCGGCAATTTGAATTAAGAAAGGAGTAATAATGTTGCTTAAAGATAAAGAAGCTGTTTTAGAATAACGAGAAGGAATATTAGGAACACAATAATGAATCACGTTGTTTTTTATAAATGTAGGCTTTTCATGAGTTGTTACTTCCGATGTTTCAAAACATCCCCCGGTGTCGATACTTACATCTACAATAACTGCACCTTTTTTCATATGTTCGACCATGGTTTCAGTAACCACAACAGGACAACGTTCTTTACCTCTCATAGCACCAATAGCCACATCGCAGCGACGAATGGCTTTTAGTAAAGATTTCTGATGAATCGTCGACGTAAAAATGCGCTGATTTAAATTGTTTTGTAAACGTCTTAGTTTGGTTATTGAATTATCGAAAACTTTTACATTAGCACCCAAACCCAAAGCCGTTTTAGCTGCAAATTCACCTACAGTTCCAGCACCAAGTATTACAACATCAGTAGGAGGAACTCCAGTAATATTACCAAATAATAAGCCTTTCCCAAATTGGTTGTTAATCATCAATTCGGCGGCAACAAGTATTGAGGCTGTTCCTGCAATTTCGCTTAAAGATTTCACTGCGGGGTATGAACCGTCTTCATCTTTAATATATTCAAAAGCAAGTGCAGTTACTTTCTTTTTTTTAAGTGCCTGAAAATAATCTGCCTTTCTGGTTTTTAATTGAATGGCGGAAATAACAATCGCTTCTCTATTTACCATCTCAATTTCCTCAATAGTCAAAGGTTCGACTTTTAGAAGTATAGGGCATTTGAAAACTTTTTTAGGATCATTTGAAATTTCAGCACCAGCATCACTATATTCCTTATCCGAATAACTAGAACTTAAACCAGCACCAGATTCTAAAAGTACACGATGACCGTGCGAAGTAAGCGAATTTACAGCATCAGGAGTTAAGCATATTCTCCGTTCTTGAAAACTGGTCTCCTTGGGTATGCCTATAAAAAGTTCGCTTTTATGACGGGTTATTTCTAACTTTTCTTCTTGTGGAAGTAATTGTTGCTTAGTAAATGGTGTAAGTGCCATAAATAGAATTGTAAATTATCCGGAGCAATTTACAAAATTTTATGCTTAACAAGTTAATTGTATTGTTCTTTTTCCGTCTGTATTTAATTTCATTTCAATTATTGAATATGCTTCTGGAATCAAATTCGGTATTTTTTCTGCCCATTCTATAAAACACCAATTGCCGGAATAGAGGTATTCATCAATACCCATATCTAAAGCTTCAGTTTCGTTTTTTAATCGATACACATCAAAATGGTAAAGCGATTTATTATCAGTTGTTAGGTATTCATTAACTAAAGAAAAAGTTGGACTACTAGTAGCACCTTCAACACCTAAAAGTTTAGTTATAGCTTTAATTAGAGTTGTTTTTCCAGCCCCCATTGGACCATTAAATAATATAACTTTTTTTGGATTTGAATTTAAGATTTGTTTTGCAACCTCATTAATTTGCTCTAATGAAAATGTAATTTCCATAAAATTTTGTATTCAGTTTTTACTGTTCAGTTTACTAAAAATGACTAAAACCTATTCTATTTTGGATTAAATACCAACAAAGGAATAATCATTTCTTCTAACGAAATTCCACCATGCTGGTAACTGTTTTTATAATAACTTACATAATGATTGTAATTATTTACGTAGGCCAAGAAAAAATCATTTTTTGCAAAAATATAAGAACTACTCATATTAATTGTAGGCAAGCCGATTTTCTTAGGATCTTTTACGGCATAAACATCTCTATCTTCATACGTTAGGCTTCGTCCAGTTTTGTAGCGAAGATTTAAGCTGGTATTTTTATCTCCTATTACTTTCGAAGGATTTTTTACATTAATCGTTCCGTGGTCAGTGGTTAAGACTAGTTTAAATCCCATTTTTTGACCTTGTTGAATAATCTCTAAAAGCGGTGAGTTCTTAAACCAGCTTAACGTTAAGGAGCGATACGCTTTATCGTCTGAAGCTAATTCTTTCACCACATCCATTTCTGTTTTAGCATGTGAAAGCATATCAACAAAGTTGTAAACAACTGTAACTAAATCATTATTTTTTAAAGTCTTAAAGTTTTCTGCTAGTTTCCTACCGCTAGTTAGATTAGTGATTTTAAAATAATCCTGTTTGATACTTAATCCTAATCGTTTCAGGTGAGCAGTCAAAAACTCAGCTTCATATAAATTTTTTCCACCATCTTCCACATCATTTTTCCAATATTGAGGAAATTGTTTTTCCATTTCTAATGGCGTTAAACCAGAGAAAATAGCATTTCTTGCATACTGTGTTGCGGTTGGCAAAATAGAGTAATAATCAACTTCCTTTTCTAATTTGTAATGATTAGTTACTACACTTTCAAAAGCCTTCCATTGGTCGTAACGCAAGTTGTCAATAACTATAAACAAAATGGGTTTATCTTTTTTTGTGATTTCAGGAACTACGATTTCTCGAAACAAAGTATGCGAAAGGACAGGTTTATCTGATTTAGGTTCACTCGAACCTTGGCGAACTGGCGTAGCAAACCAATCTTCATAATTGCGTTCAATGAATTTACCAAATTGCGAATTGGCTTCTACTTTTTGAGATTCAAGAATGGCTATCATACTTTGGTCTTCAATATTTTCGAGTTCTAACTCCCAAAAAACCAATTTTTTATACAATTCTATCCAATCTTCATAGGAATTTACATTTGCTAAATCCATAGCAATTTTTCTAAATTCCTTTTGATAATCTAAAGTAGTTTTTTCAGAAATCAATCGCGAATGATCTAGATTCTTTTTCAAACTCAACAAAATCTGATTTGGATTAACTGGTTTTATCAAATAATCTGCAATTTTAGAACCAATAGCCTCTTCCATGATATATTCTTCCTCACTTTTGGTAATCATAATTACAGGAGTTGAAGATTTTTTCTCTTTAATTTCAGCCAAAGTTTCCAATCCGCTCATTCCTGGCATGTTTTCGTCTAGAAAAACAATATCAAAATTTCCTTCTTCAAAAACATCTATTGCGTCACGACCGTTGTTACAAGTAGTTACATGATAATTTTTCTTTTCTAAAAAAAGAATGTGAGGCTTGAGCAAATCAATTTCATCATCTACCCAAAGTATTTTTATTTGATCCATTTTGAATGGTTTTTGTTCTTATGTATTTTGAAGCTAATTTAACATTATTTCAACGAGTACTTCTTAAAATTATTGTAAAGTTATTTCTATTAAAATTATGAATGTTTTTATTCAATAAATCAATAAATAATTCCGAAATTTACAACATCAAATAAGTATTAAGGTATGAAAAAACTGCTTCAAGAAACCTACGGAACGCTCTTTGAAGAAAAGCTAATAGACGAAATTGTAGCTGTTTCTTTATTTCGGGACTTTAAACAAGACGATATACTAATTGATTTTGGTGATTACATCAAGAAAATGCCATTACTTATAACTGGTGCTATAAAAATACTTAGAGAAGATGTTGATGAAGGCGAATTACTTTTATATTTTATAGAAAAAGGAGATACCTGCGCCATGTCTATGGCATGTTGCATGGGAGATACTAAAAGCGAAATTAAAGCGGTCGCTGAGACGGATGGTACTGTTATTATGATACCTGTTCACAAAATGGAAGAATGGTTAGGGAAGTATAAAAGTTGGAGAGTTTATGTTTTTAATAGTTACAACAGCCGTCTAAAAGAAATGCTCCATGCAATTGACAATCTTGCTTTTATGAATATGGACAAACGAATTTTACATTATCTAAAAGATAAAGTTAAAATCAATAATTCCAAAGAAATAAAGAATACTCATCAAGAAATTGCTTACGATTTGCATACTTCAAGAGTAGTGGTTTCCCGAATACTAAAATCCCTTGAAAACGAAGGAACAATTCGTTTGCATAGAGCCTCAATTGAACTTCTTAAATAATAAATGCTTATTCTGTAACTTTTGTTGCACAAATCATATACTATTTGGTTCATCTTTGCACTATAAAATAGTTGTATATGGAGATTACAGAAATCATAGGATACATACTAGCCATTTTTGTAGGGATGACTTTAGGCATGCTAGGTAGTGGAGGTTCTATTCTTTCGGTTCCAATACTAGTGTATGTAATGGGTATAGAACCTACATTATCAACAGCCTATTCTTTATTTGTAATTGGTTCAGCATCACTTGTTGGTGGTATTCAAAAAGCCAAACAAAACCAAGTCGATTTGAAGAAAGTTTTACTATTTGGTATTCCTACAGTGATTACTGTCTTTTTTACACGCAAAATTTTAGTTCCAAGAATTCCAACGATTCTATTTGAAACAGACCAATTCACATTAAGTAAATCGGTTTTAATTATGCTAGTTTTTGCGGTTGTAATGATAGTTGCGTCAATTAAAATGATTAAACCATCAGAAGTAATTGAATATAGAAGTGGAGAAAAACTCAATTATTATAAAATTGGAATACAAGGTATTGCTATAGGTTTAATTTCTGGATTTGTAGGTGCAGGTGGAGGTTTCTTAATAATTCCAACACTATTATTTTTAGCTAAAACACCAATGAAAATGGCCGTAGGAACTTCTCTCATTATAGTAGCTTCACAATCTTTAATAGGCTTTTTGGGCGATATTCAAGGCTCTCAAATTATTGATTGGAAATTACTTTCTCTTTTTACTTTTTGTTCTATTCTTGGAATTTTTATTGGAAATCGTATAGCTAGAAAGGTTGAAGGCAACAAACTCAAAACAGCCTTTGGTTGGTTTGTTTTGGCCATGGGAATTTACATTATAATAAAAGAGTTTATATGGACCTGATTCATTATAAATGTATCATTTGTTACAAATTATTATAAAAATAGGAATTAATTTTACTTTAAAATCAAAAATGAAATGAAAGTACAGCAAATTTATACAGGTTGTTTGGCACAAGGCGCTTATTATATAGAAAGTAAAGGTGAAGTAGCTATTATAGATCCATTGCGTGAAGTGCAACCTTATATAGATATAGCAAATAGAAACAATTCTAAAATCAAATACATTTTTGAAACTCATTTTCATGCTGATTTTGTAAGTGGTCATGTTACCCTAGCTGAAAAAACAGGTGCGCCTATTGTTTTTGGACCTAATGCAAATCCTAGTTTTAAAGCACATATTGCTAAAGAAGGAGAAGTCTTTCAGTTAGGTGAAATCACTATTACAGTTCTTCATACTCCTGGACATACTATGGAAAGTGCCTGCTATCTTCTTAAAGACAAGGGCGGTGTAGCGCATGCTCTGTTTAGCGGTGATACTTTATTTCTAGGAGACGTTGGCAGACCTGATTTGGCTCAAAAAGCCGCACATATGACACAAGAGCAACTCGCAGGGATACTTTTTGAAAGTTTAAGAACTAAAGTGATGACTTTGCCAGACAATGTAATTGTTTATCCTGCTCATGGTGCAGGAAGTGCTTGTGGTAAAAATTTAAGCAAAGAGACTGTGGGAACTATTGGTGAACAAAAGAAAATAAATTATGCGCTTCGTGAAGATATGACTAGAGAAGAATTCATTAAAGAAGTCACAGATGGTTTATTACCACCGCCAGCATATTTCCCTATGAATGTAAGGTTAAACAAAGAAGGCTACGAAAATGTGGATGATATTATAAAAGAAGCTATAGCCTATGAACCCAAAACCTTCGAATTGGTTGCTAACGAAACCGATGCATTAATTTTGGATGTTCGTCATCAGGATGATTTTGCCAAAGGACATATTCCAAAATCTATTTTTATAGGTATAGACGGTAATTTTGCTCCTTGGGTGGGATCATTAATTATCGACAGTAAGCATCCAATACTTTTAGTAACTCCATTAGGAAAAGAGGAAGAAACTATTATGCGATTAGCAAGAGTAGGTTATGACAATACATTAGGTTTCCTTAAAGGTGGTTTCGAATCCTGGAAAAAAGAAGGATTAGAATATGATACTGTGACTTCAGTTTCTGCAGGAGAATTAGAAGAAATGATTCTGCATAAAGCACCTGTTTTTGATGTTAGAAAGCCCGGAGAATATGCTGCAGAACACATTATTGAAGTTGTTTCGACCCCTTTAGATTTCCTTAACGAACATTTGGCAGAGTTTCCTAAAGAAGATAATTTTTATTTGCATTGTGCCGGAGGATATCGATCAATGATTGCTACATCAATATTAAAGGCTCGAGGATATCACAATGCAATTAACGTATTAGGAGGTTTTGATGCCATTAAAAAAACAGGGATAAAAACAACAAATTATGTTTGTCCGTCTACTTTAAAATAACATAAACATTAGTCATGAGTAATTTTGATACTTTCATTAAATCAGAAAAGCCAGTATTAATTGACTTTTTTGCTACATGGTGCGGCCCATGTAAAGCATTAGCTCCTATTTTAAAACAAGTAAAAGACAGTTTAGGAGAACGAATTACAATACTCAAAATTGATGTGGATAAAAACCAACAAATTTCTAATCAGTATCAAGTTCGTGGCGTTCCTACAATGATTCTATTTCAAGATGGCAAACAGTTGTGGAGACAATCGGGTGTATTATCTAAAGAAGAAATCATTAAAAACATTATAGAAAAAAGTAATTAGGAAGTAAAAATAATTGAACCCAATTAATAAATCAAGATGAGAAAGAATATTGGTTTAATAGACAAAATCATTAGAATTGCAGTAGCAATTTTTGTAGCTATACTTTATTTTATAGGAACAATAAATGGGACAATTGCTCTTGTTTTAGGAGTATTTGCTTTAATTATGATCTTTACAAGTTTTTTGAGTTTCTGCCCTTTGTATTTGCCTTTTGGAATAAATACTAGAAAAAAAGCAGGGAAATGATTGCAGGAGTATAAAGTTTTTCTTTGTAAAAATCAAGATTGTATAATGAGTTAAATTTGGACTGTTTTTTTTGTTAATTTGGCTTCACGATTCAATTGTTTAAATAAAAATCTTCTTACTTATCAATGTTAAAATTTAACTATTATTTGTAACGATAATTATAGTTATACTTCTAGTATATAAATCATTTATTTAAAATCAATAATCATGAAGAAATCAATCATTATTTTAGGAACTGCATTTATTACTTTTTCTAATGTTTCAATTGCAACACCACTACATACAAAATCGCAACAAAGAATCGAAAAGTATGATTTTATTGTTCAACACCTTTATGTATTGCAATAAGTAAAGGAGAATTTGATATAGATAAAAAATTTGTTGAATATGGTGCTGATTTAAATGAAAAATCGAATGGAATGACACCATTAATGGTCGCTGCTCGTTACAATAAAGTGGAGATTATTAAATTTTTATTAGAGCATGGGGCAGATAGAATTTCAAAAGATGAGAAAGGATTCACAGCTTTAAAATATGCAGAACTTTCTTCTGTAAAAGAGGCTGTTTTAATTTTTAAAAATTGTATATCAACTAATTTTTATTCTCAATTATCTATTCATAATGAGTAATTATTAAAGACTCTCTTTTTGTAAATTATAATGCAATTAAAATTCTCGATACATTTCTTTATTATAAAGGAAATGTTTCGGGAATAGTTTTTAAATAAGAATAAAATTTACAATTTACTTTCCTTTTTTAGTAAATAAAGTAATCTAATACAGCTAATTACAGAAATGATTCCTAGAGTTCCCATCAAAATCCAGTTTGTTTGATAGCCATAGCGGTCTATAACTTCCATTCCTGTTTTAGAACTGGCAATATGTGCTAAACTAAAACTCATTGTAAACAAAGCCATATAGCGTCCTTCATGACCTTTTGGTGCTCTACTTAGTGCAAACGAATTCGAAAAAGGAAAAATAAACATCTCGCCAAAAGTGATAAAAATAATACTGAAAATAAAAATTCCAGCCCAGCCAGTAATCATTAATACAAAAAAACTAATAGCCATAAGTAATGAACCCCAAAGCATAATTTTAGTTTTGCTAATTTTATGTCTTTCAAAGGCGCTTACTATTGGCATTTCTAAGAAAAAAATAAGTAATCCGTTTAAGGTAAGTAGCAATCCACTTTGAAACTCAGTTAATCCAAACATTTCATGATGATACAACGGTAAAGTGGTAAATATTTGAAAAAAAAGTACTGCAGTAAGAAAGCAAATAAATAGAAAAAGCCAAAAAATTTTATCTTTAAAAACAGATAAAACTTGAACAGTATTTGAATCAGGAACAATTGTTGGTGCTTTTTTCTTTTCTTTTACTAATAATGCAAAAATTAGAATAGCAATAATACAGGTTAAACTATCTGTCCAAAATAATCCTTTGTAGCCAATTCCCATAATAATTAATCCTCCTAAAGCCGGACCAGCAGCAAAACCAAGATTTACAGCCAATCGAACTAATGTTAAAGCTCTTGTTCGATTTTCAGGTTTTGCATAAACACCTAGTGATACAAACATGGCAGGTCTAAACATGTCCGCAATAGTCATAATTGCAAAAACACTAAAGCACAAGCCCCAAAATGAAGTAATGAATTGTAAAATAAAAAATAGAATGCCGCTTGTAAACAAACTAAAAACCATGACTTTATAGAATCCGATTTTGTCGGATAATTTTCCGCCCAACCAAGAGCCTAGCATTGAACCAAAACCAAAACAGACCATAATCCAACCCACTTCATTATAAGAAAACTGCAAATCTTCCTTTAAATATTTGGTCAAAAAAGGCAACACCATCGTTCCTGCGCGATTGATAAAGGTGATAATAGCAAGAATCCAAATCTCTCTAGAAAATCCCTTATAATTATCAATATAACGTTGCAAACCAGTTTTGATCATACTACTATTTCAGAGTAGCAAAGGTAAAAAACTTTGTGTCTTTAATGCTTTGTGGTTTTACAACTTTTAAACTATTTTTGCAAAATGGAATTCTTTAATTTACACACTCATAATTACACTAATTCTAAGGATGTTTTAGAATTAGTCAATCAATATCCAAATGAGTTTGATGAAAAAATTCCTTACTATTCCATAGGTATTCATCCTTGGAAAATTGAAGAAAATGGGGTACAGTCAGAATTAAAGATTATTGAAAGTAAACTTCAAACTATCAATTGTTTGGCAGTCGGAGAATGTGGATTAGATAAACGTATTGAAACTCCGTTAGACATACAGATTGGTGTATTTGAAAAGCAATTGCATTTAGCCGAAAAATATAAAAAGCCAGTCATAATTCATTGTGTTGCTGCTTTTCAAGAAGTAATTGAAGTTAAAAAGCGACTTGCTATTTCGGTTCCAATGATTATTCACGGATTTTCAAAAAATGAACTAGTTGCTAGACAATTGGTTGATAATGGTTTCTATTTGTCGTTTGGCAAATATTTATTGCAATCCCGAAGCCTCGGGACTGAACTAGAATCTGTTTTTAAAAGTATTCCTAATCATCGATTTTTTTTAGAAACGGATACCGTTGAAGAAGGAATTTATGAAGTATATGCATTAGCAGCAAAATATAAAAATATAACTTTGGATGAACTCCAAAAACAAATAGGAAATAATTATAAAAATGTTTTTGATTGAAGATTGTTGATTAACGATTTTCGATTTCAGAATTTAAGAACAAAAAAATGGCACAATGGACAGAAAGAGCCGAACTTTTATTTAAAAAAGAAGGTTTAGAAAATTTAAAAAAAGCAAATGTATTAATTGTCGGAGTTGGAGGAGTAGGTTCTTTTGCAGCCGAATTTATTGCACGAGCGGGTGTTGGTAATATGACAATTGTTGACGGAGATGTTGTAGATATAACCAACATTAACAGGCAATTGCCAGCATTGCATTCAACAGTAGGTTTACCTAAAATAGATATAGTAGGCAGCCGTTTATTAGACATAAATCCGGAATTGAAATTGACTAAAGTAAAAGAATTTCTTTCGCCAGAACGTGCTTTTGAGGTTGTTACTGAAGACTATGATTATGTTTTGGATTGCATTGACAGCTTAACACCAAAATTAAATTTGATTATTGCCGCAAAGCGAAAAAGAGTAAAAATTATAAGCAGTATGGGGGCTGGCGGAAAGATGGAAGCTTCTAAAGTAAAGGTGGCCGATATCAATAGTACTGTAAATTGTTTTTTGGCAAAAGCCATGAAAAAGAAATTGAAAGCTGTAAAAATTGATAAATTAAAAGTAGTCTATTCTTCAGAAATTCAAGATGAAACAAGCTTGAAAATGACAGATGGTTCTAATTTTAAAAAATCATTTTACGGAACCAACAGTTATATGCCCGGACTTTTCGGATTGTATGCAGCCGAAACAGTTATTCGATATTTACTTAAAAATACCGAACCAAACCCCAAAACTACCAACTCCTAACTTCAAATGATACAAACAGTAATTTTCGATATGGATGGTGTTATTGTTGATACAGAACCCGTTCACCATTATGCCTATTTTCAGCATTTTGACGAATTAAATATTAAAGTTTCTCAAGAACTGTTTACAACTTATATGGGAAATTCAACACGAAATACTTTTCAGAAATTGAAACAATCGTTCGATTTAGAACATGATGTAGAAGAATTGATTTTAAGAAAACGAACTCTTTTTAATGATGCATTCGATAAAAAAGAAGATTTGATTCTATTAGATGGAGTTGAAAAATTAATTAAAGATTTATATCACAACGGTATGCAATTGATATTAGCATCATCAGCATCAAAAGTAACTATCGATCGTGTTTTTACACGATTCAATTTGCATTCTTATTTTAGTCATATTGTTTCTGGTGAAGATTTTCCAAAATCGAAACCGCATCCGGCTATTTTTGAACACGCCGTTTCTTTATCAAATACATCAAAAGAAAATTGTATTGTTATTGAAGATAGTACCAATGGGATTATAGCTTCTAATGCGGCAGGAATATACTGCATAGGGTATGATAGTGAGAATTCTAAAATGCAAGATTTGTCATTAGCAAATGAAGTAATTAGACATTTTGATGAATTGAATTTTGAGAAAATTAGAAATATTAAATAGCTCTACCCAACGGCTTCTTTAAAAATTCTCAAGCAACGTTCTCTTGCCATTTTATGTTCTACAATAGGTTTTGGATAATCAAAGGACTCAAGTTCTGGAATCCATTTTTTGATGTATTCCAGGTCTTTATCAAACTTTTTGATTTGCTCTGTAGGATTAAAAATTCTGAAATAAGGGGCTGCATCAACGCCACTTCCTGCTGCCCATTGCCAGTTTCCTACATTACTAGCTTGCTCGTAATCGAGTAGTTTTTGGGCAAAATAAGTTTCGCCCCATCTCCAATCAATGAGTAAATGTTTGCATAAAAAACTCGCTACAATCATCCGAACCCGATTGTGCATGTGTCCTGTTGCATTCAACTCCCGCATGCCAGCATCTACAAAGGGATAACCAGTTTTTCCTTCACACCATTTTTTAAAATCGTCTTCATTATTATTCCATTGAATAGCATCATATTTTGGTCGGAAACTTGCATTTTTAGTGTTTGGGAAATGCCACAATATTTGCATAAAAAATTCTCTCCAAATCAGTTCTTTTAGGAACGTTTCATTTTGCTCTTGTATGGCTTTACCTACCATTTTCCGAATGGATACTGCTCCAAAACGAAGATGCGCCCCTAAATAGGAAGTTTTATTTTGATACGGAAAGTTTCGTGTTGCTTCATAATTTTGAATTAAGCTACTAGAAACATCATAAGGAGTTACTTTAATTTTAGAAGTTTCAAAACCTATATTTTTAATACTCAAAAAAGGGTAGGAGTGAGTCGCAATTTTATCTAGAAAATCTTCTGATTTGTAGTTTTCTAAAGTTGTACTTTTAAATTTTTCTTTCCATTTATTAGAGTATGGAGTATATACAACATAAGGTAATCCATCGTCCTTTGTAACTTCCGATTTTTCAAAAATAACCTGATCTTTGTAGGTTAAAAATGCTATTTTGTATTTTTTAAAAACTTGAAAAACAGCTAAATCTCGTTTTCTGGCGTAAGGTTCATAATCATGATTGGTGTAAACCGTTTCAATTTTATTATCTACAGCCAACTGTTCAAAAATGGCTGCTGGCTCTCCGTGGAATACAGCTAGTGATTTTCCTTTTTTTTGTAGGTCTGAATTTATTTTAGATACTAATTCATGAATAAAAGTAACACGGGCATCATCTTTTGGAAGTTCGTTTAGAATGTCTGAGTCAAAAATAAATATTGGAAGAACATCTTTACCACTCGTTAAAGCTTGGTAAAAGCCATTATTATCGTCAATTCTTAAATCACGTCGAAACCAGAATACATTCATATTTTATTTTTTTCTTAAAATGGAATACATCAAAAAATAAATTATCCATTAACTAATAAAGTAGACATTCCGCCATCTACATGCATAATTTGCCCTGAAATCCATGATGAATTTTCGCTAAGAAGAAAGCTAGCCATTTGCGCTAAATCCTTTGGTTGACCAAATCGTTTTAATGGATGTCTTTCGGCAGACTTTTCTTGCTTGGTTTCGTTATTTAAAAATTTATCTGCTAATAGTGTATTGGTTAAGGAAGGTGCAATCACATTTACTCGAATTTTAGGGGCATATTCAGCAGCTAAAGCTTTAGCAAAACCTTCTATTGCTCCTTTTGCTGCGGCTACACTAGTATGAAAAGGCATACCCATAGAGGCCGCTACACTACTAAACAATACAATGCTAGACTGATTAGAAGCGGTAAGTTGTGGTAAAATAGATTGAATGACTTTTACCATACTAAAGAAATTTATTTGCATATCACTCTCAAAAGTTTCCAATTTTAATCCACGAAACGGTCTTAGATTGATACTTCCGGGGCAATAAACCAAACCATCAATAGTAGCTGGTAATAAGGAAATATCAAGTGTATCTGTTAGCACATCAAACGGAATGTGCGTTACGTTTAGTTTTTCTAAATTTTCTGAAGTTCTAGAAGCTACATAAACATTATTTTTGTTTTCTAACTCTTTTGCGATGGCAAGACCAATTCCTTGCGAACCACCAATTAACAGTATGTTTTTCATATTTATGATTTGAATTCGCCAAATAACTCAATTAATTTTTTGTGTCTGTAATTAAAAATTTCGTCCAATTTAGGTTTCACTAAAAAAGGATGAACTAATTGTCCTAATATTCCCATTGGAACTTTATAATCAATAATATCTTCCATTTCTACACCTCCTGGAATTTCCTTTATAAAATGTTTATGATGCCAAAGTGCATAAGGACCAAAACGCTGCTCGTCAACAAAATATTTTTTATCTTGAACATGAGTAATTTCTGTTACCCATTTGGTTTTTATTCCTAAAATGGGAGTTACTATATATTGTATAATTTGTCCCGGATACATAGGTCTATCTGCGCCTGATTCAATAATAAAACTCATGTAATCTGGTGTAATTGTTTTAAGGTTTTTAGGGTTTGAAAGAAACTCCCAAGCTTCATCAATTGTTATTGGTAGATTTTGTTTGCTTTTTTTAGTATATATCTTCATTACTTTTTTTTACAAAGATAAATGTTTTTTGTTTTATAAATAGCAAAAAATGTTAAACAAAATTAGTATTCAAATTAAGGAATTATTAACAGATAAACAGTTATGAATTTGTAATTTTGATGCTTAACTAAATTTTTTATTATGAGAAATATAATTGTGGTATTGGCAATGATGGTTGTTAATTTTGTTATCGAAGCGCAAGTAAAGACTCCTGCACCCAGCCCTAAATCGAAGTTAGAGCAAGTGGTAGGTTTAACCGATGTTGCTATAGAATATTCAAGACCCAGTGCTAAAGGGAGAACTATTTTTGGAGATTTAGTGCCTTTTGGTAAAATGTGGAGAACAGGAGCAAATGCTAATTCAACAATTTCGTTCAGTGATGATGTAGTTATTGATAGCAAGACAATAAAAAAAGGAAAATATGCTTTATTTGCTACTCCTAAGGCTGAATCTTGGGAAATTGTTTTTTATACTGATACAGATAATTGGGGTATACCTGATGAGTTTAACGAAAGTAAAGTTGCTTTACGCACAACTGTTAAATCTGAAATGCTAAATAGGTCAGTTGAGAGTTTTACAATTGCAATTAACAATTTAGACAATAATTTTGCGCATCTAGAGCTGTCTTGGGAGAAAACTTTGGTAGCAGTAAAATTTGAAGTTCCAACTCAAAAAGCAGCATTAGCAAATATCGAAAAAGCACTAGCCGGACCATCAGCGGGAGATTATTTTTCTTCTGCCCAGTATTTTTTTCAATCAAATGGCGACATGAATAAAGCCCTAGAATATATAAATAAAGCAGTATCTATGACTAAAGACGGAATGGATGTTCCGTTTTGGCACTTACGATTAAAATCATTAATTCAAGGAAAATTAAATGATAAAAAAGGAGCTATCGAAACAGCAAAATTATCTATTGCAGGTGCAGAAAAAGCTAAAAATGAAGACTATGTAAAAATGAATAAAGAGAGCATAGTAGAATGGAGTAAAAAATAGACTTTAAATAATAAATTAAAAAAGTTATAATAGAAGAAATTAATAGAGGTTTCAAAAGAAACCTCTATTGAAATCAATGAAAATTAGGGAATTAATCTTGAAGAGATTGGTTATGAGGAAGATCACGTTAATTTTTTTGATTCAAAGTTTCCCTTCAAATTCAGTCGGGAAAATAATCCAAAAAATAAAAAATATAATAACAAAATAACTTTTCAAAAAAAATTTAGAAATAAATTTGAATTTATGAGGATGTAATTTTTAACCAAGTGTTTATTGCGTTAACACAATATGTAAATTTAATATTCAGAAGCGATAAAAAGTATGATGAACACAAATTAAACAAAAAAAAGAATTTAAAAAATAATATTATAACCTCTTTTACTCTGTCCCGAGGGAGTTTATTATTATATAAATCCTTTTTTTTAATACAATGGACTAAACTTTTACAGTCCACCCAAAAGTATCGTCAGCTAATTTATGCTGAATATTGGTTAAGTGTTCTTTAAGTTGTAATGCATATGAATTTTCAATTTTTGGCAACTCATAATAAACCTCTCTAAAAGAAAATCCAACAATAGGATTTACAACTGCAGCTGTACCCGCACCAAAAATTTCTTTCAATGTGCCATTTTTTGAGGCTTCTACAAGTTCTTGAACTAGAACTGGTCTAACTTCTACATCTATTCCTTTGCTTTTTGCTAAATCAATAAGGGTTTTTCTTGTTACTCCGTCAAGTATTCTTTCGCTAACTGGCGCAGTAAGTAATGTGTCATTTATTCTGAAGAAAACATTCATAGTTCCTGCTTCTTCTAATTTGGTATGAGTAGCGTCATCAGTCCAAATTACTTGCTGAAAACCTTCTTTGTTCGCTAGGTTTGTTGGGTAAAACTGTGCTGCATAGTTACCAGCAGCTTTTGCTGAGCCAATACCGCCATTTGCAGCACGACTAAAATGTTCTGCAATAAGTACTTTTACTTCTCCTGAATAATAGGCTTTTGCTGGAGATAAAAGAATCATAAATTTATATTCATCAGAAGGATTTGCCACAACTCCAGTTCCGGTAGCAATCATAAAAGGTCTTATATACATAGTATTTCCTTTCCCTTTTTTTATCCAAGCCTCATCCAATCGAAGCAACTCGTTAAGCCCTTCCATAAAAATAGCTGATGGAACTTCAGGCATTGCCATTCTAACTGCCGATTTATTGAATCTATAATAATTTTCATCTGGTCTAAATAGCCAAATGTCATCATTGTCATCTTTATAGGCTTTCATACCTTCAAAAATAGCTTGGCCATAATGAAAAACTCTAGTAGAAGGATCTATTAAAAAAGGTGCATAGGGCTTAATGACTGGTTTTTGCCATTTACCATTTTTAAAATCACATTCAAATAAATGATCTGTAAAAACAGCTCCGAAATTTAAGTTTTCAAAGTCTACCGAATTTATTTTTGTAGTAGAAGATTTAATTATTTCAATTTTACTAGTTTGAGTTGTACTCATGGCAATGAATTTATTTAATATAATGAATTGGGTTGAAATTATTGTTTTATATATTGTAAAAACACATAAACGATTGATGCAAAATTAAATAAAATTTAGCAAAAAACTTGCCAAAAATCTATTTAAAATAGCGTTTACTGTTGATTTGTTTATATTCTAAAAAAGTTATCCTATTTGTCGTAAATAATATTAATTATCTAATAAAAAATTGATTTATTTAAGCTTTTACATTTGCATTAGGTAATTTTGACATTCAAAAATTTCTAGTATAATAAATAATTTAAATGTCTTGAAAAGAAATATTATAAAAACACTTGATGGTTCGACAACAATACAACTGCAAGATTGGAATGAATGCTATCATTCTAAACATGGTGCCATTCAGGAAGCAAAGCATGTGTTTATTAAGAATGGACTCTCTTTATTTCAAAATAAAACTATTTCTATTTTAGAAATTGGTTTTGGTACTGGTTTAAATGCGTTTATCACTTATTTAGAAGCTCCAAAACTCAATTTGAATATTGATTATGTTGGAGTAGAAGCTTATCCTATTTCATCAGATGAGATTCTTGCCATGAATTATATTGATGAATTAGAGGCTCCAGATAAAGATTTAATTTTCAAAACAATGCATTCTTGTATTTGGGAACAAAAGAATAGATTGTCTAACATATTTTCATTAACAAAACGTAAACAGTTTTTTGAAGAAATAAATGATGTAGAGCAGTACGATTTGATTTATTTTGATGCCTTCGGGTATAGAGTACAACCAGAATTATGGAGTACCGAAATTTTTAGGAGTATGTATGCTTCTTTAAAACCAAATGGTACTCTTGTAACTTATGCAGCTAGAGGAGTTGTTAAGCGAAGTATGATTGAAGTAGGTTTTACTGTAGAGAAATTAGCGGGACCACCAGGAAAAAGAGAAATGTTTAGGGCAACAAAAAAATAATATATATTATTACCAATTAACATTTAGTTTGTAAAACCTAACTGTATTTTATTTAAATTTGAAAGTGTAATTCATTTAATTATAAATTGAGTTTGTTATTTTATAATATGAGCATAATTTATAATTTGTTGATATGAGAATTACTTTTAACCAATTAATAAATAAATGTCAATATATGAAAAGAACAATGTTTGCTTACACAAAAAGCATACTTGAAAGAGTAAGTTTTGATCCTCAACTTTTTTGTAAAGAATTAGATAAAGCATTAAAAGTGCTTCTACCTTATGAAATTGAACAACTTACAGAATGGCTATTAAGCTATACTATTGAAAGACCTGAGTTAAGGCAGTGTCTAATTTATGTAAACAAATAATTCAAAAAGAGCTTAAACAGCTCTTTTTTTTATTCATATTGGTTTTATTTGTTAATTTATATTGTAAGTTTAATCTTTAATAATACAGCAATTAACGTCAATAAACGTCTTTTTTAGTACTTAAGCGTCTTTTTTTAATTGTTTTTATTGTGTTGAATGTATTTTTATTTTACTTTTACACAAAGTTCTTATATAAGATAACCCCTAAATCTTAGTATTATGCCTAGAATGATTTATGACTACACAAAATCTGTACTCGAGAGAGTAAGTTTTGATCCGATTCTTTTTTGTAAAGAATTGAGAAAAGCAATAAAAAACTTATTGCCACATGAAATTGAGCAACTTAAAAAATGGTTGCAGAATTTTACCTCAACCGAGCATCCTGAACTGAGGCAATACATTAGTATTGTTAGTTAGTTTAAAATAAAAGAAGGAGCTATATGATCCTTCTTTTATTTTTTATGAATTGGACTTATAATTTCAACATTCTGAAAAGTAATTGCACCTCTTATAACTCCTGAGATGGTATTTCTAAGTGCATCAATAATTTGAATTTTTAATTCATTTTTCGGATAAATTAAACTTACTTCTCTAGCTGGTTTAGGTGCTATAAAATGTCTTAATTTTAATTTATCTTTTTCTTTTAAGTCTAAAGTATGTAGGTAAGGCAGCAAAGTTATGCCTAAACCTTCATCGGCTAATTTTATTAATGTTTCAAAGCTTCCGCTTTCTATTTGGAAATGGTTGAACTCGGTTTTACTATAATTTTTACATAAATTCATTATTCCATCTCTAAAGCAATGACCGTCTTGTAATAATAAAATGTCGTCAAAATTCAAATCCGAAACTTCAATCTCGTGCTTTTCGAAATTTTGATGTCCCTCAGGAATATAAGCAACAAATGGCTCAAAGTATAAAACAATTTCCTTTATTTTATCTTCCATCAGTGGCGTAGCTGCAATTGCTGCATCAAGATGTCCATTATTTAACTTTGTTACAATTTCTTCGGTATTGAGTTCTTCAATGATTAGCTTTACTTTTGGATACTTTTTGATAAAATTATTCAAAAACATTGGCAAAAGCGTTGGCATTATAGTTGGAATTATACCTAATCTAAATTCACCTCCTATGAAACCTTTTTGTTGCTCAACGATATCCTGAATTCTATCGGCCTCATTTACTATATTTTTGGCTTGAGTAACAATTTTTTGACCAATATCAGTAAGTTGGATTGGTTTTTTTGTTCTATCAAATATTTGTATGTTTAGTTCCTCCTCAATTTTTTGAATTTGCATACTCAAGGTAGGTTGAGTTACAAAGCATTTTTCGGCAGCGAGGGTAAAGTTTTTATGTTCAGCAACAGCCAATACATATTTCAATTGTGTAATTGTCATTATATAATCTTTGTCTGCAAAGATAAACTTAACAGGTTTAACATATAATTAATCGATAAATTATTTAACACATATTTATTATTCTTTTATTGATTAAAAATTATACATTTATGACCGTTTTAATCCACGTATTTTTTTAAAATTTAAAAGCACTTTAATAATTTAATTAAATAATGACAAAAAAAATTAATCTTTTTGAAAACTTAAAATCTGATTTTTCATCAGGTTTAGTGGTGTTTCTTGTCGCATTGCCACTCTGTCTCGGTATAGCATTAGCTAGTGGAGCGCCATTGTTTTCAGGAATAATTTCAGGAGTTATTGGAGGTATAGTTGTAGGATATCTTAGTCAATCTCATTTAAGTGTTTCAGGGCCAGCTGCTGGTCTAACTGCTATCGTTTTAACAGCTATAAAAGACTTAGGATCATTTAATGTTTTTTTATTAGCTGTTTTAATTGCCGGTATCATTCAACTAGTATTAGGTTTTATCAAAGCAGGAACGATTTCTAATTATTTTCCCAATAATGTTATTGAAGGAATGTTAGCAGGTATTGGAGTAATTATTATCCTTAAACAAATTCCACATGCTTTTGGCTACGATCCCGATTTTGAAGGTGACGAATCATTTTTTCAACCGGATGGACAAAATACATTTACTGAACTTTTCCAAGTATTTAATCACGTGCAAATAGGTTCAATTATAATTACGTTAATTTCGTTATCAATCTTAATTTTATGGAATAAATCGGAATTCCTAAAAAAAATAAAATTAATTCCTCCTGCTCTAGTAGCAGTTATACTTAGTATTATTTTGAATGAATTATTTATTCAAACTGGGAGTAGTTTTGTTATCGTAAAAAGCCATTTGGTAAGTTTGCCAGTTCCAACAACTTTAATAGAATTTAAAAATTTAATTGTGATACCGGATTTTTCTGCAATTACAAACTCTAAAGTTTGGATTATAGCATTAACTATAGCTATAGTAGCATCGATTGAAACATTACTGTGCATTGAAGCTAGTGATAGAATGGATGCCCAGAAAAGATACACAGATACAAATGTGGAGCTTAAAGCCCAGGGATTTGGAAATATAGTAAGTTCTTTATTAGGTGGATTACCTATGACTTCTGTTGTTGTTAGGACTTCTGCTAATAATACAGCTGGAGCAAAATCAAAAATGTCTGCCATTATTCATGGAATACTTTTATTAATTAGTGTCTTATTAATTCCAACTATTCTTAATAAAATTCCTTTAGCTACTTTAGCTGCGGTATTATTAATGGTTGGATATAAATTGGCCAATCCCAAAATAGTTAGACATTTCTGGGAAAAAGATAAAATTTTTCAGTTTATCCCATTTATTTTAACCTTTTTAGCGGTTGTATTTACCGACTTATTAAAAGGAGTAGCACTCGGGATGATTGTTAACATTCTATTTATTTTAGTTGGAAATTCAAAACGTGCTTATAAATTCAGAAAAGAAGAATATCAAGAAGACGATATTATTCATATAGATTTAGCTCAAGAAGTTTCTTTTTTAAATAAGTCTTCTATAAAAACAACTTTAAATGACTTGCCTGAAAATTCAAAAGTGGTTATAAATGCAAGTGATACCGTTTATATAGCCCATGATATTTTAGATTTAATATACGAATTCAAAAAAGTAAAATCTAAAGAGTTAAATATTAATGTTAAATTAATTGGTTTTAAAGAAGCTTATAATTTAGAAAATAGTGATGACTATAAAAATACAGTTACAATTGAGCATAAATACAATGTAATGAAGCGTAAAATAGAAGTCATAGAAAAAAAAGAAATACAATTTGAATAATTACAACAACTATAATATAATATGGGAGCAGATTTTTATAAAAAGATTCTTGATAATAATAAAAAATGGGTAGAAAATCAATTAGCTATTGATAAAGAATATTTTAAAGATTTAGCTAAGGGTCAGCAACCCCCATTGCTTTGGATAGGTTGTTCTGACAGTAGAGTTCCTGCTAATGAAATTATAGGAGCAAAGCCAGGTGAAGTTTTTGTTCATAGAAATATTGCTAACATGGTTATTCATAGCGATATGAATATGCTTAGCGTACTTGATTATGCTGTAAATGTTTTAAAAGTAAAGCATGTTATAGTATGCGGTCATTACGGTTGTGGAGGAGTTAAAGCAGCCATGGGAAATCAATCAATTGGTTTAATTGATAATTGGATCAGACATATAAAAGATGTATATAGATTACATGAAGATTATCTAAATTCTTTTGAAGATGAAGATGTACGGTTTAATAAATTTGTTGAAGTTAATGCTCAAGAACAGGTTTTTGATTTGGCCAAAACATCTATTGTTCAAAATGCATGGAGGAATGGACAAGACTTAACTCTTCATGGATGGACATACGGATTAAATTCTGGATATGTAACAGATTTGGGTGTAAATATGAGTTCAAATTCAGAATTAGACGATGTTTATCGTTTAAAATTTTCAATTTAATTCAAATAAATTAGCAATAAAGTATAACAGCTAGATAAATTGGCATTCCAAAAGTAATATTAAACGGAAACGTTACTGCTAGTGCCATTGGAAGAAAGATACCAGGATTTGCTTTAGGAGCTATAATTTTCATTGCAGCGGGTACTGCAATATACGATGCACTTGCTGCGAGAATTGCAAATATAAATCGGTTACCAACACTTTGAGTAACAATTTGACTAACAAATGCTATTATACAACCATTTATAAGTGGTATTAATATGGCAAAAAGCGCAGTAAACCATCCACTTTTAAAAAAATCATCTAATTTTTTTCCGCTAACGATTCCCATATCTAAAAGAAAAATTGCTAAAAAGCCCTTAAAGATATCAGTAGTAAATGGTTTTATTCCCATTGCTTGTTGATCGCTTGCTAAGAATCCTATTAGTAAGCTTCCTAAAATTAATAGTACACTACCGTTTGTTAAAGAATGTTTGATAACAGAGCTTAACTTAGTAGTATTTGACTCCTCTTTTTTATACAATCTCATTAATATTACTGCAATGATTATAGCAGGAGCTTCCATTAGAGCCATTACTGCAACCATGTGTCCACTAAAAGTATACTTTTGAATTTCTAAAAAAGTTATTGCGGTTACAAATGTTACAGCGCTAACCGAACCATAAGCAGCCGCTATAGCTCCTGAGTTTTCAATATTAAATTTTCGTTTTAGAATAAAGAAACTATAAATAGGTATTATTACGGCTATAAATATTCCGAAAATTACTGACCAAATGATTTCTAAATCAAATTCACTGTGTGATAATTCTTGTCCACCTTTAAAACCTATTGAAAACAAAAGATACAGTGAAATGAATTTTGAAGTGTTATTAGGGATTTCCAAATCGCTTTTAAGTCTAGTAGCGATAATTCCTAATAGAAAAAATAATAGAGCAGGGTTTGTTAAATTGTCAAATAGTAAATCTAAATTCATAATTTTTTATTTTTTGCTTGCACGTGTTAGTCTGTCATTTATTGATTTTCCTAAACCATAATTAGGGAATTCCTGAGCTATTATTATGTCTAAATCCATTTTGTCAAGTCGATGCATAGCTTCATATAAGTGTGATGCAGCTTCTTTTAAATCACCATTTTTAGATAGAATTTCTTGATGATGTATCGTTTTATTTTCTATAACATTACTAAAGAGTAACAATCCTATTTTTTTATAGTTGTTTTTTTGAATAAATGATACTACATCTTCCACTAAAAATGTTGCTGTTTTAGGAGCGTAGTGCTTAGATAGCATTCCAGGAGCATCTGGGCTTTTTTCTTTATTGTTTTTAATTTTTATACGGCCAATTGTATTCTCAATTTCTTCAATAGATAGTGAACCTAAACGATATAATACAGGTTCGTTGTTTTCAAATCCAATTATGGTTGACTCTATCCCATTTTGACAACTTCCACCGTCTAAAATCATTGGTAAATTATTCTGAAAGGAATCTAAAACATGAACAGCATTAGTAGGACTAATCATGCCAAATAAATTTGCGCTAGGAGCAGCCAAAGGAAAATCAAGCAATTGCAATAATTCTAATGTTATTGTGTGATTTGGAATTCGAACAGCTACAGTATTCTTTCCTCCTGTAACAAGATCAGGAACTTTGGATTTCTTTTTTAAAACCATTGTTAGAGGACCTGGCCAAAACGTGTTCGCTAATATTTTAGCTTTTTCAGGAAAATCTTCTACTATTTCATCGAGTTGTCCTATGGAAGCAACATGAACTATAAGGGGATTGTAAAGCGGTCTTTGCTTTAATTCAAATATTTTTTTTATGGCACTTTCACTGTAAATATTTCCAGCTAAACCATAAACCGTTTCTGTAGGTATTGCTACAAGGTCGTTTTGATTTAAGATTTTAATAGCTTGTTTAATATCAGTAGATATGATAGACATATTTTGTTTTAAGGATTACAAAAATCACAATACATTGGATCTTCTGTTGTTTTATTATTTGGATATAATTGTTCTGTAGTATAATTACATTTTTTACATTTTGAAATATCGCTCAAAATTGATCGAGTAGGAGAATGGCATAAATCACATTTTAAACCCGGTTTAGATTCTGATACAATAAACCCTGGGTAATTACAATTCGGACATTTTGACTGTATTGCTTTGATTAATTTTAAAGTCACTTTTTCAATTAATTCCATTCGTGTTGGATTGTATAAAGCTCTCATATCAGTTTCTACATATGCTGTGCCAAATTCATTCATTATTTCTTTAAAACTATTCTTTAAGGTAACTTCATCAGTAATTCCTTTTACTATTTTTGAAAAATCATTTTCAGAAGGTTTTAAAATGAGACCATGAGATGGAAACTTTACTTTATTGGCAAACTGCATTAATTCGGATTCATTTTTAATTTCTGCTGCATTAAAGTTGGTTTCTGTACTAATCGCTTTAACAACAATTTCTACATCATTTTTGATATCCTTAAACATTAACATTTCTTCATTTGCTGGAGCAAAAAAAATTAATGGATGCGACCCAAAAGAGCCTTCACTAGCAACAACTAAATCGCAGTCATTTTTTTCTATTGAAAAAAGACACTTCTCCCGAAGAGTATTTAATGCATTATTTTTCCTTGCTACTTCCCCTGAAAAAGTTCCTAATGTATCGGTGTCAAATTTATCAGAGGTAAAACATTTTACTCCTAATTCTTTCTCAAAAATAGGGGCAATAGCTTTTTCTTTATGATGCATTGTAGCTATAAGTAATGTTCTACCTTGAAACATGTTTTTTATTTGACAAACTTGATGTCTATAGTACTTTTTACTAATAAATTAAATCCATTACTCTCAGCCAATTCTAGTATTTTCTTGATATCTTCTGTTGACTGATTAAGCTCCATAACTCTTTTTTTAGAATGTTTCAAATCATTATTAAAACGTATATGATTGCTGAAATCTTCTAGATTATGATAGTTTATCTTATTATTTATCAATGTTGTGAGAACTTTTCCAGCATCAGTTGGTGAAAATATTCCATCTATTAATTTAAAATCATATTGATTTTCCATATTTTTTTTATTAAAGTTTAATTTTCATTTTTTTTAATTGATAGACGGAAGCAAGTATGAATATTCCTAGGATTACAACCATCATGCAATTTTCTTCATGTTTTATATTCATAAATAAGCTTAATAATAGTCCGATCAATAATAATGTTAGTTTTATAATTCCTTGATTTAAAGTTTGACTAGTCCTGAATAATCGATACAGATTATAGGTTCTCATTATTAGTTTACTTTGTTTATGCATTTGATTTGGTGTTAACATATGGTTTGATAAATGAGGTACTTTTTCATTATAAATTGCACAGTTTCTTTTATCATTTATTTCATAATTGGAAGGTGAATTTAAATTATCGGACACATTATAACCTACTATTTTTGTTAGAATAAGTATCTATTATTAAACTTAAATTACAAGGTTTTCTCTTTTTCCTGTATAATTAATGTCTGATAACCATACTTGTTCTGGCTTGTTTATTTGCAAATACAGTAACTGATTTTTATACTTTCTAAAGCGATGATGGGAGTTTCTGGTAATATGATAAGAATGTTTTGTGAGTATTAATAAATGATTAGCAATAAGGATATAAACGAAATTTTCTCTTCCTATTTTTAGTGTTTTTAAGTCATTATCTAACAAATAATAAAGCTTTTTAGCGCCAATTCTAAGAATTAGTGTCCTGATTTCTGAAAATATATTCATTAATAATTTTGATTTATCTTAATTGATAATATGGCGATTAATTTTTCGATAATAAATCTCTCTATTTACTCCGAACAAAGTAGAGGTAAATATTACTGTTTGTTTTTGTTGATCTTTAAAGTGGTTGATTTTTCGGGTAATGAGTTTTTTCGGGTGTCGATTTGATATTCTTTTTTTGCGATATCCATCATCATATCAAAAATGATGGCTTTTTTATCAGTTACAAAAGCTTGTTGTTCTAAAAATGCTTTCTGCTTTTCAAGCAGCCTAACTTTTGCTTCTAGTTCCATTATTTTTTGCTCTGGAGATTTTGGCATATTAGATGGTGTTTGATTTTCCCAATCAAAGTTTCCAAATTTTTGAAGCCAACCAACAATAGTGGAACGTGACTGAATATTATATTTACGACAAACTTCGTAAGTTGATAATCCCCCTTGCTCAATTTCTTGAACAACTTGTAATTTAAAAGACATTGTGTAATCTTTTTGTGTGCGCTTTACATAGTGACTTTCTTCTTGTTTTTCCATAAGGATACTTTTTTGTATACCGCTATTTCAGGACATGACAGTTATACATTCTCTCATCTCTAAATGTGCTATTTATTTTTTTACAAAAATGAAATAATTAATTTATATATTTTTATTTATATTTGTAATGATATATATAAAAATAATTTATGAATTATACTTTGCACCAATTACAAGTTTTCCTAAAAATTACAGAAACAAAGAGTATAACAAAAGCCGCTGTGGAATTACATTTAACTCAGCCAGCAGTATCTATTCAATTAAGAAATTTGCAAAATCAATTTGAAATACCATTAACAGAAATCATCGGAAGGCAATTATATGTAACTGATTTTGGTAAAGAAATTGCAAAAGCCTCCGAAAGAATTTTGGAAGAAGTTAATGCTATAAGCTATAAAACCATGGCATATAAAGGAATTTTGTCAGGTAAAATTAAAATTTCTGTTGTTTCAACAGGAAAATATGTTATGCCATATTTTCTTTCTGAGTTTGCAAATAAGAATAAAGGAATAGAAATAGAAATGGATGTTACCAATAAAACTAGAGTAATAAAAGCTTTGAAAAATAATGAGGTAGATTTTGCACTTGTGTCCATATTGCCAAGTGACTTAAATGTTGAATCGGAAGTTTTAATGCAAAATAAATTATTTTTAGTAGGAAACAAAAACATTTTATTAGATAGAAATATCAAAATTGATGAATTGCTTTCCGAAAGCCCCTTAATTTATCGTGAAGTAGGTTCGGCTACTAGAATTTCTATGGAAAAATTTATTTATGATAAAGGTATAAATGCCAGAATGAAACTACAGTTAACATCAAATGAAGCTGTAAAGCAAGCTGTTATTGCTGGTTTAGGATTGTCGATTATGCCATTAATTGGTTTAAAAAATGAATTAGAAAACGGAGATATTCAAATTTTACCAATAAAAGAATTACCAATAATTACAAATTGGAGATTAATTTGGCTTAAAGAAAAGAAGTTAAGCCCAATTGCTTTAGCTTATTTACAATTTTTAACAGAAAATAAAGAAAGAATTAATAATGAAAATTTTTCATGGATTAATTTGTATTAATCATTCAAATTTTCATTAAATGCCGAAGGCAATAGAGTAGGTATAAATTTTATTAAAATGGGCAATAATAAACTTCCTCCAGGCAATAAAAAAATGGTGAGTGAAGGGATTGTTTTACAAATGTCTAAAAGTTGTTTTTTTACTTTCTTTTTTTCTTTTTCGTTTAAATCTCTTCGGGTAGAATAGGCTAATAAAACCATCAATTCTTTACTTTGTAGAATTTCTTTAATTAATCTATTTTTATTTCGAGTAATTAGAGTTACTACACTTTGTGTAGTATGATCGTAAAAATGCTTTACTGGATTTGAATGATTAAAATAGGGAATTTCTTTTTTGTGTTGCAAAATAAAGTTGTTGGTATCTTGGATGCTTTTACTTACAAAATCTTCAGGAATCATTACAATTTCAGCAAGTTTATATAAAAAATAAGCTTCATTGTTTTCAATTACTCCGTCACTCCATAAAGCCATTCCTGCAATATCAATTATATATTTTTTTTCTAATTCAGTTGTAAAAAAATTAAGTTCAATTTGTTCTAAATTTTGAATTGTAACTTTTGAAAATTTACTATAACGGATAGACGATTCAAAAAGTTTTATTAGTAAATCATCGTGCTGTGATTTATTTGATTTGACTTGTAGAGCTAAAGCCAAAACATTTATTACATTCTCTTCTACTTTTTTTAAATATTTTTCAGGTATCATACCATGTATTAAAAACGATTGAAAAGCTAAAACATCTATAAACAACAAAGCATTTGTTACGAGATGGGTAAAGTTTTTACTTATGCTGTTTTCGTTAGTTTGAACTCGTTCATCAATAATTTTTTCTAAAGTTATTGAAGGATTATTAGTAGGTAATATTTTATGAAATAAATTGAATCCCTGTGGATTCATTTCGTTATAAAAAGCTACTGATTGTTTAATAAATTCATTTGAATCGAGACTGTTTTTTGTTAAACAAAAAAGTTCGAATAAGGTATTTAATAATGCTATTTTTGAAATTTCAGATTTAAACCAATCAACAATCTGAATTTGATTTTGAGTAGATATGGTAACAATATGACCATAAATAAATCCTGTTTTTCTTACTTTATTGTAAAAGATTTTATCCGATTTAGCTATAGATTCTTCACTGAATTTATGTTCAATAAAAAATTTGTCTATCCAACCTGGAGCCGAAGGGTTAATCATCACTTTGCTTTAAGTTACAAAGCTATGTTTTTTTATTAATGAGTAAAAATTTTGATACTATTTAATCCGAATCTTTTTATTAAACGGAAGTAAAAACGTTTATGAATTGAACATGGTTTCAGCAGTATCCCAATTGACAACATTCCAAAATGAATCAATATAATCCGCTCGTCGGTTTTGATTTTTTAGATAATAAGCATGTTCCCAAACATCTAAAGCAAGAATTGGTTTGCCTTTTACAGCTACTGAAGGAATATCCATTAATGGGTTGTCTTGATTTGCTGTAGAAGTAATAATTAATTTACCATCGGTAACAACTAACCACGCCCATCCAGAACCAAATCGTTTTGTTGCAACTTCACCAAATTGTTTCTTAAACTCTTCAAAACTTCCAAAAGTAGATTTGATTGCTAAGCCTAATTTTCCTGTAGGCTCGCCACCGCCATTTGGATGCAAAATGTTCCAAAATAAAGTATGGTTAAAATGTCCGCCACCATTATTGCGAATCACGTCTGGAAATTTAGACATATTTAGAAAAATGGATTCCATTCTTTTAGAAAATTCTAATAAACTAGAATCTAAAGATTCTAAACCTTTATTTAAGTTTGTAACATAGGCTTGATGGTGTTTGCCATGATGAATTTCCATGGTCATTTTATCAATATGCGGTTCTAAACTATCATAAGAATACGGTAGCTTTGGTAATGTATATTGGCCATCAACATTAAGAGACAGGATTTTCAATAATGACTTGTTTGAACTTGCATAAGCATGATTTACTATACTTGAGCCCATAAATACACCCGCCGAAACTAGTGCTGATTTTTTTAAAAAATCTCTGCGAGAATTAGTATTTTCCATATTACTTTATTTCCTATAAAGTTAAAGATATAAAGGCAAGTAAAGTTTAAATTTAACTTAAATTTATTTTGATTTTTCACCTATAAAATAATCTGTGGTCGATTTGAATAAAACATTAAAAGTAGTTAGACTTCCATATATTCTGGTGATGTATTGTTGCAATTCTACTTTTTCAATTTCTTCAATTTTACTAGAGTTAATTTTTTGTTCCATCACTCTAACACGATCACGAACCATAATAATTTTATGAAAGAAGGTGTCAATCGAAATTTCTTTAGAGGCTAAACCGGCTTGTCCAGGGTCTAAAATTATTTTCCCGCCTTTCCATTTATCAGCTATTGGTACAATTTCAGAAATATCAGACCATTTTTTTAGAATTTGAAGTAAGCTTTTTTCAACATCATAAAAACTAACTGTATCTACTTCATTTTCTGCGGCTTCTATTACTTCAAAGTCACTATTAATTGCAATGGTTTCTAAACCATTTTCTATAAAAGTCACCCAATACTCTTTTGAAGATACATTAGTGATTACTCCTTTACCGTATTCAGCATGTTGAATTCTTGATCCTATTCCTAATATTTTCATTTTAAATTTTTTAACGAAAATAGGAAACAATAAAAGATAATCAAAAAAGATTTAATTAATTTATAAATGAATTACATAAAATATAAATAATGAATCATTATAAAATGTAACTCTGTTAATTATTTCAAAATTTATTTGTGTTCATCCAATGTGAGTGTTTAAGCCATAAAAAAGAGCATCTTGAATATAAATACACTTAATATATTTTAGAATGCTATATTCATTTTGTCTTTTATTTCTTCCAAACACAAGTTATTAATACTTCCCTCATGAGTATGTTTGGTTTCTTTTGGAGATACAAAAGTGCCATTTTCTAATTGTTCTGCAACCGCTTTGTAAGCATCTCTGAAAGGAATTCCTGCAACCACCATTTCATTTAAAGCATCAACAGTAAATAGATAATCGTATTTTTTATCGGCGAGAATATTGTCTTTTACTTTAATGTCTTTAATCGCAAAAATAGCAATATCCAAACAAGCTTTAAGGTTTTGAATAGCAGGAAACAATCCTTCTTTCAACAATTGAAAATCTCTATGGTAACCGCTTGGTAGATTATTCGTAATTAAAGTAATTTCATACGGCAAGGCTTGAATTTTGTTGCATTTTCCACGAATCAACTCAAAAACATCTGGATTTTTCTTGTGAGGCATAATGCTCGAACCCGTTGTAAGATGGGAAGGCATACTGATGAAATCAAAATTCTGACTCATATATAAGCAAACATCCATCGAAAATTTGGCTAGGGTAGCGGCAACGCTACTTATAGCAAAAGCCAAGGTTTTTTCTGATTTTCCACGGCTCATTTGTGCGGCAACCGAATTGAATTTTAAGGTTTCAAATCCCAATTCCTTTGTTGTAAACGTCCTGTTAATAGGGAAGGAGCTACCATAACCTGCAGCAGAACCCAATGGATTTTGGTCTACAATTTTCAAAGCCGCATTCAGCATGGTGATGTCGTCAATCAAAGTTTCAGCATAGGCAGAAAACCACATTCCGAATGAAGACGGCATCGCTATTTGCAGATGGGTATAGCCTGGTAACAATACATTTTGGTGTTTTTCGGCTGATTCCATCAACAAGTCGAACAAGGTTTTTACTTGAGATTTGAATTCAGTTACCACGTCTTTTAGATACAAATTCACATCAACCAAAACTTGATCGTTTCGAGAACGGGCAGTATGAATTTTCTTCCCAGCATCCCCTAATTTTATGGTGAGCAGGTATTCAATTTTGGAATGAACATCTTCAAAGCTGTCTTCAATTTCGAAGTTTCCGTTTTCAATGTCTTTTATAATTACTTCTAATGCTTGAACTAATGAAACCGTTTCGGAATCAGTCAAAAGTCCAATTTGCCCAAGCATTTTTGCATGAGCTATAGAGCCTAAGGCATCATATTTTGCTAGAACCAAATCGAGTTCACGGTCGTTTCCAACAGTAAATTGTTCTATTTGCTTATCCGTTGGTATTCCTTTTTCCCAAAGTTTCATGTTTTTTATTTTAGCAACCCTGACAGGGTTTTGAACCCTGTCAGGGTTAATTACTTATATATTTTTAAAAAAATCGGTCAATATTTTGATATATAATTGTATTCCTTCTTCGATTTCATGAATAAAAATAAACTCGTCTGCTGAATGTGATCGTAAACTGTCTCCAGGTCCTAATTTTAAAGATTGGCAGCTAATTACCGATTGATCGGATAGCGTAGGTGATCCATAAGTACTTCTTCCTAATGCGATTCCTGCTTGAACGAGTCCATGTGTAATTGGAATTGATGAAGCGTTGAGATGCATGGAACGAGGCGTAACTTCGGCAGTCAAATGTTTTCTGACCGTATCCAAAACTTCTTGATTGCTGTAACAATCATTCACTCTAATATCCACCACCAAATGACATTCGGCAGGTACTACATTATGTTGTTTGCCTGCATTAATTTGGGTTACCGTCATTTTTACGGGTCCTAACACTTCTGATATTTTATCAAATTGAAAGGTTTTGAACCATTCAATAACGGGCATTGCATTATAAATTGGGTTGTCAAGATTATTATGTGCCGCGTGACTTGCCGTACCTTTGACAATTACATCTAATACTAATAGTCCTTTTTCAGCAATGGCAAGTTGCATTAATGTGGGTTCTCCAATGATGGCACAATCCAATTCTGGCAAATGTTTTAAAACACTATTTAGTCCATTTTTTCCGCTGCTTTCTTCTTCGGCTGAGGCTACCATTACAACATTGTAAGGCAGATTTTCATTGGAATAAAAATGAACGAAAGTGGCCAACAACGAAACCAAACAACCGCCGGCATCGTTACTGCCAAGTCCAAATAATTTTCCGTCTTCGACGATAGCTTTAAAAGGGTCTTTTGTATATCCTTGGTTGGGTTTTACAGTATCGTGATGTGAATTCAATAAAAGTGTGGGTTTGGATTTATCAAAATGTTTATTGAAAGCCCAAATATTATTGTTTTCTCTTTTGAAAGGGATGTTGTTTGAAGTAAACCAGTTCTCAATTAAAAGCGCCGTTTGGTCTTCTTCGCTAGAAAAGGAAGGGGTTTCAATCAGATTTTTTAAAAGCAAAATAGCTTCTTGAGTAAGAGTTTCTATACTTTTCATAATGTGATTGTGGTATACAAGGCTTTCGTATCGTTTAACATTCGATGATGGCCAATTTTTATCTTTTGAACGCCTTTTTGTAAGCTATTGAAACAGTTGTCTAATTTTGGAATCATACCCGAATGAATAGCACCATCAGCTTTTAATGTAGCGTATAATTCTTGATTTATGGATGTAATCACCGAATTATCATCGGCTGCATCAAACAAAACTCCCGGTTTTTCGAAACAGTAATTCAAAGTTACATCAAAAAATTCGGATAAGGCAATCGCTAGTTCACTAGCAATAGTATCGGCGTTGGTGTTTAATAATTGTCCTTTTCCATCGTGTGTGATGGCGCAAAAAACAGGAACAATGCCACTATTAATTAAAGTTCCCAATAAGGTAGTATTCACTTTTTGGACATCGCCTACAAATCCATAATCTATCGTTGGATGGTTTCGTTTTGAGGATAGCATTAAATTTCCATCAGCACCTGAAAATCCAACAGCATTTGTATTGTACGCTTGCAATTGGGCAACAATATCTTTATTAATTTGGCCTGCATAAATCATAACAACGACCTCTAACATAGCAGCATCGGTAATGCGTCGCCCTTCAATCATTTGAGGAACTAGACCGATGCTTTGCGCCATTTTAGTCGCCGATTTTCCGCCACCATGTACTAATACTTTATAGCCATCTATTTTTGAAAAATCAGATAAAAACTGTTTTAACTCGGTAGGATTGTCAATAATATTTCCACCTATTTTTAATATGGTTAGGAATTTTTTATTTTCCATGTTCCAATATTTTTTGTAAGACCAATTGTGCTGAATAGGTTCTATTATTGGCTTGTTCAATAACAATTGAATTTTCGCTGTCGATAACTTCATCAGTAACAATCATGTTTCTACGAACCGGCAAACAGTGCATAAATTTGGCATTGTTAGTCAGTTTCATTTTCTCTGCAGAAACGGTCCAATTCGGGTCGGAATTCGTAATTTGTCCGTATTCTCTATAATTGCTCCAATTTTTAGCATAAATAAAATCAGCATTTTCGAAGGCCTTGTTTTGGTCGTATTCAATCTTTGAATCTTTGGTGATTTCTGGATTCAATTCATAACCTTCAGGATGTGTTATTACAAAATCCATTTCGGTTTGTAATTGCATCATTTCAACAAATGAATTCGCAACAGCCTGAGGCAAAGCTCTTGGATGAGGCGCCCAAGTCAATACTACTTTAGGCTTATGATTGGTTTTATGTTCAGCCATGGTTATAGCATCAGCAAGCGATTGCAATGGATGACCAGTACACCCTTCCATATTTACAATAGGTACAGTGGCATATTTTATAAAACCAGCTAGTACTGTTTCGGAATTGTCTTTTTCTTTATCTACTAATCCTGCAAAAGCCCTAATGGCAATGATATCGCAATATTGTGAGATTACTTCGGCCGCTTCTTTGATATGTTCGGAAGCTCCTTTGTTCATGATGGCTCCGTCTTCAAACTCTAAGGTCCAGCCTTCATTAGTGAAATTCATTACCATTACGTTCATTCCGAGATTCAATGCCGCTTTTTGAGTGCTTAAACGGGTTCTCAAACTAGGATTAAAAAACAACATTCCTAGGGTTTTGTTTTCACCCAATTGTTTGTTTTTTAGAGGATTTTTTTTGATTTCAAGTGCTTCTTTCACCCATTGTGAGAGATTATCGATATCTTTTATAGAAGTATAGTTCATTGTTGTTGTTAGTTATGTTGTTTTCTAATATGATGATTTAGAATATCACTATCATCCGTGTCCAAATATTTATACAATCTTTGTAAACGCAATTTCGTTTTTCAACGCTTTCAAAATAAAATTATCTTCCAAACCATTGATAATCCAAGTTTCAATATTTGCTGCTTTAGCTATGGCTGCTGAATCTATTTTAGATTGCATACCACCAGTTCCATGAGAAGATTTAGATTCTCCAATTTCTTTTTGCAGAGAATTTAAATCCGAAACCAATGAAATAGTTTCAGGACTTTCGTTATGTATGGACGCTTTAGTATAAATTCCGTTCGTATTGGTGGCAATAATCAAAATATCAACGTTTAATAAAACGGCTGTTAATGCGGCTAGTTTATCGTTATCACCAAATTGAATTTCATCAGTAGCTACCGTATCATTTTCATTAATGATGGGGATGTAACTGTTGTTGACCAATACATTGATGGTGTTTACAATATTAAGTTTGGTTTGCTTCTTTTCAAAATCAGAATAGGAAAGTAGGCATTGAGAAGTGTTTAATCCCAAATCACTAAAATTTTCATGAAAAATACGCATCAAATGAGGTTGCCCAATAGAAGCCAAAGCTTGTTTTACAAAAATTTCGTTATCAGGAGCTTCTAGTTTTACAAATTGTTTGGCCGCAGCAATAGCGCCTGAGCTTACAATAACAAACTCATAATCGTCTTTGAGGGCAGCGATTTGTATACCAATATCTTCAATCTTCCCTCTGGAAATATGATTGGTTTCTTTGGTTAAGGTGTTACTACCTATTTTTAATAAGATTCTTTTTTTACCTGATTTGTCCATGACCGTAAATATACCATTTATTAGTAACTAAATGTTGCAAACCAATTGGCCCACGTTGGTGCAATTTGTCTGTGCTGATTGCCAATTCCCCTCCTAAACCAAATTGTCCACCGTCTGTGAATCTAGTTGAAGCATTTTGATAGACCGCAGCTGTATCCACATTTTCCATAAATTCTTGCGCTACACTATCATTTTTGGTGATAATTGATGCAGAATGTCCTCCGCTATATTTATTGATTGTATCGATTGCCTCTTTGTTGGAATTGGTGATTCCAATGACAATTTTATAATCTAGAAATTCTTCATACCAAACCAACTCGGATTCTATTTGGGGAACTGCGGCAAGTTTCGAAATGGTTTCGTCTCCCAAAACAGTAACCTTTCTTTGTTGTAATTCTCCAATTATTGTTTTAGCAAAAACTTCCCAATGTCCCAAATTAGTATCAATCAAAACTTTATCTAAAGCATTGCAAACAGATATATTTGAGGTCTTTCCGTTTATAATTACTGAAAGTGCTTGGTCTAAATCGGCTTCAGAGTGTACATAGACAAAGTTATTGCCGCGACCACTTACAATTACTGGACAACTAGCATGTTTTTTGGTAAATACAATTAGATTTTCTCCCCCACGAGGAACAATCAAATCGACTCTTTGAGTAGGTTTTTCTAAAAAAGCCTGCGTTTCTTCTCTGTTGTAATTCAAATATTCCACCCAATCTGTAGACACTTCATTATCTTGCAGTGATTGATGCCAAAGACTCACAATTTTTAGATTAGATTGTAACGATTCTTTTCCTCCTTTGAGTAATATTTTATTCCCTGATTTGAATGCGATTCCTCCAGCTTCAACGGTTACATCCGGTCTGGATTCATAAATAATCAGAATCGTACCGAAAGCTGCAGTTTTATTGTAAATTTTCAATCCATTTTCATGAGTAAAATCAAATCGAATTTGACCCACAGGGTCTTCTTGACTGGCCAATTGTTGAAGCGAAAGGATCATTCCGTCAATCTTAGCATTGTCTACCAAAAGTCTTTTCTCCATAGCTAAATCCCCACCAGAATAGTTCGTTAGATCTTGATGATTTGCACTTTTGATATTGACTCTTTCTTGTTCTAAAAGAATAGCCATTCGGTTTAAAACAGCATTTCGTTTTTCTATGGATAATAATTGGCTCATGATTATGCTTTTATTTGATTTGCCTGTTCGCTAAGGCTTATTTCTTCTAAAGATTCTTTTAAAGCAACAATAAAAGTATCAATAGCTTCCTTCTTGATTGTCAATGGAGGAAGAATTCTCAATAAGTTTTTATTGTTAGCATTTCCAGTGAAAATATGTTTTTCAATAATCATCTTTTTGCGCAACGTACTGACATCAAAATTGAATTCTACTCCCAGCATTAATCCTTTTCCTTTTACTTTAATGACTTCAGGAACTTGTTTGATGGCTTCTAAAAAATAAGCATAAACGTCATTGACGTTATCCATCAATTTTTCACTTTCAATAACATCTAAAACCGCTATTCCTGCAGCGCATGCCAAATGACTTCCTCCAAATGTTGTTCCTAACAATCCGTAACTCGCTGTAAATTTAGGAGAAATCATAATACCACCAATAGGGAATCCATTTCCCATTCCTTTGGCTAAACAAATTATGTCCGCTTTGATATCGTGATGTTGATGCGCAAAAAACTTTCCACTTCTTCCATAACCTGATTGTACTTCATCTAAAATTAAAATCACATCATATTTAGCACATATTTTTTCTAAAGATTGAAAAAACTCTGTTGTCCCTTCGTCTAGTCCTCCTACACCTTGAATTCCTTCAATAATTACACAACAAACATCGCCTTTTTGTAATTCTTCTTCAACTAAACTAATGTTATTTAAAGGTAAAAAAGTAACTACTTGCTGTGCATTAATTGGAGCTACAATTTTCTTATTATCCGTTGTGGCAACAGCAGCAGAGGTTCTTCCATGGAAAGCATTCTCAAAAGAAATTACCCGAGATTTATTGGTATGGAAAGAAGCTAATTTCAAAGCATTTTCATTGGCTTCAGCTCCAGAACTACATAAGAATAAGGTATAGTCTTCGTATCCTGATAATTTGCCAAGTTTTTCTGCCAATTCCGCTTGTAATGGATTTTGAATCGCATTCGAATAAAATCCAATGTTATCCAATTGATTTTTGAGTTTGGCTACATACTCAGGATGTGAATGACCAATTGAAATTACTCCATGACCACTATATAAATCTAGGTATTCAGTACCATTTTCATCTGTAATCGTGCAATCTAAAGCTTTTACAGGGGTTATGGGATATAATGGGTAAACGTCAAATAAGTTCATTTTTAATCTTTTAATGGTTTCTAAAATCCACTTGGTTTCAAATGCAATCCAGTAGTTTCATCCAATCCAAACATCAAATTCATGTTTTGAATGGCTTGTCCTGAAGCACCTTTGGTTAAATTATCAATAATTGAAGTAATCAAAAGCCGGTTTCCTTTTTTGAGTAAACTAATGATACATTTATTGGTTTGTACAACCTGTTTCATGTTTATGGAGGTAGTCGTTACCGTAACAAAAGGTTGTTTGGCATAAAACGTTTCATATTTTGCAACAATGTCCTCTAAACTATCTTCAATAGTGGTGTATAGTGTTGCAAAAATACCTCTGGTAAAATCGCCTCGATTTGGAATAAAAATTAGTTCATTGGAAAAATTAGCTTGAATTTGGTTTATACTTTGGTTTATTTCACCCAAATGTTGATGTTCAAAGGCTTTGTAATGTGACATATTGTTGTTTCTCCAACTAAAATGCGAGGTTTCTGACAATGCAACCCCAGCACCTGTGCTTCCCGTGGTTGCATTAATATGAACATCAGAGATAAGCATTCCATTTTTTGCTAATGGTAATAAAGCCAATTGAATTGCGGTTGCAAAACACCCTGGATTGGCGATATATTGAGCCTTTTTTATTTTTGTTTTATTCAATTCAGGTAAGCCGTATATAAAGGTTTTTTCGTCAAATAGGGCGTCCTTATTCAATCTAAAATCATTACCTAAGTCAATAATTTTGGTATGGCTAGCAAATTGATTTTGTTCTAAAAATGCTTTTGATTTTCCATGTCCTAAGCATAAAAAAACAACATTTACATTTGGATTTATCGTATCAGTAAAATTCATTTCGATATCCCCCAAAAGGTCATGATGTGCTATCGAAAGTGGTTTTCCAGCATTAGTAGTACTGTAAACAAAATCTATGGTTGCATTGGGATGAAACATCAATATTCTGATGAGTTCTCCTGCAGTGTAACCAGAGCCTCCTATTATTCCGACATTAATCATATTCCAAATGATTTACAGATGAATAAATTTTTTGAGCATTTCCTAAAATTTTGATGAATCCCTTAGCATCATCAGAGGTCCATGCATTATTCATTTCGCCATATTGTCCGAATCCAGTATTCATCAAATCATTCTCGGACTCTATTCCGTCCAATGAGAAATGATAAGGTTTTAAAGATACTGTTACAGTTCCATTCACCGTGGTTTGCGTATCTTCAAGGAAAGTTTCTATGTTGCGCATTACAGGATCCAAAAATTGACCTTCATGGAATAACATACCATACCAGTTACCTAGTTGTTCTTTCCAATATTGCTGCCATTTTCCTAGAGTATGTTTTTCTAGTAAATGGTGAGCTTTTATAATAATTAGTGGCGCCGCTGCTTCAAAACCTACTCTCCCTTTTATTCCTATAATGGTGTCGCCAACATGTATATCTCTACCGATAGCATATGCGTTGGCTAATTTTTCTAAAACAACAATGTTGTTTGAAGGTTTGTCAGCTTTTCCATTAACTGCCACTAGTTCGCCCTTTTTGAATTCCAAAGTAACTTTTTCTTCGCCTTCTTTTTGCAATTGAGAAGGATACGCTTCACTAGGCAATGGCTGTCTAGAAGTTAACGTTTCTTTTCCTCCAACGCTAGTTCCCCAAAGCCCTTTATTGATAGAATACTGTGCCTTTTCCCAAGAATATTCTACACCATTTGCTTGCAAATAAGCAACTTCTTCTTGACGAGATAATTTTAAATCTCTGATAGGAGTAATGATTTCAATTTCAGGATCAATGGTTTGAAAAATTAAATCAAAACGAATTTGGTCATTTCCTGCACCCGTACTTCCGTGAGCAATCGCTTCGGCACCAACAGATTTAGCATATTTAATCGCTTCAATGGCTTGAAAAACACGTTCAGCGCTTACAGACAATGGATATGTATTGTTTTTTAATACATTTCCGTAAATCAAATATTTTATGGCTTTGTCATAATATTTATCAAGGATGGTCAAATTTGCGTGTTTGGCACTTCCTAATTCGTAAGCTCTTTTTTCAATTGCAACTAGCTCGGCTTCATCAAATCCACCGGTATTTATTAAAACGGTATGAACTTCATATCCTTTTTCATTTTTTAAATATTTCAGGCAATATGAGGTGTCTAATCCCCCGCTATAAGCTAATACTACTTTTTTCATTTCTTTTATCTTTATATTTTATTCATTAGGCCGTTAAGGCTATCAATTATTTTTTTAAGAAAAGAGCTTGTTTTATTTCTTTTAATCTATTCCAAATCCTAATGTTAAATGGGTGTTTTGGAGGGTCTTTTGCCTTTTCCTTAGGGTCGTACAACATTCCAGTACACAAACACATTTTGTTCTCTTTACTTTTCAAAATTTCATAATTGGTGCAGGTTTGACAGCCCTTCCAAAAACTCGGATCAGTTGTTAATTCAGAAAAAGGAACTGGTTTGTATCCCAAATCGGAATTAATTTTCATTACTGCCAATCCTGTGGTGATACCAAAAACTTTTGCATCAGGATATTTTTTCAATGAATAATCAAATACTTTCGATTTAATTTTCTTAGCTAAACCTAAATTTCTGTAATCAGGATGCACAATTAGTCCTGAATGTGCGACAAATTTTCCATGTTGCCAACTTTCAATATAACAAAAACCGGCAAATATATCGTTGTCTAATGCAATAACGGCATCTCTATTTTGAATCTTCTTTTTAATGTAGTCAGGAGTCCTTTTTGCAATTCCAGTACCTCTTAATAAAGCAGAAGATTCTATAGTGTCACAAATTTCTTGTGCATATTTATTATGTTCTTCTTGAGCAATAACAATAGATATTTTCATTTCAAGAGTTAGAAGTTTAGGTTAAAAAAATATAATATTATTAAAAAAGCTATTCTAAAACGTAATGTTTGAGTAATAGTTTTAATTGTATGTTTAAAAAATTCAGAGTAAAAAAAAGGTAATTTCAAAATAATAAAATGAAAGATGAATAAACGTAACAAACTTTTTTGGACTTATAAATAATTATTGCATCCTTGCTTCGGGTGAAGCCAAGCGTTTGTTTATCCTTGAGATAGAAGTTATATGTAAAATCATTTTATTCATTACCGCAAAATTACAATTTTTTATAAAACAATTTTGTTTTTTTTATTTTATAACAATTTTTTAATGCAATGTTACTTTTTGTTGGAATTAGTGACGTTATTCAATTTATGACAATGTCATATTTTGTCAAAAGTCCATTTAAATTATCAATTGAAAAGATGGCTTTCTTCAATTTCGTTCTTTCTGGGTTAATTGCAAAATTTGAACTTGTTTTAAAGTTGGCTTTGTTTGCAATAGCTTTATCAAATTCACTTCGATACAAATCACAAAAATCGAATATGGTTTCTGTTAAGTCGGTATTCATAAAATCGACAGCTATGATGCTGCAATGCGCAAATGAGGTTCCCTTTAGTTTTAGAGTATAAAATTTAGAAAAATCGAGAACACAATGATTAAAAGCAATATCAAAAATTAATTTATCACACATGGCAAAATTAACTTCTTTAATGCTACAATGATTAAATGTTACTGTTCGTAAAGCCAAATAATTGATTTTAGCGGAATTGAAATTACAATTATTAAAAATACAATCAATAAATGTTACAGATAAAAACAAACATTTAGAGAAATCACAATAATTAAAAGTACAGGATTCGAATTCCTTGAAATTGACATCCTCTTTATTATACACGATGCTATTGTATTCAATATCTAGAAAATAATCAGCCATCATTTAATTATTACTATTTTTTTTATGTAGTTAGGATGTTTTTTTAAACAAAAAAGCTCAAACCTTTGTTTGAGCTTTTACCATGTTTTGTGACCTCGACTGAATTAAATTTAGTGAAGGTTTTTAGCTCATTTATTGACTTTGTAGCGCTTTTTTTGGCATTGAGAGTGAGTTGTTTTTTTGATGTGTGGACATAAATTGCCAAAATAAGACACAAAGGGACACAAAAACAGCCACAATTTTTGACTAAAAAAAACCCTTTTCATAATTTTAAAATATTAATAATTTATTAAAAATTAAAGTATGAAAGCTAAGTTTTATCTTCGCAAAGGTAGTGAAAAAAGTACTATCCAATTTGAGTTTAGAAACGGAAAAAACTCAAGATTTAGAGCATCAACCAATTTTGTAATTAATTCCGATAATGATTGGGAATCTAATAAACAAAAAATGAAGTTACCTTCATCAACGGTCAATGCTAAATTAATTAATAGTAAGTTGTCAGAATTTGACAATTTGTTAAATGATTTACTCTACAGAGAGAACGATAAGTATATTGGGAATGATTCCGTTAGAGAGATTTTCTCAAAAGTTTTTGATGTAAATGGTAAACCTGCATCAAAATTTAAAAATGAGTGTTTTAATGTTGCTTCCGTAGAAGGAAAGTTAAGTGAAGATTTTATTACTTATTATGAATGGTTTTTAGTTTTTTACTCCAAAAACAATTCGCCTTATTCAAAAAAAATACTCACTAAAGGAACTTTAACAACATTAAAAAGTGCTTTAAATGTAGTTAAACAATTTATGGGTCATCTGAAAATTAAAACCTTATATTTTGATGATATAAATAGAAAATTTTACAATGAATTTATTGATTATTTGACGAATGAAAAAAAATACACCAAAAACTATATTGGAACTGTGATTCAAAAATTGAAAACAGTGATGGGGTATGCTTATGATGAAGATAAGCACACCAATCTTGAATATAAGAAAAACTATTTTTCAAAGGTTACAGAGGTTATTAATCATCCATATTTGAATAATGAGGAATTGATTAATATTGAAAAATTAGTTTTAGAAGATGAGGAACTAAATACTGTAAGGGATATTTTTCTTATTGGATGTAATACAGGATTACGAATTGGAGATTTACTTGATTTCATCAAAAAACCTAAAATTATTTCTAAAGACAACACAAAATTAATTCAAATTTCACAGAAGAAAACTTCAAATTCTGTAGTTATTCCAATCAATTCAGTTATTAAAAGAATTTTAGATAAGAGGGATGGAAATTTGCCTAATTATCTTCATCAAAATATAATAAACGAGCATATTAAATCTATTTGCAAGAGAGCCAAGATAATTGATAACTACTCATATTATAGAACAGAAGGAGGAGTTAAAGTTGAACATTCTGAGCCAAAATATAAATTTATCTGTACGCATACTGCAAGACGCTCTTTCTGCACAAATGCCTATTATTCAGGTATGCCTCCGCACGATATTATGGCAATTTCAGGTCATAAAACTGAAAAAATATTTTTCAATTATATAAAAGTTGAAATGAAGGACAATGCAATTAGGATTTCTAAGGAATACCCTTTTATGCAGTAATTAATTCAATTGGATAATGTATTAAAAAGGGCTTTTTTTAAGCCCTTTTTACTTTTAAAAGAACCAAGCTATTCAGCAAGTCCTCTTTTTTATAATAACGCCTATTACCAATACCGTAACTATCTATTTTTCCTTTATTTGTCCAATTCCAAAGCGTTGTGCTATCAATTTTAAAAAATTCACAAGTTTCTTTTCTTGTCATCAGAATTTCTGAATCTTTTTTTTCTTGAAGTTGTATTTTGACTTCTAAAAGTTCTTCTCTAATAACCTCTTTGATGATTTGTTTGAATTCGTCAGGCGAAATACAGTGAAGCAATATTGACTTTTCCATAATTTTGATTTTAATGTTATCTAAAAATATATTCAACTAAATATTAGTAAAATCACATTTCAAAAAATTAGAATAATGTTGTAGGACTATCCAAATTTTTAGCAATAAAATCCACAGAATAGGGAAAGGCAAATTCATTAATTGGATAATGTTTTAACCATTTTGCTTCATCTTCTTTTTTCAAAACTACGGGCATTCGCTTTTTTGTATTGTGAATTTCAGCCATAAGTGGGTTAGCTTCTGTTGTTAAAATGGTATAAGTGTGTTTTATTTCTCCTGTAGTCGTATCAACCCATTCTGAATACAAACCTGCAAATGAGAATAATTCTTCATTGGGTAATCCAATTTCGTACTTGTTTTTTATTTTTCCTTTTGAATCTAACCATTTCCATTCATAAAAGCCGTTTGAAATAACTAAACATCTTTTGTTGATGGAGTTCCTGAAAGAAGGCTTTTCTTCAACTGTTTCTATTTTAGCATTTAAAGTGTATTTTTTTATCTCCTCATCTTTTGCCCAAGAAGGAATTAATCCCCAATGATAATGAGTTATTATGTTCGGTCGTTCATCTACTATTATCGGAGTTTCTGGGTAATCAAAACCATTTATTTGATTTTGTTGTTTAAATTTTAGCGGATTATCTATGGTTGCATTGAACCTATTTTCAACTTCTTGCGCTGATTTTGATTGCTTAGATTGGAAACACATTACAAATTAATTTTAATTATTTCATTTATTTTGGTGGTGTAGCAATTTGAGAGCTTTTCCTGCTTCATTTTCCATTGCCTATCTAATGATTGGGTAGCAAACTTTATTTTGTTTTTTCCGTAGCTTTTGTTCATTTTATCAATCACGCTCATTAGCGGTTGATGTTTTGGATTTGATGAATTGAATAGCGAAAGTTGTGTTTCATTATTAGGAGTCAAACCCATTACGATAACTCCTGCCTTTTTATAGCTATATCCATCTCTAAAAATTGCTTTTAAGCCTATTTGCGCATAGTAATTAAGTTCTATGGTAGAGTTAGTAGGAAAATCTGTATTGATGACGATATTGCGTGAATATTGAGGCTGGTCTTTGCGAAAATAATTAGTTTGTACAAAAACCATTATCATATTACAATGGCTTTCCTGTTTCCTTAATTTTTCGGAACAAGAAGCTGTAAACGTGGAGACTCTTTCTGAAATATCTTCAAATTTAGTGTACATCTTCTCAAACGAACGAGTCGTAGCTATCATCTTTTTGTTTTTTGGAGCTTCCAAATCTAATGTTGGCTTACCTTCGAGTTCATGCTTTAATCGTAATCCAACAATAGCCATTTCTTTACGAACCCAATCATCTGACAATTGCGTAAACTGATAGGCGTTAAAAACATTCTTTGCTTGAAGACGTTTTGCGTGTTTTCTGCCAATTCCCCAAACATCTTCTATTTTCGTCCATTTAAGAGCCTTTATTCTTTTTTCCTCGCTATCTATCAAATAAACGCTTTGAGTTCTCTCAGGAAACTTCTTTGCTATCTTATTGGCAACCTTAGCCAATGCTTTTGTAGGTGCAAAACCAATGCTAACAGGAATTCCAGTTCCTTTTGTGACTTTGCGTTGCATATCAATTCCAATTTCTTGCAGATTGAATAACTCAAAACCTTTAAATTTAAGAAATGCTTCATCAATGCTGTAAACTTCTATTTCGGGCGAATAGGTTGCAAGGATGTTCATTACTCTTGAACTCATATCGCCATAAAGAGCGTAATTGGATGAATATACAAATACGTTATTTTCTTCAAACACTTTTTTATATTCAAAGGCTGGTGCGCCCATTGGAATACCTAATGCTTTAGCTTCGTTAGAACGCGCAATGACACAGCCATCATTATTCGAGAGAATCACAATGGGTTTGTTTCTCAAATGCGGTTCAAACACTCTCTGACAAGAGGCGTAAAAGTTATTGCAGTCAACTAAGGCGAACATTAGAAAATTTTTGTTGAGCTTGTTACAATTCCCCAAATCATAAAATCGTTTTCAGGGGTTACTTTGATTGGTGCATAGTCATCATTTTCAGCAATTAGCCAAACAATGTCTTTTTCTATTTTAATCCGTTTCACTGTAAATTCTCCATCGATTTGGCAAATAGCAATTCTATTGTTTTGAGGCTCGAGGCTTTTGTCTATAACCAGCAAATCGCCATCATAGATGCCTACATTTTTCATGGAATGACCTTTAACCTTTGCGAAAAAAGTAGTGTCTTTATTCTTAATAAGCAATTTGTTAAGGTCAATTGTAAGTTCAATAAAGTCGTCGGCTGGAGAGGGAAAACCTGCACTGATACCTACATCAAAAAAAGGAAGTTCCATTTTTGAGGAGTAATCTGGGAAGTAAAACTCTAATGTAGGGGTGCTATTTAGTCTTCTTAATTTCATTGTTGTAAAATTAATGAAGTTACAAATTGGTTGTTACAAATTTGAAGTAAATAGTTATTAACCAAATAAGAGGTTAACCTATTTAGTAAAATAATATATGGTTACAGACAAGATGGTTAAAATCTATTTATTTAAGTTCAAGCTTTTATAAAAAAATCAGGCTATTAAGCCTGATTTAAGAAGTTAACTAATCATTTATTTCAACGTGGTTTTTACTTCGTCACAATTATTCTAATTTTTGTTAGGGTTTGCCATCCTAATTTGAAGCGTTAATAATAACAAATCTAAAAGTTTGTGCGTCTGGATTGTTAATAGCTTTTCCGCTATTACTCACGCAAAAGATATTGACACCTCCAACAAAAAATCCGTAATTCCAAGACTCATTATTATATGAGTAAGGCAAAGTATTCCAAATACCACCATTATACTTTTTAAAAACACTAACATTTCCTTTATCATATACGGCTTGTGTTATTTCTGGTATTTGTATAGTTGTATTCCAAAAAGTTCCTGAACCTGAAGGAGTCCACGAAGCAGATGTAGTAGTCACGTTAGTTGCACCAAAAACATTTGCATTACCATCATTACCATTAGTACCATTAGTACCATTAATGCCATTAGCTCCGTTAGCTCCTGTAGCACCATCTTCAGAACATCCAAAGACCATCATCGCAATACTTAAAATCGCAATTTTTTTAAATAAATTTTTCATAGTTAATTTAGTTTATTTCTCTTTAAAAGAAATGTTTATTAGTATTTGATTAAATAAATTATTTTAATATATGTTAATTACCAAACGTAATATACTGTTAATTCAAACCTAACAATATCAGTTGATTGACCTAAGGTAATTGAAGTTGGGAATCCTGTTGTTGATGTGTACAGAGGTAAATTAAACCCACCCATTATTTCTTGTGCTGAAGAAGAATCCTCGTCAAATAAATAAAGATTATATGAAGAAGTAGTATTAGTAATCTGAATTGGGGTAGATGGAATAAAATCAAAAGTGTCAGTTCCATAACTAAACGAATCTTGTATTGCAGGTGTTCCTTCATATAAAACAGTAGTTCCTGCTGAATTGAACAGTACAGGAAAAATATCAGGTCTTGTAAATGGATTTACCGCCCAAGAGTCCCAAGAAGAACCATCAGTTTTTAAATTTGGGAATTTTGTAACTCTTATTTTAGTTATAATAATTTTAGTTGGAGTAACTTGAGTGCCACAATTAGCACCTGTATATCCTGTAGGACAAGTACATCCGCAGTCAGCGGTTGATACTCCTCCATTTAAACAAGTAATAGATACGCAAGATGGAGAAGATGGAGAAGATGGAGCATCATCTTTAGAACATCCAAACACCATAATCGCAACACTTAAAATTGCAATTTTTTTAAATAAATTTTTCATAATTGTTTTATTTCCCCCGCCCTAAAGAGATTTTTAGTTTTTGATTAAAACTAAGGCGTAGGACAATCACGATATACCTGCCTTGAAAGTCCGACCAAGAACTTGGAACAAAGTATATGCAAAGCCTACGCCTCGACGGAGGCGACTTACAATACTTCCTTGTTCCTTTAGAATACTTGGTCGGTTTTCAAGACAAGAAATATAGCAAAACGCTATTAGTTACGATATTTTACAAATACAAATATATAATATTTATTATTCTAAATAATAATAACATTTTTTAATTACCACTCTCTTTTTGCAGGACTTTCTGCCTTTATGTATTCCAAAATGGATTGATTTAAATTGTTGAAATATAATGGTATTTCTTGAACATGTTTAAAAATTGCTCGTAGTGAACCATCTTTTTTAAATACTCCTGTTAATTGCTCAGGTGTAGAACTTTTGTTGAAAATTGCTTCATCATTCCATCCACCGCTACTATATTGCGATGGACTGATGTAATATTCCATTGATAGCAAATCGAATTTGTATTTTCCATCTTTAACAGAAATTTCAATTTGATATTTTGTAGTGTAACAATTTTTCATACCCAACGAGTTAATACAATACAATAAAGAAGAAACCCCTTCAAATCTAACATACTCATTTTCAATAGTAGATAATATTACTTTATCGGGATTTTTATAAGTAACTTTTATCCACTCTATCACTTTTTTGTAGATTTCAGATGCAGATTTATTTTCAACCGTTCCTACAACATAATCAGTCATACCTTTTTGGTTATCAAATGTAAATTCTGCTTCCTGTCCAAAACCAAATTGTGCAACAAACACAACCATTAAAAATACTTTTTTCATATTCTATAATTTTAAAATTTAAACAAATAACATTAACTTTTGTGACAACTTAAGACAATTGATTGTTAGGGTTATTGTTTTGACTTAACTTGTCCCAAAATTTTAATTTATGTTCAATCAGCATAAGATTTATAGAGTATTGCAACTTATTACGCAACTGCAAAACAAGCCTTCAAAATCTGTTCGATTTATGGCTACTTTTTTAGAATGTACCGAAAGAACCACCTATCGTTACATAGACCTTTTAAAGCAATTGGGCTTTAATGTGCAAAAAGACGAGCATAACAAGTTTTTTATAGTAGCTGAAAATCAATCTGAAGAACATTTTACAAACGAGGAAGCTACCTTTTTAGTAGAAATGGTTAAAACCGTTGGGAAGGAAAACTTGCTAAAAGATGCTATTCTTAAAAAAATCTATTTGAAATCTGAAATTTCTCAACAGGCTAATGCATTATTTAAAGCCCATTTAAGCAAATTAGTTGAAAAATTAAACATTGGCATAGCAAACAATAAGAAAGTGGTTTTAAAGCAGTATCATTCGGTTAATTCTAATAATATTTCTGATAGGTTGGTAGAACCCATTCAGTTTACGGAAAGTTATAACGCTATTTGTGCCTTTGAAGTGGAAAGTCAAATTACAAAATACTTTAATTTAGAACGAATAATTGATGTTGAAGTACTGGAGAACGAACAAGAGTTTCATAATCTGCATTTAATTGAACCAACAGATGTTTTTGGGTTTACAGAACGCAATGGTAAAAAATTTGAGGTTGAACTAACTTTATCGCTTCGAGCTTATATTCTTTTCAAAGAAGCAAATGCGGGTTTGGAAAAATATATGACCAGAATTGAAAATACAGCTCTTTACTTGCTGAAAGTCAATGTTAATAATCCTAAGCCTATCGTGAGTTTAATTAAAGGATTTAAAGATGAACTTGAAATAAAGGGTTCAAAGTCTTTTATTGCTTATTTAAATACTGAAAAGTCTCTCAAAATTTAGTTATATTTAATACATTTGAAAACCAAGAAATCATAAATGACAGCAGAACAACTCAAACAATTAGAAACACGTCTTTGGAAAACCGCAGACGATTTACGAGCCAATAGTAAACTTACCGCATCAGAATATAGTTTCCCTGTATTGGGACTTATATTTCTTCGTCAAGCGTACAACCGATTTATCATTGCCAAACAACAAATCGAGAAATCACTGCCTGTGCATCCCACACGTGGAGTGAGACAAATTGAAAAAAATGACTTCCTAACTGCCAAAGCCATTTTCCTAAACGAAACAGCGAAATGGACTACCATAGCCAATCTTCCTGATAGTGCCGACATAGGCGAATACATCAACGAAGCAATGCGAAATATTGAGAGCGAATATGAGAACCTTTTAGGTGTTTTGCCTAAAGAATATAACCTTTTTGACAAAGACCTCTTACAACGCCTTATTCGTGTTTTTAATGACGAATCTTTAAACGATGTTTCAGGCGATGTTTTCGGTAGAATCTATGAGTTCTTCCTGAATAAGTTCGCAATGATTGGAGCGCAAGAAGGTGGCGAGTTTTTTACTCCACCATCATTAGTAAACACGATTGTAAAAATCATCCAGCCCAATCACGGAATAGTTGCCGATATTGCTGTAGGTTCAGCAGGTATGTTTGTGCAAACGGCTCACTTTATTGAAGAGGAAGAAGGTGTTGACCCATCCAACAAAGTAACATTCTACGGACAAGAGAAAGCCGATACCAATACTCGATTAGCCAAAATGAATATGGCAATACACGGGTTAGAAGGTAGCATCTTGCAAGGAAATACCTTTTATGAAGACAAACACGACTTGGTAGGGAAATGCGATTTCATAATGGCGAATCCGCCGTTTAATGTGGATGGAGTAGATAAAAGCAAAGACAGCGTAAAGAAAGACCCACGTTTGCCTTTTGGTTTACCAAAAAACGATAACGGAAACTACCTTTGGATTCAATATTTTTATTCGTTGCTTAATGAAACAGGAAGAGCAGGTTTTGTAATGGCTTCTTCGGCTTCGGATGCAGGGCATTCAGAAAAAGACATTCGCCAAAAATTAGTAGAAACAGGAGCGGTAGATGTTATGGTTTCTATTGGAACTAAATTCTTCTATACTCGTTCCTTGCCTTGTACGCTTTGGTTCTTTGATAGAGAAAAAGAAAAAGATGCTCACAGAGCCAACCAAACCTTGATGCTTGACTTGAGAGACGTTTATCGCAAAGTATCTTCTAATTTGCACGATTTCACGCCCGAGCAGTTAGCCAACATTCAAGCCGTTGTAGGATTGTATAGAGGCAAACGAGAAGTGTTTGATAAAACTGTGTCGCATTACTTCTCGACTATTAACGACCATTTAAGCCAAATCACAGCACAAGCGAATAGTTTGGCTGATAAATACAACAAAGGACTTCAAACCACCTTTGAAAAACTATTGCCTAAAGTGACTTTAGCCCAATGGAACGAAACCTTTGATGCTGATGATATTGAAAGCATTACGCAATTAGCAACCGCTTTTTCAAAAACAAAACTAACCTACAACAACACCGCAGTATTACAGACCTTAACGAAGGACAATACCGACCAATTAAAGAAAGGAAAACGTGCCTATATCAACTTCTTGAAAGCCATAAACGCTTTTGTAAAAGAAGCAGGAAAAAAGGGCGATTTGCGGAAGCAAAAAGAATGGAAAAAACAAGTTTTAGACCAATTAAAACAGATGGAATTGGACTTTGTGGACTTTAGCCACACCCTTGACCAAGTGCTTTATTTTAATAAAGAAGCCCATTGGTTAGTAAGCCGTTTCCCGAAAAGTGAGTATGCTGATATTGCAGGTTTATGTAAAGTAGTTACTAAAGAAGAAATTGCCACCAACGATTACAGCCTCACCGCAGGACGCTATGTTGGCGTTGCACCTCAAATAGACGAAGATTTTGATTACGAAGAGCGTATGGCAGAAATAAAAGTAGAACTGCAAAGTTTGAATGACGAAGCCATTATTCTTGCAGAACAAATTCAGATTAACCTTAATGAATTAGGGTTATGAGTTGGATTCAGATTAGTATCGGCGACATAGGAAAAGTTATCACAGGCAATACACCTCCGAAAAGCAATCCTGAATTTTATGGCAATGACTATAAGTTTATTAAACCTACTGATATGGAAATCGGGCAAAGATATACTCCAATAACAGAAGATTATTATTCAGAACTTGCATACAAGAAGTATATAAATTCATTAATACCGCCACTTTCTACTTGTGTTGTTACAATAGGTAGTATTGGAAAAAAAATTACTTTGACCAATGATTTTTCTTTTATAAATCAAGCAGTTAATGCTGTAATTCCTGATGAAAAAAAATATGACCCTTTCTTTGTTTTCTATGCTTTGAAAAATATTTTGCACAAAGTTAAATCTGCTGACACAGGTGCATCTTCAGGAAGAGAAAATGTAAGTAAAAGTAATTTTATGACATTAAAACTTGAAGTACCTATAGATATTGAAACTCAAAAGAAGATAGGAAGTGTTTTATCTTCATTTGATGATTTAATAGAAAATAACCTTAAACGAATTAAGTTATTAGAAGAAACGGCACAAAATATTTACAAAGAGTGGTTTGTTAATTTTCGTTTCGCTAATTATGAGCATACAGCGTTTGATGTGGAAAGTGGTTTGCCTGTTGGGTGGTCTGTTGATATTATCGGAAATCAATTGCTTACAATAAAGCGTAACGGTAAACTAAAAACAGACGATTATGAATTAGAAGGTAAATTTCCAATTATAGACCAAGCAAATGGATTTATTGCAGGTTATACTAACAATGAGGAAGTTGTTCAAGATTTGCATCTACCTATTGTGGTTTTTGGCGACCATACAAGAAGAGTGAAATTTGTAAATTTCCCTTTTGTTTCAGGGGCAGATGGTACTCAATTAATGTTTCCTAAAAATGAAAATTTACTTCCCGCTTATTTTTATTTGTCAATAAATAATATTGACCTCTCAAATTATGCTTACGCAAGACATTACAAGTTTATGAAGGAGCAGCCAATAATAATTCCTGATGAAAAAACATTGGATGAGTTTAATAAAAAAGCATATCCACTGCTTGAGCAAACAATTCATCTGTTGAATTACAACCAAAAACTCAAAGAAGCAAGAGATATACTGTTGCCGAGATTGATGAATAGAACGATAGATGTATGAAAATAAAAGGTTTAACATTCATTGCTTTTATATTGGGTCTTATAGTCATTTGGATAAATTTTATTGATTTTAAGATTGAAACTACTCTCGATGGAGTTAAAATTAATAACCTGATTGAAAATTTATGTATGTCTTATATTGCAGGTTATATATTCTTTTTTCTAAATAATTACCTTGTTGAAAGAGAAGAAAAAAAACATATTATGCCCTACATTGCAAGTAACGTAATGAGTTTGATTTCCAATAACCACACAATTATACACAACATAACAGGTGTTATGAAATTTGATTTTAGTTGGTGGCTAACAGAGCAAGAGTTTAAAGAGCATTTATCAAAAATTCAATCTCAAGAAAAAGTAAAATTTTATTTTCCGAAGGAAGATTGGACTTTTTTCCTAAATAAAAGGAATACTTCAACCATTGACACAGTTGATAAATTATTGCTCTCAGGTAAATATTTAGATGAAGAATTAAGAAATATTTTATTTGAAATTCGAGGGTCTTCTTTTCTAAGACAAGACTGCAATCTTTTCTCTGAAAATAATTATAAAACTTGGAATAGGTATTTTAAAAGAATAGAAAAACTAAAACCTTATTTTGATAAAAATTTAAAAGAATATTATAAGTATGATAAATACATTGGATAAATTTAAGGCTATAACCTTAAAAATATTTTTTTATTTCAGGTAATAACCTTAAATTTGTATCGAATAGTTCAGGTAATAGCCTTATGAAAAACAATAAACAGTATTTGCTTTTACAGCAAACCGATAAGAAATTAGAGGCTTTCAAGGATTTGAAAGCAACAGTAGTTCCTGCAAAAGGTTGGGTTAACACCTTTCGTACGGCACTAAAAATGTCGTTACGTCAATTGGGTAATCGTTTAAATATTGCGCCACAAAGCACAAAAGAAATTGAAGAACGAGAAGCCAACGGTACAATTACATTAAACTCGTTGCGTGATGTAGCCAATGCTATGGATATGCAATTGGTATATGGTTTTGTTTCCAAACACGAATCGTTAGAGCAAATGATAGGAAAACGTGCCAAAGAATTAGCCACCGAGATAGTGATGCGCACCAACAATACAATGACGTTGGAAGACCAACAAAACTCTAAGGAACGCATCGAAAAAGCTATTGCTCAAAAAACAAATGAGATTAAAAGTGAAATGCCAAAATACCTATGGGATTAACGATTGAATATATAGACGGTCAAACGCCTTTAGATGAGGAGGAAAAAGAAGGATTGCGTATTCCTTCTATTACCACTCGGGAGGAATTGGACGAATTTGAGCAACTCAATATCGAGAAAGCAATTCAGTGGACTTTTGGTAAAAAACTAAAAGCCGAACAATTGTTTTCGGAAAAGTTTATCAAAGACCTACACAAGCGTATGTATGGCGAAGTTTGGAAATGGGCAGGAACGTTTAGAACCTCTGAAAAGAACATAGGTATCAAGAGTTATCTCATAGCTATAGAACTGAAACAGTTATTGGACGATGCTGTATTTTGGCAGGAAAACAAAACATACGATTCGGAAGAACTTGCCATTCGTTTTAAACATCGTTTGGTAAGTATTCATTGTTTTGCCAACGGAAACGGAAGACATTCTCGTTTGATTGCAGATTTGATAATGGAAAAATTATACAACAGCAAATTCTTTTCTTGGGGCAGTACTAATTTAGTAAAAGCCACCGAAGCAAGGAGCAACTATATACAGGCAGTTAGAAAGGCTGATAAAAATGATATTCAGCCCCTAATTGTCTTTGCAAAATCATAACCTATGGGAAACAATTATTCAGAAGACCAATTGATTGAACAGACTTGTATTGATATTTTCAAAAATCAATTGCATTGGGAAATATCCAACGTATATCAAGGGGAAACCTTTGGCGAAAACGGAACTATTGGAAGACATAGTGAAGCGGATGTTTTACTAAAAAACAGGTTCTTGGAGGCAATCCAAAAACTGAATCCAAACCTACCTGTTCAGGCTTATGAATTGGCTTATGAAATAATAAATAGTGATGATGCGACAAAGAGTTTATCCGATTTAAACTTTGAGAAACACAACTTCTTGAAAGAAGGTATTCCTGTTACGTATAAGAATGAAAAAAACGAAATTATCCGCAACAAGAAAATAAAGGTTTTTGATTTTGACACCATAGAAAACAACAACTTTCTTGCGGTACAACAATTATGGGTTGAAGGAAAATCGAAGCGCAGAAAGCGTCCTGATATTGTTGGCTTTGTAAATGGTATTCCGTTGTTGTTCATTGAACTCAAAGCACACCACCGCAAAATTAAAGTAGCTTTTGAAACCAATTTAAAAGATTACAAGCAGACCATTCCTAAAATGTTTCACACCAACGCTTTTATTATTTTAAGTAATGGTTTTGAAAGTAAAATAGGAGCAATCACTTCTAAATATGAACATTTCCACGATTGGAAACGTATCACCGAAGAGCAAGAAGGTATTATCAGTTTAGATGGAATTCTAAAAGGAGTTTGCGAGAAAAACCGAATAATGGATTTGTTCGAGAACTTTGTGCTGTTTGATAATTCCATCGGTTCTATTGTAAAATTGATTGCAAGAAACCATCAGTTTATTGGTGTAAACAAGGCAGTAGAACATTTTGTTTCCGTTCAAGAACAAGCCAAAAATGGATTGATTTCAAAAGAGAATGCGCAGAAATTAGGGGTTTTCTGGCATACGCAAGGAAGTGGTAAGAGTTACTCTATGGTTTTTCTTTGCCAAAAGATATTACGGGCTTTAGGTGGTGGTTATACTTTTCTTTTGGTAACAGATAGAAACGAATTAGACACCCAAATATACAAGACTTTCACAGGAGTTGGAGCAGTTCAGGATTTGAATGTAAAAGCCACAAGTGGAGGGCATTTAAAAGAATTATTGAAGACCGACCAACGCTATATTTTTTCGTTAATTCATAAATTCAACTTTAATGAGGTTATTACTTTACGGGATAATATTATCGTTTTGTCAGATGAATCTCACAGAACACAAGGTGGTTCATTAGCAATGAATATGCGAAAAGCGTTACCAAATGCTTCGTTTATTGGATTTACAGGAACACCTTTATTTAAAGACGATGAAATAACCCGAAGAATATTTGGAGAGTATGTTTCCAAATATGATTTTAAAAGGTCAATAGAAGATGGCGCAACCGTACCGTTGTATTATGAAAACAGAGGCGAGAAGTTGCGGTTAGACAATCCGATAATCAATGACCAAATTCGAGAAGCCATTGAACAAGAAGATTTAGACGATGACCAACAAGCAAAACTCAAGAAACTTTTCGCAAGAGAATATCCAATTTTAACAGCAGAAAAGCGATTACGAGCAATCGCTAAAGATGTGGTTTCGCATTTCAACGGAAGAGGTTACAAAGGCAAAGCTATGTTTGTTGCTATGGATAAGGTAACGGTTGTAAAAATGTATGATTTGATTTCTGAAGAATGGGCTGTCTATTTGGAAACTCGTAAAAAGGAAATTGAAAAAATTGAAGATTTGCAGGAGCAACTTTCGCAACAGCGAGAATGGGATTGGGCAAGGGAAACCGAAATTAGTGTTGTGGTCAGTCACGAACAGAACGAGATAGACAAGTTTGAAGCGTGGGGATTGGATATAGAACCGCACCGTTTGAAAATGAATACTCGCAACCTTGAAGAAGATTTCAAGGCGGAAAACCACCCATTTAGGCTAGCGATAGTGACGGCGATGTGGGTTACTGGATTTGATGTTAAGAGTTTATCGACTTTGTATTTAGATAAGCCAATGAAATCTCATACTTTGATGCAAACCATAGCTAGGGCTAATCGTGTCCACGAAGATAAAAACAACGGTCTTATTGTTGACTATATAGAAACCTACAAGGCATTGCTGGAAGCCTTAGCCATTTATGGAGATAGCGGAAGTAAAGGAACACCAAACGGAACAGACGATGTTCCTGTTCGACCATTAGAAGAACTGATTGCTGACTTAGATGAAACGATTCAAGCCACTGAATTATTTTTGGATGATGAGTGTAAGTTTAAGCTACTTTCAATCATCAATGCTGAAGATAATTTATACAAAATTAAATACATAGAACAGGGCTATAACGTACTTTGCAAAAATGACGAAACCCGAAATAAATTTGGAATTTTAGCAAGAGAGGTTTTTAAGAAGTATAAAGCTTTAATGCCTGATAACTCAATTTATGAATATAAGGACAAACGAGATGCTATAAATGCCTTGTATTCGTTAATGAATGATAAGATTGACGAAGCTAATGTTACTCATATTGTTTCCCGAGTTCAGTATGTTGTGAACCAATCTATCGAGAGTTTGAATATGGTTATGGAACACGTGGAAGGCTATGGTCAAAAAATAGATTTGAGTGGTTTAGACTTCAGGAAAATTGAAGAGGAATTTTTGAAAATTGATGGCAACAAAAATATTGCAGTACAATCGCTAAAAGACCGTGTAGCTAAGAAAATGAATCGTCTGCTTGACCAGAATCCGCTACGAATTGATTTTTACGAGCGTTATCAAGAAATCATTGAGAACTACAATAATGGTAAAGAATATGCTACGGTCAAAGAGTTGTTTGATGCCCTGATATTATTGTTAGGAGATTTATCAGAAGAAGAAAAGCGTGCCGAACGAGAATTGTTAGACGAAGACGAATTAACGGTTTTCGATATGCTGAACCGAGATAAAAAAATCACTGACAAGGAAAAAGTTGAGGTAAAAGATACCGCAAGAAAGTTATTAGAACATCTCAAAAATAATGAGTTTAAAGTAGAGTACTGGTCAGAGAAAACACAAACGGCATCGGCTGTTAAGAAAGCTATCAATGACCACTTATATACGAAATTACCTTTTCCGACATTCAGTGATGGAGATAGGGTAGTAAAAACAGAAATATTATTTGATTATTTTAAAACGAGGTATGCAAATTATTGTAAAGTAGCTTAATTATGAAAAAGGAAGAAAACTATGAGTTAATTGAAAAAATAATTATTTCAATTGACAGTATTTATGAAATTACTAAACTTGATTATTTAGAAATTAGTGTATTTAGTACTAATGAAAAATTAATTGATAATATAAAAGTTATTTTAATTAACATAAGTCAATTTGCGAAAAAGATAGACTTTGATTTATTTGACAACAAAGATTTAAAATTTCTTAATAAATTAGTAGGTTTCGACAAGTATTCCCATTCAAAACTTTCAAATAAAAAAAATATCTATAATTTAATTTACAGCAGAGAGTTAGCACTTATTAACATAAGGTTATTAGAAATTCAAAATGAAAAATTTGGAAAATCTATAAATAAAGTAGAATTAGTTTTGATGAAAAAAATTAATAAAAATATGAAGTTCACTTTTAAAACTATGTGATAATTTTAAGTGATTTTGAAGTTTTTTGTTTTAAAAATCAAAAAATAAATTCTGATTTTGTGTAAGAAATTCAGATGGTATTCTGAATAAAAATATTTTTTATTTGATAAATTTTTCTTTTCGATAAAATTCGCAATATAAATAACCCGAAACAGTTGATTTTTTTTGGCTTTTTACTTCGTAATAAACATTTCCAATCAAATCATCATTGACAGGTGTGAACATTATAATTCTATTATTTCCTTCATACCCTATAGCATTAGAAACAACAGGTTCATTGACTATAGAATCTACAACTGTAATTTCTTGATGAAGTAGATATGAGGCTTTTAATTCTGTAACTACCAAATCATCTTCAGGATGAGTTGGATTTATTGATGTACCCGAAGCATACAAAGAATTTGAATTGATAGTTTGTATTACCAAATACTTATCATCAGTTTCTTCTTGTATAACTACATAGTAGTAACGTTGGTTAGCAGGTTTTTTTAAACTGCATCTTTCACATAAAATTTCGCCTAATTTGAAGTTACTTTTCATTGTTTAATAACTTATTAAGTTTTTTTATTTTTGTTATCGTGTTGCGGTGTAATAGAGTTAATTTTTGCACTTCAACACTTTTCTTTCCCCTGTTTAAAAATTCTATGGCAAGTTTTACTTTTGGTTTATTTAAGAAATCTAAATTAGACTCTTTAGTTCCTAAAACACGACCCTTGTAAACTCCATTTGCTTTTGCTATCGCTATACCTTCTGCCTGACGTTCTCTAATGAGGTTACGTTCCATTTCTGCTACAACACCGAGTACCGAAATTATCATTTTAGATATTGGATTTTCAGTTCCGTCATCGTTGAGTGTTTTAATACCCTGCTGTATGAAATTTATACATATACCTTTCTTATTGAAGAAGTCAATTGTATTTAGAATATCTAAAAGATTTCTACCCAAACGGTCAATCTGATGAACAGTGACTTTCGTTATTTGACTTTTGGCAATCATCTTTTTAATTCGTTTCCCACCATCTCTCTCAAAAAATGGTGTTGCACCTGAACATTTGTCTTCAATAACATAATCAAACTCTTTGGCATTTTGAACTTGTCTGTTGTTCTTTTGTTCAATTGTCGAAATTCTTGTATAAAGTATATTCATTTTGCACATCGTATGGTTCGGGTATAATACACCCTAATATTGTTTAAAATTGGCTGTTTTTGTTGTTAAAAGTTTCTTGGTTACTTCATTTTCCATTCACATCACGGGGTGTACCCTAAAATTATCGTTTAAGTGTGGCATTTAGGTTTTTGAAATTGTAGGCAGTGTAGTTGACTGCTTTGAAAACAAAACCTAATGCAAACAATCCGAGAACGCCCCCAAAAACATATATTGCAGTTTTTACATATTTGCTTTTATAGAGTTCGTCTTTTACCATTTGTTTAATGTTGGGCACATTAACACTACCTTTTTTTTCTTGATTCTGCATCGATTATAATGTAATAAATTAATACTGTAAGTCCAACTGCTATGATTCCTAAAATGGCATTGCTTAATATTTTGTTTTCCTTATCTACACCGACGGCATAATCATAATCTTTTAGAGCTATGTGGTCGGTCGGTAGTATTTTTAAATTTTGTAAATCTATATCTATCATTTTTTTCTTCTTATTAAATATTCATCATCGTTTATTTTCTTGAACGTAATATCGTAAAGACCGTATACAATTTCATCATCTTGATTAACAACGTTTGTAAACATCTGGAACGAAAATCCTCTTCCTCGCATAAAATGTTTATTCACTATAACCTCGATTTTATCGCCTAATAAATCATCGGCAACTTTATAACTTTTTAATAATTCTTTGTTTACAGAATTTAACTTTCGACGAAGCGAATTATTTCGCTCGTTATTAGCCGAAATACGGTCAAATTTTGACCGATAAATCTGGTTCTGTCGTTTGGCTTCAAAAAATGTATTTGAAAATGGGCAAAGCCTTGTTTTTGTTGGGTTGTCTAGCATTGTAAAATGTTTTTAAGATGTTAATATTTGTTTTGTTAATTAAGCAAAACCTTATCATTACTGTTTAAAGAGGTTGCTTTTATTTCTTTATACTTTTATATTTCGACTCTTACCGTAAACTCGTTTTCTTTTACCGATGAAATAAATTTCTTTTTTCAGTAAATAATCAATCATTTTTGGTTTATTGGTCACGAATGAACTGTGGATTTTTTTGTTCTTAAATTTCAGTTTTAAACAATCAGGTAATGTCTTTCCTTTTAAATCTAATCTTGGTATCGCTACAATTAGATGAAAGTGCATAATACCGTGCAAGTCGCCTTTATCGATTAACCAAATATAACCTGCCATTGGTACACCGATTTTAGTCAAATTTCTCTTTAGTTTAAGTAATATCTCCGAGACTCTTGTATTAACGCTAAAATCAAATCCTATTTCCAACCAAGTATAGTCAATCGAACTGTACATTGAGTTAAACTTTTCAAGAATACGATTTCTTTTGTATTTCATAAATTGAACATCGGTTAGTATGAACTTCTGACCGTTTGAGGAATATCTGAATGTCTTTTCAAAAAGAGGTCTTCTGATATTATTAATGTCTAATTGGAGAGAGGATATATTGGAGATTCTCTCCGTGAATATAAATTCAGTCATTTTATTAAAGATTATTTTTAAATTTTGCTTTGGCAGAATTAAGGTTTTCCTCTGTAACTGTATCCGCATAAATTAATATGTTCCCATTTTTACCTTCCTTAAATCCTTTGATGCGGTCACATTTAAGACGCCTTCTTATTGTCTTCACTGACTTTCTAAGATAGATTGCTGTTTCTTTTACTGTCCAAAGTGTTCGGAGTTCTATTTTTTCTGTCTTCATAATGTTTTTTTTAATTATTTATTTTAGTTATTTCGCCGGTGTAAATAAATAAAATGTGCAAATTAAAAAGTGAGCGGTTTTTTTACCAAAAAAAAATCCTGACCAATTTTGGTCAGGATAAGTAATTATTATCATATCGATTTTTAATTATTTTAAATTGAAAAAATCTCTTACTTTGGATATTTTGTAAAGACGATATTTGTTGTTATAATTAGCTTCATTATTATTTTCGTAAAATTCTTCCTCGCTTTTATATTTTTTTTCTTTTAAAATTAGTTTTAGCAAAGGGAAAAGTTCATAATAGACGCTTGATTGACTAATACCACTTGTTGAAAATTGAAATAATTCATTAATATTTCCGCTATTTCCATTTAATGTTTTTAAAACAAATTTTGATGCTTTTGATTTTTCTTCTCCATTTTCGATTGCTTTGTTTTCCAACAAATCAAATTGTTCATTCATTAAATACTCAAATTCGTCTTTATATGGTTTTGAATTGTTAATTTGGTTGTAATTCCTTCTTCTAAATCTGTTAATCGAATCAACATAAAGTTTGTTAGTAAATAATCCGTTGTGATTTACATTACCAATAAAATTCTCAAATGCATCTAATTGAAATTTTGAACTAACATAGATTATGCAAGATGAGAGGTAAACTTCAGGAAAAATAAGTAAACCTTCTATTTTTTCTAATCTTCTAATTTCGGATTCAATTTCATTTATGTTAATCATCCACTTTAAAGAGGAATAATTAAAACCATATTTTTTTAATTTAGAAATTACCTCGTCATCGTTTGAAAAAAAAATAAGTTGATTTAGATACGGTGTAAATTGTAAAAAAAAACTATAACAATCATTTATTTCAGCCTTTGGTTTTATAGCGTAGAACTCTTTTGACAAAAAATCTATTTTAATTTTTTTACAATCTTGTTGAATTGTATTTAGTAGATTTTCAAAATCGTTTTTACTAGCATTGTATAATTTTAAAGTTTCCTCAGGAAGGTCAAACATATCTATATTTTAAGTTGATACAATTATTTTTTATTTTTTATATTTTGATAATGTTATTTGTTTAAATTGGCAACAGTTATGATAAAGGACACAAAATAGCCACACAAACATAATAAAAAATCCCGAAACCTTGTATATCAAGTGTTTCGGGATGATGTTTTGTGACCTCGACTGGATTCAAACCAGTAACCTCTTGAGCCGTAATCAAGTGCGCTATTCAGTTGCGCCACGAGGCCTTTTTTGTGGGTGCAAATATAAGTAATTTTGGTAAATCTGCAAATCTAAATTCAAATAAAATATATTTTAGATTTTAATCTATTTTACTCCTCTAACGCTCTGGTTGTTATAAAATATCTCCAACTAATAATTGCCATTTGCCATTTCGTAGCTTTGCTTATATCCAATTGTTGTTTAGAAAAACTAGGTAAAATAAATTTGTTAGCTTTAGCAATAATTTTAAACATACAATTCTAGTTTTTAATATATTATAATACTAATCGGGCTTATTATTAAACAACGCAAAATTTCTAGATTTTTTTGGGTATTCGGCAAACGATTTATCACTTGGATTTACTATGGTTGTTTTAATAGTGATTTTGTCACCTAAATTGAACCCTTTAGAAACCATTTGATAATCTAAAAGAAATTCTCCGCAATGGTAATTTCCGTTTGCATCCTTTTCTATTATACCTGTGTAAATTCCTTTTGACATTGCTTTTTTTGTTATATAAAGTATTTCGATAATCAATAAAAAAGATAATTTTTAGCTAGAAACACTCGTTTTAAGTAATTGATTTTATTTGAAATACGAAAAAGTTTCCTCGTTTTCAATTTTCAATAGTGTTTCGTAGATTAGTTTAATGACATTTTCAACGTCATCACGATGCACCATTTCTACGGTTGTATGCATATAACGTAATGGTAACGAAATTAGTGCCGATGCTACTCCGCCATTGCTATAGGCGAAAGCATCAGTGTCAGTTCCTGTAACTCTAGAAGAAGCTAGTCGTTGAAAAGGAATTCCTTTCTCTACAGCAGTATTCAATATTAATTCTCTTAAATTATTCTGAACCGCTGGAGCGTATGTAACAACAGGGCCACGACCTATTTTTGTGTCTCCTTCAATTTTCTTTTCAATCATTGGTGTTGAAGAGTCATGGCAAACATCAGTTATTATGGCAACATTTGGCTTAATGGTTTGAGTTATCATTTCAGCCCCGCGCAAACCAACTTCTTCTTGCACTGAGTTGGTAATGTATAAACCAAAAGGAAGTTTAATATTATTTTCATGTAATAATCGAGCTACTTCGGCAATCATAAATCCGCCCATACGATTGTCTATAGCACGACAAACAAATTTGTTTTCGTTCATAATCATAAATTCATCAGGGTAAGTTATCACACAGCCTACATGAACTCCCATTTTTTCAACCTGTTCCTTAGATTCGCACCCTAAATCAATAAAAATATTACTGATTTTTGGGTTTTCTTCTTTGTCTCTATTTCTAGTATGAATAGCAGGCCACCCAAAAACACCTTTTACGATTCCATTTTTAGTATGAATATTTACACGTTTCGAAGGTGCTATTTGATGATCAGAACCTCCATTTCTAATTACATACACCAATCCATCATCAGTAATATAATTTACATACCATGCAATTTCGTCAGAATGACCTTCAATGACTACTTTATAAGGAGCTTCAGGATTAATAACACCAACGGCTGTGCCATAAGTATCGGTAATAAAAGTGTCAACATAAGGTTTTATGTATTCCATCCATAATTTTTGACCTTCAGCTTCATAACCGGTAGGTGATGCATTGTTTAAATAGTTTTCCAAAAAAGTTATTGAAGACTTTTTTAATATAGATTCTGAACTCATACGTATTTTTTTTTGCTAATTTATAAATTTGGCATTACACTTGCATATATAATGTATAATTTTATCAATTAATTTTTCTCGTTTATGAAGATTATAATTTCTTTTTTCTTTTTTCTTTTAGTATCAATTTCAGTTCAATCACAAATATCAGAAAAAGATACTGTTAAAATGGGGTATCAGCTTAAAGAAAGCGACACCTTATTAAGTGAACCCATTCAGCTTGAAGAAATCTTAATCCTTAAAGAGAAACTAGATCCAGAAAGTAAAAAGCAATACTTATTATTGCGAAACAGAGTCTATAAGACATATCCTTATGCAAGAATTGCTTCAGTACGATTAGTAGCTATCAATAATACTATGGACAAGTTGAAAACCAGTAAAGAAAAAAGAAAGTACTTCAAAATTGTTGAAGATTATATGGAGAATGAATTTACCGAACAATTAAAAAAGTTATCTCGCAAGCAAGGGCAAATATTAGTGAAGCTCATTCACCGTCAAACGGGTTTTACAACTTATGAATTAATTAAAGATTATAAAAGCGGTTGGAAAGCATTTTGGTCTAACACAACTGCAAAAGTATTCGACATAAATCTCAAAACACCTTATTCTCCATACGAAGTTAACGAAGATTATCTTATTGAAACTATTCTCTTTAGAGCATTCAATAGCGGAAGATTAATCAAACAAGAATCTAAAAACCCAGTCAGTTATGATGATTTATCCGATTTTTGGGAGCAAAAAGCATTGAATAAAAATTAAATCTCATTTTTTCAAGGAGCTACTTCCTGCTATCCGTTACAATCTTTTTCTTGCTAAAGAAGCAAAAAAAAGGATTTTCACTTCTATCAGGGCTATTAGCATTTGATTTCAAAAGCACATTTGAATAACTTTTTGTACTTTGTTAGTTTGTTTTCCTGATGAACTTTGCGTCTTAGCGCCTTTTCGAGCTATTTTTATTAACTCATAAAAAAAACATTGCGCCTTTGTAAGCAAATTTTAAAATTGACAACCCGCACATGTCCAACGATTTATAAAAAAAGTAAAAAAAAGGGTAAGAAAGTTTTGGAAAAAAGTAAGATAAGTGTTTATCTTTGCACCCCGCGAAAGAGGGATGTTCTTATAAAATACTGAAAACGAGACAAAAGAAAATAAAATCAAAAAATTATTTCAAAAAGCTTGTTAGATATAAAAGAATGCTTACTTTTGCACCCGCTTTGAGAATGAAAGCGTTATTAAGAAGAAGAACACGTTCCTAGACATATTGAA